>NZ_KQ960149.1:47453-148805 GCF_001553085.1 Parvimonas sp. KA00067 | reverse complement strand
GTTATAATATAATTACAATAAGGAAAGGGGATTTTGAAAATGAAAGAACAATTAATTAAATTGAGAGATAAAATAAATGAAATTTTAAAAAAAGAAAGTGTAATTCGTTATATGAACGGCAACGACGGAACACATTTTGATTGGAAAGAAAATGATAGATTGTGTGAATTTGAAGTATTTAATGAAAATAAAAATTGTATTTTAAAAACTTTTGTAAATTGTAATGGTAAAGTTGAGTTTTATTTATATAAAGATGAAGATATTCTTCCTTTTGAAGAAATTATAGAAAATGAATTTTTTACAAGAGAAGAAGTCGAAGAATTAAAAGATGGATTTATAGAAATAGAATTTGCAACTACTGAATATAATTTTGATATTGAAAATATAATAAAATTCGAAAAATAAAAAGGGGCTTGATAGCCCCTATTCTATTTCGCCTTTTTCATTAATCTTTTTATTTACAATCAAAGCTCCTCTATCATCAAAAGCATAAGTTTTGTTGTTGATTTTCTTAGTATAAGACAAATCGCAAACACCCTCACCATTTACATAAAATCTTTCGTTTCCTGCATTGAAAAATGTATCTTTCAACATCTTACAATTGTTATCAAAGTAGTACCAATCGTCTTTATATTTTAGCCACTTGTTTTGATAAGTTATTCCGTCATCATCAAAGTAATACCAAGTTTCTTGAATGTACTTCCACTTGCCAAAACACATTTTACAGCTATTATCAAAATAGTACCAATTATTTTCATACTTAAGCCATTTGTTTTGATAAGCATAGCCTTTTTCGTCAAAATAGTACCATTCATTGTCTATTTTTTCCCATTCACTTTGCGGATAACTTCCATCTGAATATTCATACCACCAACCTGTGGAATTTGATTGCCAAGTAGGGGCGTTGTCGTTTAATCTAAACACTTCATAATGCCAATTATATAAACTTGACAAGCTATTTTCAGTATTTTCGCTTATGCCGTTAGCATTATAATTGCAATGTATGATATGAGAATTATCTGTAAAAATACCTGTATGTGCCTCTGCTCCTGCAACGCCTTTACGTTTAGACCAAATTACTATATCTCCACGTTCAGCCGTCCACTCACTATTTACAGCAATTCTTTCAAAGCCATTTCTTAAAAGCCACTCTGGTAAAGTTGCTGTATTCTTTGGATATTCAACTTTTAAACCTAAAGCCTCACACACTGCATAATACACTGCACTTGAACAGTCATAACTCTTACTACCTGTTCTATTATTCATTGAATAAGTTACTTTGCCTTGTCTTTCTTTGAACCACCCAATCATTTTGTCGTTTTTATTCATAGTTATTTTCCCCTTCTTTAGTTAAAAAGTGGTATGCAACTAATTATCACATACCACTTTTCAGCTTATATTATTTCTTTCCTTTTTCAATCGCATATTTTATCCTTGCTTGTAAAACTTCTTGATATGCTTTCATCTTTTGCACTTGAGATATTAAAAGTTCTTTTTCTCTCTTGTCTAAATCAAGAGTTTTAAGTCCTCTTTCTGCTTTAAAAATCTTATCAGATAACTCTGTATCTTCCTTATACATTCTTTTTATATATTCAGCAACCATTTTACTTATTTCCGCCCAAATCTTTATAGCCTAACGCTCTTTCGCTATCTGATACACCTTTTGTAGTAGGGTCAACTAAAATTCCAAACCCAACAAGTATATTTACTAAAAGCATTATAACTTGTGTTACTTGCTCTTTGCTAATAGGTGATACAATTTCAAACATAGCTAATATTTGATAAATAAAAGCTATTACAGTTGTTAGCATTGTAATTACAAACGTCTTATTTTTCATTCTTACTTTTAAATTAATTTTCATATTTTCCATTCTCCTTATTATTTATTTTTTAATGGTAAACTTAAAGCACTTTCTACCATTTTATCTACTATTCCATTTCCTTTTAACTCCTTATAATTGATAAAGAGTTTTCTAAGTGATACAAGTTCATCTTGAAAAATATATCCTCTTTCTGTAACACGATTTATTATTTCAAAAATTTCTTTTCTAAGCAAACATCTTATACCATTTGTTTGCTTTTCTTGTAACTTTAAAATTTGCATAATAGGTTTACCTATCATCTTTATTAAAGCAATTGTACTCCCTATTATACTTAAAACTATTGATATTGTACTTAAATCCACAACTCAATCACCTTTCCTTTTCTCAAGCATTGAAATTTCAACATTTAGCTTAAAATATAGCCTATTTTTAATTATTTTTGTTTTTTAATGCTATACTATGCCTTTACTTCGTTATCTTTTTCTTTTTCTTGTAATTTTGCTTTTAAGTCTTGATTTTCGCTTTTTAAAAATGCTTTTTCAACTTCAAGCTGTGCAATCTTTAAAGCAAGTTCATTTATTATAAAATCTTTATCCATTTTTTTACTCCGACAATTTTAACATTAATGCACTTTCAAAATAGTCCATTCGGAACTCGGTTACAATAATACATTTTTTAAACACGTAAAATGAGGAATTACCTATTGTTATATGATAATTAGTATTTATATATTCTGGAAATTTATATCTTGGTATTGATTCGCCTGATACTTCTTTCGCTGTGATAGATTTAAAACCACTACTTGAATGATTGATTGTAATCGCTATCAAAAGATACTTACAATTTGTTTCTTCAACGCTACTTTTTTTTACTTGTAAAAGAGAGTTTGCACTTATATATTCAATTAAATTTTTCATCTTTTCTATATCGCTTTTATCTGCTAAGTTTGAAGTATCAACTGTTTTTTGTGCAAGTTGATTTACACTTGAACTTACTAAAGAAATGTCTTGTAAAATTTTATCTTGTTTTTCTTCTGTTGCTATAGTTATTTTCTCTAAAGCCATTTTAACCTCCTTGTTGCGTTGTTGTAAAATCTTGTAACTCATCCATTGTACCTCTTACGATACATAACTTTCCATCTACATTTTTTAAAGCATAAAATTTATCGTTACCAATATTCAAATCTTCTAAATCATCGCCTAAGAAAAGTTTAAGTTGCGTTAAAAGTGTTATTGGTATTGATTCATTCGCGGTTGCTAAAAATGTTTCTAATGGTATCATTCTATCTTTTAATGACATTATTTCATATGTTTGTATGTGTTCTAAATTGCTTTTTAAATATTCTATCTCCTGTGAAATTTTAGTACCGTCAAAACTCTTTACTAACTTATCAAATTCAGCTATCTTTTTTTCTCTTTCGGTTTCTGATAGTTTTCTTTTATCTTCCGATTCAGTTAATAAAGTGTTAAGTCTTGTCATTTCATCAATTTTACCCGTTGCTGTCTGCACTTGCTCGTTTAATGTTCTTTGTAGTTCATCAACTGAGTTTTTAACTTGTTTTAAAGCTTCAAGTTGTTGGGTATAAGTTGATATTTTTTCCTCCCTCGAATTTTCGGCTTGCACTCTTTTTTGTTCTTCTTTTTTTAAATTGCTATCCGTTTGAGATAGAGCTTGTATAAGTCCCTCAACTCTTGATATAACTTGTGTTGAATTTTTTTGTCTTTCTATTTCTTTTTCAATTCTTTCTTTTTCAGCTTGTACTCTTTGACTTTCAACTTCTAAGATATTCTGTAAAGCGTTCCTCATTTCTGCTAAAGATAAATTTACATTGTGCATTGTAACTTCGTTTTTATTGCGTACCTCTGCTATAAGTAACTCTCTTATAGTACCACCGTTGAACAAGTCTTGTTGAACTAAATCTTTATTTGTATCAGTATAAATTGTAAACTCATCTTGAGATACACCTTTTACAAATTTAGCTTTTACATAAAAATCATTTTGAACTGGTTTTGATATGCTATGAAAATCTTTTATACTTGCAAAGTAACCTTGAATATTAAAAAGTCCATTTTGAATTTTTATATCATTTTCGCCAATTACTACCTTACAAGCATTTCCAACGTCTTTAGCTATTCCCTCGCTGACTAACTGTGAATAAATTTTAGCGTCCATTTCAGCCGTTATATAATTTTCGACATCATCACTTACCCTAATATTGATTGGTTGTAATGCCATTTGCTACCCCCTTTCTAACTTAAAAGAGAGAGTTATAAACTCCCTCATTAGTCTTGCCATTTACCTATTTCTTTCCAAAGTTGTGGAAAAGAAAATGGACTTTTACCATCTGCTGGCTCATCTCCAACATATTCATAAACTTTGTCATTAAAAATACAATATCTGTCGCTTTCTAACTCTGTACCTTTCTTATAAGTTTTTTCATTATTATAAAGGTCTGGCTTTTCTTTTGGTAAAAGTGGATTGCGTGGCGGTTCTTCTTTTCCGTTAGGTATCTTTTCCCAATGTTCAGTCGATAAAGTCGGCATTATACCATAATCGCTTTCGTGTTCTTTTTTACACCTAAATAAAAATTCCTCATTAGCTACAAATTGTTTTACAATAGCACCTATTTTATATCTCTTTCTGTCTTGCCACTTATCATAGAATTTTAAGTTTTTATACTTTTCTTCATCACTTGAATTTTCAGTTATCTTACTTAATAACTCGTTTTTCATTTCATTTTCAATTTCTTTTTCAGTTTTAATTTCTTCTAAAGAGTTTACAAAACTTTCAAAATTTTCTTTAAATTCATCTTTTACATTAGTTTTGATTTCTTGAAAATCATCTCTCATTGCTCTAATGTCCCATTCTCCACCAAATTTCGTTGCTATAATATGTGTAATTTTACTCATATTGTACCTACCTTTCTTCTAATTGCTTTATTTTAAGTTGAAGCTCCTCAACTTTTTTACTTAATTCTTGTACTGCTTTTGTAGTAACTGCCAAAAGTCTAAAATCATCAATACATTTTGTCCCGTTAGGTTCTGTATAAACTAAACTATCATCAATCTTTTCCAACTCTTGTGCTATAATACCTATTTTAGTATATTTTTTTTGCTTTCGTTTAGCTTTTTTCTTCCAAGCAAAAGATTTAAAATTTATTTTTTTGATTAAATCAAGTCCGCTTTCTTTACAAATCTTTATATTTTTTTTAAGTCTTATATCTGAATAACTTCTATCAACTTTTACAAACCAACCGTGAGTTGCGCCTTCCGTTCCGTCATCAAAATAGAGTTCGCCGTCATCTCCATAGCAAATTGAAGCTACCGCATACATATTGACGTTGCTAAAACTAATTACAGAGTTCCTGTATTTATTTGTACAAACTGCCTTTCCTTCTTTTTGCCAACGACCATTATACTTAAAAGCCATTGCATTTGCACCCCATACAGTTAATAACTCTTTTTGTGATATATCGTGTGAACCACCTTGAGATATATTGTTACTTTCAAAGAGAAAAATTCCACTTGGGGAACTATCGTCGTTACCACTTAATTGCATTCCTATCCCGTCATCTGCATATTTGTTTCTAGGAGCGACTGCAACAAAACCACTTGAATTCGGTCTAAAATATCCATAATTCCCTATTTTTATAATTCCACCGTTTATTACAGCTCCGTCGATATAGTTTCCATACAGTCTTTTAGATGTTAGCTTATTTGCTATAACATCTCCGTCAAGTTCAATTTTATTAGCTCTTATCTTTACACCTTCAGCTGATTGATTGATTTCTGAAACAATATCTTTTTTAGAAACTTTTAGGCTAATTTCTGTTGACGTTTGCTTTATTTCCGACTTTAATTCTTCAAGTCTAGGGTCATCATTTAGCTTAAATATCTGCACATCATATATATTGGCTTTTGGATTGCTACCACCACCGTTGTAAAGATTAAGCTGTGTTATATCTTGACTAGGAGTAAAAACCCAAGCGTTATTTTCTGATATTTTTCTATAATTCATATCTGAATTATATACTTTGTAATCTGCATTATTTTGTATATCTTTAGCTTTAAAAACAACCTTGTATTTTTGACCTTTTAACAACTTTTCACAATCAAAATATATATCATTACCGTTTATTTCTTTAGTGCTTTCTTTACAAAGATTTTTAAATTGCTTTAAATCCTCTTTCATCTCTTTAACAGTTGATTTTATTTCGTTTGTCGATTGTGCTATTTCAGTTGAAATTTTATTCTCAACATTTTTAACTTTACTACTTATTTCATCAGCTTTTACATTAAATTCACTTTTAACCTTATTTATGTTATTTTCAGCCGTTAATTTAAAGCCGTCTAAATCTTGCTTTAAACGTGTTATTCTATCTGCATTATATTGACCAATGTGTTCGCCCAATGAAATATCTTTTATTTCGCTATCTTCAATACCTTTATAGATTATATAACTTTCTTTGTATTGTTCAGGCACTTTAAAAGACAATATATGATTAGAATAAAAAGTTGATGAATACTTCCCACCTATCAGCCTTTTATCAATAAACTTTTTAGGATATTTATATTTATAACGTCTTTTATCATCTTTATATGTAAAGACTACATAAACCTCACAATTACCCTTACTTGAAAATTTAAAATTATATGCCTTTCCTTTTTCTAAATTAATAACCTCTTTAAAAGAATTATTTTTATTTACCGTTACAGTTTTGTTTTTTATTAAATTTTCAATAATAGCCGTTGTTTCTGAAATCAAAGTTTCAATTTCATTTTGTTTAACTTTTAATTCTGTAAGTTGTTCTTCCGTTACAAATCCATTTGTTAATTCTTCCCTTGCTTTTACTGTTAGTTTATCTGCAGTTATTGAGTTAGCTTTAATTCTGTCAACATCTAAAAAGCCTGTTAAAATTCTATCCGCATTGATACTTCCGTCATTTCCTATCGATAAAGAATATGGTCCGTCCCAACCATTAGAACTTCCCATTATTCCACCAAGTCCAATTCTGAGGACATTTTTTGCGTTTTCTTTTGGAAGTTGGTCAACATAATAAGTTCCGTTTTCTGTTTCAATTTTATGACCGAATAGCAAAAGTTTTTCAAATCTTGCTGTTGCTTTTTTTATATCTTCATCAAATTTTGTTTTAAAATCATACTTACCAATTTCTTTTTGAATTTCTGTTGTAATTGTATCTTGTTGATGTGTTATAAATTCAGATAAATTTGTCGCTCTATTTATAAATTTGATTTCGCTTTTTGTTTCATCTTCAGTATATCTTGTATATTCTATAATTCTATGCTCTTCTTTTCTTTTTGTTTTATGGTTTAAAAAAGTAACTATATCGTGAAGTTTTAGTTTTATGCCGTCCAATTCTACGATAGACAATTCATACTCAATTAAAGGTTTAGAATATTTTTCTAAAAGCTCTTCACAATGCTTTTTTAAATTCAATTTATCTGTAAATCTATCATCACGAAAAACTGCAGGTATTATATTTTGATTATATTTTGTATTTTCAACATATTCTTTTCCACCATTGATACTTTCAAAAGTCATATTGTCTTTTCCAAAACCATAAATTCTTGTATAGTGTTCGAAAGTGTCTTTTTTGATTATAAAATCTTCTAAATTTATATCTTTAGAAATGTTATAATCTCTCTTTCTTCCCTCATCCACTACTGTTAAGATTTTGTTTTTACAATCAAATTCAAAAGTACAATCATATAACTTTTCAAGTTTAAAAATTGCACTTAATAAACTTTCATCTTCGACCTCTAAAGTTCTTCTTGATTTTATTGATTGTGCATTTCTTATAGTCCAATTAACTTTATCTAAAAGCTGATGTAATATATCGTTAAGTGTTAAAGAATCAAACTTCTTTTCTCCGACAAAAAAATCTTTTTTTAAACTTGTGAAATCAAGCTCACAAGTTATTGTATTTTCATCAATATTTTTTACTATGAATTGATTTTCGTTAGAGATGAAAAAAGGTTCTTCACATAGAACCTCTTCATCTTCGTCTTTTTCAAATTCTAAAGTTATCAATCCGTCATACTGATATGTGATTTTACAATCTTTTTCAAGAAGTTTATTTTTAGTTTTAAAAAAATTTAAAATCATAATTATAACTCCTCTCTATAATCAATATTAACTTCTTCAATTCCCGATAAATTTAAAATAAATTCTTTATTTTTGCTTTTTGGAAACTCATAAAAATCCCATTTTATTAAATTTTTTATTTTACCTTTTTCCGAATTTATTTCAAAACCAGTTTTTGTGTTAAATGTAAAAGTTAATTGATTTAATATTACTTTCTTTTCAGAAACTTCGTTTGTTGGACTAAGTGAAAAATTTAACCTTATATCTCTAACAGAATTAAATACAATTTTTTCTCCAGTTTGCATTTTTCTTTTTACTCTTTTTCTAAAAATTTTTCCGTTACAAGAAAAAGTTACAAGTATAATGCTATCCTCTTCAACTTCTATGTCAGAACAACTGTCTAAAAATACATCATATTCTTTTTCATCATCTGTTAGTGTTATATTTTTAAATAATTCTTTTAATCTATTTACATTAAAAATCAAATTGTCATTAACTTCTAAAAAGCAATTTATATCTATTTTATAAAAGTTTTCTTCACTTGATTTTAATCGGTTTTTAAAAAATTCAGGAGTGTAATCTGAATTTTTATAATTGATTGTAAATTCTAATACATTGTATTTAGTTTTTAATTCTTTTATATCCATTACGCTTTAACACTCCTTAATCTTTTCATATTCATTCCTTGATAACCATCTGTATATTTCCAAGTGCCTTTTGCTATTGCTTTTCCGTCAAGCTCTGAAACAACTGTTATATTTAAGTTATTTTTTAGATTGTTAAACTCTTGTATCGCTTGATTGAATTTAGATAAAACATTACTATTAGCACTTAAGTCATAAGTTCCTGTTATTTTGTTTTTGAAGTTCTTTTGTCTTTCTTCATATCCTTTTGTAAAAGCATTTGAAATTTGCTTACCGCTTTCATTTACTTTATCTTGCATTTCATCAACACCATTAACAAGTCCCTCTCCTATATTGACACCAAATCCTGCCATAACTCTTGAGGGAGAGTTTATACCAAAGAACGATTTAATAGAACCTATAAAGCTATTTGCTATGTTTCTTGCAGCACTGACTAACGCTCCTCCCATTGAACCAATCCCATTTATAAGTCCTTGAATTATATTTTCGCCTATGCCTACTAAATCTATACTTTCTAAAAACTCAACCGCTTCATTCCAAATATCTGAAATCGCACCCGGAACTTGTCCGAAAATTGATTTCACAGAGCCGACTAAACCGTTAAATATATTCTTTGCTAAATCCCACATTCCATTTAACAGATTTGAAAACAAATTTTTTATCCCATTCCAAATTGATGAGAATATTCCTTTTATTTCTTCCCAAACTCTATTCCAATCTCCAGTAAATATTCCTGCAAATATATCCCAAATTCCTTTTATAACTCCTAAAATTGTTTCAAATACAATTTTTATATTATTCCAAATGGTCGTGAAAATAGTTTTTATAACATTAAACGTTATTTCAAAATTAACTTTTAAAACTTCCCAAGCTGTTTTAAAAATTGGCTCAAAGACCGCCCAGAATACATCCCAAGCTGTTTTTATCTTATTCCATACTGTAGTGAAGATAGTTTTTATAAAATTAAATGTTGTTTCAAAAGCAACTTTTAAAACTTCCCAAGCTACTTTAAAAACAGATTCAAATACTGCCCAAAACGTATCCCAAACTGTTTTTATTACATTCCATGTTGTTTTAAATATATTTACACAATTCGTTTTAAAGCTATTAAAAGACTCTTTTAAGCCTTGTATTTTTTGCCCTATCCATGTTATTATCGGATTTATGACTGTATTCCAAGCAACTTGAAACGCTGTTTTTATCACATCCCAACCTTTAGTTACTACTTTCATAAAACTTTCAAATGTTTTAGCTAATACTTTAAAAGCCTTATCAACTATATTCCTGAACTTTTCACAATTTTTATAAGCATAAATAAGTCCTGCAACAAGTGCAGCGATTGCGACTGCTATCGCTACGAAAGGATGTGCTTTAACAAGAGCAAATATTCTTGTTATTCCACCTCTAAGTTTAGAACCGACACTTGATAATTTAGAAATCGTTGAATGTATTTTACTAAAAGAATCTATCGTTTTGCCTATCCCTTGAGTTAATTTTCCTAAAACAATAAGAACAGGTGCTACCGCTGCGACTATTCCTAAAATTTTAACAATCATTTCTTTTTGTTTGTCTGTTAATTTAGAAAACCAATCACTTAACATTTTTGCTTTATTTGCTAAGTTCTGAAAAACAGGTGCTAATACTTGCATAGCAACCTCTGCAAGTTCTGCTCCCGTAACTTTTATATTATTAAAAGCTTGTTTCATTTTATCGATAGGGTCTCTTGTGTTTTCAAAAGTTGTCTCTAAAGACCCTCCACCTTCTTCTAATGCTTTTGTCATTTCATTAAATTCAAAACGACCACCTTTTATTGCATCAGCTAAATCCGGTCCTGCTTTTTGCCCGAAAACTTCTATTGCTTTTGTTGTTGCGTCTGCAAGTGTTGGTGCTTTTTGTATTTCATCAAGCATTTTTCTAAATTCAACTTTTGCATCTTTACCTTCTTTCGCCCAGTTACCGATTGCTTTTTTCATACCACTAAAGGCTATATCGGTATTAACTCCGGCTTTTTCCCAAGATGCAAATAATGCAATACTTTCTTTTGTATCAAAGCCAAGTTGCCTCATAGGTGCTCCGAACTTTGTTAATGTTTCAGTTAATTTTCCAACTTCAATTCCTGATTTTTGACCAGCTACTGTTAATTGGTCTAATACAAGTTTATAATCTTTTGCATCTATCCCTGCATCACCCATTGCTCTTGATACATTTATAACTGCACTATTAACATCTTGCCCTGTTACTTCTGCAAATTTCAAAAAGTCTATACTTGCATCTCTTAATATGTCTCCTGTAAATCCAAAACGAGTATTAAGTTCTCCGACTGCGTTTCCTGCATCAACTGCTGACGGTGCTACTTCACTTTTAAAAACTTCTTTTGCAACTCCTTGCAATTCTTTTAAATTATCGCCCGTTTCCCCAGTTTTGGTTACAACAATATCAAGCATTTCATCGACTTCATCCCAAGCCTTTTTACTCGCATAACTTAATGCACTTATCCCCGCTGTAACAGGTAATAATTTTTTCCCGGCTTGTTCAAATCCGTCTCCGACTTTTGTTACTTGTTCTCCAACTTTGTGAAAAACGCTCATTTCTTCTTTCAACTTAATTTGTTGTGCTTTATAGCTTTTAAGTTGATTTTCCGTTTCAGCAATTTCTCGCTTTACAATTTCCCACTTTTCTTTTTGCCCGGGGTCTTTTGCAAGTTCTTTTTCTATTTCTTTTAACTTATTTAATTTTTCTTTGCTTGTATCAATAGCTTTCCCTAAAGCCTCTTGTTTTTGTTTTAATAAATCAGAGTTTTTCGGGTCAAACTTTAATAATTTGTTTATGTCCTTTAATTTATTTTGAACATTTTTACTAGATTGATTTATAGTTTTTAATGCGTTCTCAAGTTTGACGGTATCTCCCCCAAACTCAATAGTAATACCTTTAATTCTTCCTGCCATTTTACCACCTCACTTATGAAATCGGGAAGAAGTCGTCTAAACTAGCATTGTTATTTACTAAATAAATATCTTCATCATATTCTGCTGTATCTATCATTTTTTCGTCTATAATATCAAAAATCATACCTTCAGTTAACTCCTCTAAATCTTTTATATTAAGTCCCAATTCCATAATTCTAAGCAAAAAAAGGGAGTATGTTATCTCCCTTTCATTTTGTTTTTTTTTGATTTAGTTCTTGGTGGATATGTCGCCTTTTTAGAAGATATATATTCTCCAACTATCTCAACTGATTTTGTCGCTAAATCCATAAATTCAAAATTTGACAAGAAATCTTCATAATCTTTATACTCAAAATTTGAATTGTCTGCATATTTTAACATTACATAAGCTAGCTCTATACTATCTGTTAAAAGATTAAAATCCATATTTTTAAAATTATCTTTTTTATCTTTTTTATCTTTATCGTTTTTTACAGATAAACCGAATGTCATTAATTTATTTAGTAAATCATTTATATCTTTGTGAAATTCAAAATTATACTTAATCGGTATAATCGCCGATGTATTTATCTTTAAATCTTTATCAAAAAATTTAATAGTTTTTGTTAGCATAAACTCCTCCTATACACTTATTGTTTTTTCTTTTGATGGAATATAAACTTTTGTAAACCAAGTCTTTTTAAGTTCTTCATTAGTTGTTGAAGATTGTACGACCTTTTTATCAAAATTTTCAAAAGCCTTAGGTGTAGCTTTGAATTTTATCTTCATAACTTGTACATCTAATTTATCTTCTAATGTTTTCCATTCGAAATCAGGTTTTTCAAATGTACAGTTATATAAAACAGAAGCCCTGTCTTTTTCATCTCCTAGAATTTTAAATGCCATTGCTACCGGTTTCGGATTTAAAACGCTCGGCTCAACTAAAACACCATTTCCGTCTTTTATAAATCCAAAGTATTTTTCTTTGAATTCATCAGTAAAGTTATAAATTTGTAATTCTCCCTCATAACCATTGTTTGATGCTAAAGAGAAATATACACCATTATCTGCATAAATTGTTTTTAATTCTCCTTTAGCATTAAGTTTTATATTAACAGTTCCTAAAATGTGTTCAGGTATTTCGTAAGTTTTTTCATCTTTTAAAATCGCTAAGTGTAAATTCTCAACGCCAAATTCAATTTTATTTTCTTTTTCAGCCATTATTCTATGCCTCCTATTTCATAATTAACTAAATAGACTTCTTCATTAATTGTAATATCTTCACTTTTAATAAATCCAAATCTATTTTCTTCTAATTTTCTTTCAAGTTTTTCTTCAAATTCTCTTTCTTTTTCTAAATCACTAAAATATATTTCAACATTAACATTGAACCTTTTACAATAAATTTTATCATCTGCAAAAATCTTCGCGTCTTTTAGTCTATGATAAATCGCATAAGGCACTTTTAAATGTTCTTTAGTATTTATATATCGAATTTCCATTTTTAACTCTTCAAATATCTCTAAAATTTTATCCATTTTCAATTGCCTCTTTTATTCTTTTTTCAAACTCTCTAATCCCTTTTTCTTCAGCATTTGCCCAGTGAATTATTCCTCTCGTTCTTCCAACTCTAACTCCGTTTTTTATAATATCGTGTCCAAACTCAAGTAAATGTGTAAGTCGATAATGCTTTTTTGAGTGAACAATAGGCGTTCCATACTCACTTTCAGTAATTCTAAAAGACTTGCGATATTTTCCTGTCCTAATTGGTGCAGATGATTTTAAATCTTGTACTGTTTCTTTTGCTACCTTACCAGCAATTTCACGAACTTTATCATTTACTAAGCCGATTTCTGCTTTTAAAATATCATTAACAGCTTTTTCAAAATCCGTTACTTTCATTAGACTAATTTGACCTCTTCACAAGTAAGTTCTATTAAACCGTCATTTCTGCTATAAGTTCTAACAACTTTATAATTTTTGTTTTCAAATATAAGTTCTTTTTCATCTTCATATTCAAACTCATTTATAACTAAAGTAATATCAAGCTGTAAATCAACGTTTTTCCCTTTAAAAAAATCATCTCTTCCAACTGATTTTTTTATCGCTAAAACTTTTTTCTCTTGACGCTCAATTTTTTCTTGCTTGTATTTATTTTTTGTAATAATTTCTTTGATTAAAGAAATTTCATAATCAAAAGTATTCATTATTTTTTCTTTAGCCTATTTACTTTTAAATTGTGTAATCTAAATTGTAAGTAACGAGGCACTCCTTTATAATCTCTGTTTTGATACTTAAAGCATACATAATCAATCAAAAAAGAAGATACTAAATCTGTATCTTCTTCTCCTGTAATTAAATTATGTTCTTCTTGTAGTTCAATTTTTGTTGAATCTATAATGTGATTTAAAAGTGTATCTCTAACATTTGAAGATATTCCAAGTTTACTCTTCACTATCTGAAGTATTTCCATCTTCTATCTCCACGTCTTCCGTTTCGTTTTTTATTTCTTCTATAACCGGTTTTTTTAGCTTATTTTTTTCACTTAAAAGATATTCTATATGTTTTTCATCAACTTCTATTGCGAAAAATGGATAGAACTCTCCAATGTTATAAAAAATACCATCTTTATCTACAAAATCGTGTATTACTTTATACATAATTTACTCCTTTTTTGAGATAATTCACTGAGCTCAATTTTGTGCTCAGTGAATATCTTTTTTTATTTTTAAACCTCTGCTAAATTTAAAGTTACAAAGAACCCTGATTCTGTATCAGCTTTAGTAACTCCAAATCTTAAACCTGCTTGTAAATATTCTCCATAGATTTCGTGATTTAACCATTTTACTGATAAATCTTTTCTGTCAGTTAATAAAATTGCACTTTCTACATCTCCGATAAATGCCTTTGCCTCTCCCTTATTTCCTAAAAGTTCATCAGGTACGATTTCAATTTCAACAGGGATATATTCGTTTTGACTATTTGAAATAAGGCTTGTATCCCACATATATCTTCCCATTTTGTCCTTTATAATGTGTAATTTGTTAAAGAATGTTTGAGTCATGATAGCTGTTCTGCTATAAGCTATATCCAAATCAACATCTAATAAAGTGATTACTTCGTCTAATTTTGTAAATTCTTTAGAAGTAAATGTTTTTAAAATTTCTGCAATTTTGAAATTCTTTGTATTTATTTTTTGAATTTCAGCTTGTCTTTCAATTAAACCTAATAAATCAACTTCTGAATCATCAATGCTTTCTTGTGAAATTGGAATAGCTCCTCTGTAAGTATCTACTTTCCAGTCAACTTCTAAAAAGTCAGGTTTTGCCAAATTGGGATTTTTAGTTAGTTCTTCAACAGTTGACAATTTAGCTTTTGTTTTCTTTAAGATTGGATATTTACCTGCCCCTGTGTTTACTTTAACAACTGTAACATATTTAGAAAGGTCTATAACCTTGCTTTTTTGTTCTGTTACTTTATTTGAAATATCTTTAGGAATTAAAACTCCAACATCTGTTGTTTTAATGCTATCATCCCTTATATTTCCTTTACTTCTAATGAAAGTCTCTACAGACTTTCTTCTTTCTTCTAAATTCATATCTCTTTTTTCTCCTTCTTTAAATTTTGGTGCTTTTCTTTGAAGTTCTTCAATTTGTTTTTCTATTTCTTCAATTTCTTTTTCTTTTTCAGCTTTTTTATTTTCAAGCTCTTCAATTTCCTTTTGGTTTTCATCAATCTCTTCTTCTACTTTTCTAAGTGCCTCTTCATCATTTGCCTTATCAATTTCTGTTTCTAATTCCTCTGACCTTTTATTCAAATTTTCAAGCTCTTCATTAAAGCTATCTCTTTCTTCAATTAAGTTTTCTAATTTTTTTCTAAGTAATTTAATTCTTAACATTTTTTAACTTCTCCTTTAAATATTTTTTTCTTGAATTTAGTTTTTCTGCTTTTGCATTTTCTAACCTTTGTCTAGCACTAACGCTTGTTTGCTCGTAAGCGGGGAATGTTACAACCGAAACTTCAAATAAATCTATATCTGTTAATGTCGTTTTCAAAACTCCATCATCACTCCAGTCCTCTTCAATTTTGTTTATAAAGAAACCAAAGCTACATTGAGTTACATCTCCCCTTAAAACTCTTTCATAAAGATTAACTGCATCAGTGTCTTTTTCGTTAATTTCTATTGTTCCAAAGACCCCTTTTTGGTCTATTCTTAATTTTAAAGTTCCGTTTATTGTTCGTCCAAGTACAAGCTCTGTTTCGTGATTTATTAATGCTCTAATATCTTTTTTTTCTAAATTAGAAATTGCCGTTCTTGAAATTTTTTCAAAATATCCGGGATAAAGTTCTGTCTCTTCATCAAAGACTATGAAATATCCCTCAATAATTTTTTTATTACTTTCAGGCTCACTTCTAATTTGCAAATCTAAGTTACTACTCCTCTTCTCCATTATCTCCACCCCCTTTCAATTTGTTTTGGTCGCCGATTTTGTCAGCAGGTATGTAATTTTCTAAAATTACAAGTTTGTTAAGTTCATCAAGTGGTGTCATTCCGACCCAATCTCTAACTTCATTACCATACACAAGTCCTCTTGTGTACATACTCATTCCGATATTTGCTATTTCTGAAATATCATAAGAATATAAGCTCCTTGGACTTAATCTAAAGTATAAATCCGGACTATATATCAATGCTTTAGTTAAAGTTTGTTCAATAATCTTTCCAAAACTCATGATAGTTGTATTAATGAAATTGTTATATTCTTGTTTGTTAAAATTTCCAACTCCTAAGAAAAAAGCGGGTATTCCTAACATACTCGCTACCGTCTTTTTATCTAGTACAACACTATCATTTAAAGCTAAATCATTAATTGTAAGCGGTTTTATTTGGTTAATTTCCATCATCTCTGCAGGTATTATCCAAGGTCGCCCATTTTCTTTTCTAGTTAGATATTTTTCTTCAAATTGTTCTCTTCCCTCTTCACTTTCTAAAGCCTCCGAGTTAGAGTCAACTTTTATAACTAAGTTAGGCATATATTTCCCTTTTAAAAAACTTTTCTTTGTTTCTGTAGCCATTTTTAACGCATCATTTATATCTGTGAGTGATATTCTATAGCCTCTTCCTTTAAAACTTTCCTCTTCATCCGGTTCTAAAACAAAATGAATGAACTCTCCTGAATAATATCTCGTTCCCTCAAAGTTCATATAATAGTCTTGTTTTTCATAATCCCATACAAAATCAATATTTCTTGTATTGATTGGTACTAGATTTTCAATATATCCATTTTCATCAAAAAAAGGAAATACAACTGCATTCCCATTTTTAATCATATTTTTTACTATAAATTTAACCCAAGCTTTTTTTGTCATAAAGTTACAAGGTGATATATCAATCTTTTTAGCAAGTGCATTTTTGACCCTTATATCTCCTTTATCTGTATTCTGCATAAGATGAATGGTCATATTAGAAACTAAATCAGCAATTTTATTTATCGCAGTTTCAAACTCTGGACTATCTCCGATTGGAGTATATCCGTCAATATAAAAATCATAAGCTCCCCTTTGATTTATATAAAAACCAACTTTCTTTTTATCCTGTTCTCTTTTTTCCTTTTTTCTAAACCTATCAAAAATTCCCATTTCACACCTCCTTTACTTTTGATTTATCCAATTATCTAAATTTGCAGTCTTATCTCCGTCTTCTATCATTCTCATACAAGCAAATACACTTGCATCGAATAAGTCGATTTTTTGTGTCGGGTCTGCTTTTTCATATTGGACCGCATCATCAACTTTTTCAACTGCTTTAACATTAGATACACAATACTCATAAGCTAGTGAATGAAGATAATAAAATTCTTTATTTTTTACTTTCATTTCTATTCTTCTAAAGCCTTGTGATTTTTTGAAATAGACCTGTGGCTCATCTATCATCTTGAATTTTTTCTTTTTCATTTTATTAAAAAATTCATTTGCAAACTTTCTGTCAAAGCCGACTTGTCTAATCTTAAAACCTTTATCTCTCATCATACAAAACCAATTGACTACATCATCAAATAATACTGTTTCTGTATCACTCATTGTTAAATTCCCATCATCTTCCCAACCAAAAAGTGGTATGCTATTTTCTTCTGCTACAATATGAGCCCTAGCTCGTGGGAAAAATGCGTGTGTTATACAAATATCAACACCATTATAATTTCCATACAGAGCAGTTGCCGTTAGGTCGTGAAGTTTTGAAAGGTCAGCTCCTCCATACCAGTTTATATTTAATTTTAGTAAATCATCAAGAGTCCAGTTATATTTTTCATCTGAACTTGAAAATTCTGATATATCAAAATATGCTTTAACACTATTTGTAAATATATTTAATGATTTTGCTAAAAAGTCTTTTCTTTGCTGAGGGTCATTTCTTGCCTGGTATGCATCATTTTTTAAGCTTTCAAGACTTATCGTTTCGTTAACGGACGGATTAGCTTTTATGATTTCTATTTCATCATCATACTTCTTTTCGTTGTCTGCTTTTGCTATAAAAATAAATAACTGTTCATCTACAAGTTGTCCGGATAATACCTTTTGACAATATTTAACTCTTTGCCCACAAAACCAGTTCACATTATCCCCTGCAGTTGAAATCCCGATGCACAATTTATTAGCATAAGCCTTTCCCGATTCTTTAATTACATTGTATTTTTTTGGAGTTTTGTATGCGTGTAACTCATCACATATTTGTATATTACTATTCAGCGAGTCTTGACTATCCGAATTACCTGCTAAAGCCTCTATTTTCATAAAGCCATCAGCGAATTTTCTTTCGATTGTATGCCCGAATGAGTTATCTCTAATTTTAAAATTTTTAGTTTCTCCCATTTCTTCGATATTCTTTTTTATAAAATCAAAACTTTCTAATGATTGTTTTAAAACGTCTCCAACAATGTATATTTTAGTTCCCGATTTTCTACTAAGTATTCCCAATGCCCACGCTAAAGAGCCGATAAAACTTGTTTTTCCGTTTTTACGAGGTATGAATATAAAAACTTCTTTAAATCGCCTTAATATCGTGCCTTTATGATAAAAACCTAATATATTATATATGCAAAACTTTTGCCAAGGTATTAATTTTAAAGGTTTTCTCATTAAGGGTACTCCTCTAATATCCTCTCCTTGAACATTCACTATCGTACCTTGTATAAGTTTTATAACAAATTCAGCCTCTTCAACTTTAAATTCATAGTGCTCATTTACTAAGTCTTTTTTAAAACGAGCAATCATTTGCTTTTGCTCTTCATTTACAATTTTAGAACCACTTTCTATTCCATTTATAAAATTTAAAACTTCTAAGTCATTAATTTTATCCAAATCATTGATTTTATCCAAGTCCTGCGAGTATGGAATCTAATTTGCTCGGCTCTTGTGGTTCTAAATCTATTGTATTCTTTATTTTCTTAAGCCCTGTCGGTGTAAGTCCGAGTTCTCTCAAATATAAAATGCTATCATCTCTTAATTTTTCGATTGATAAATAAAAAGGATTTTTAACTAAATTTTTACTGCCATTTTTATTTGTATGCATAACAACCATTTTAGAACCTGAACTTTCAAAGTTTTGTTTTGCAGTTTCTAAATCAATCAATATATTAGCAGTTAAATTTATTATTTCATCAAAAGACTTGTCATAAGTTCCTACGCTTTTCATTTTTTTGATTAAATCTCGTTTTACTTTCTTAAATTCCATACCACACCTCCTTTAGTTTAATTTTATAGCTTTTTCTCCCGTTAAGTTTTCCCAACGTTTTATAATTACATCAACATAAGTCGGGTCATACTCCATCATAAAACATTGCCTATTTAATTCTTCACAGGCTATTAACGTTGTTCCTGAACCTCCGAATAAATCTAAAACAATTGAATCTTCATTACTTGAAATTAAAATTTTATTTTTTATGAGTTCCAATGGCTTTATTGTAGGATGAAGGTTGCCTCCTGCTGAAACTTTTCCTGATTGAATACTTGATATATAATATTTTTTGTATATATCAATGGGTTTTAACCCATTATTCCAAATTCTTTTATCTTTATAGAAATATAAAATATATTCTGTATCTGGTAAAAAATTATTATTTACCATTGGAATAACATTGTTTTTATTCCAAGTTAGAATATTAAATTTATATTCTGAAAATAAATTTAAATAATCTTTTATTGAATCTTTTGATGTAAAAAAATAAAAACTTCCTATATCAAAATGTTTTATATATCTTAAATTTTCTACATCAAAATCTATAATATCCTTTATTCTTTCCTTAACTTTTTTTGTGCTTTTTTCAAAGCAACCCCCCCCGGAATAGTTTAAGTTGTATGGTGGATCAGTTAAAAGTAAATCTATTTTTTTATTATTAATTAATTTTAAAACTTCAACTTTATTGTAACTATCTCCACACATTAAAATATGATTTCCTAATCGAAACATATCTCCCAACTGAATATCGACTTTTTTATTTTCGTCAATTGAACTCAAAACCTCTTCAAGTTGTTCTTCCGTTTCTTCAATTCCATCTTCCATTTCAAAATCTTCAAAACCAAATTCTGACATATCAAACTCTGTTATATCTAGCAATTCTAATTTCAATTTATCTAAATCAAAATCTGTGTTCATCGTTAATTTATTATGTGCTAAAATATATGCTTTCTTTTGTTGTTCATTCAAATGAGAAAGCCTTATAACTTCAACCTCTTTATAGCCTAACTTTTTAAGAGCATATAAACGACCATGTCCCTCTATGATTATGTTATTTTCATCAATCGCTATCGGGTCATTATTCCCAAACCTTTTTATAGATTCGCAAATTTGATTAATTTGCTCTTCAGTATGAATTTTCGCATTATTACCATACTCTTTCAAATTTTCAATTTTTATTTTCTCAATTTGCAAATTTATCCCTCCATTTTTATATCTTTTTTTGATAAAAATATATATATTTTTAATCAAAAATTTACAACTTTTCTTTAATTTTTTTATATAAATTTTTCAAAAAATCTTGTATGCTTAAAATTTAAGATTTCTTTGAAATTTCAAATTTTATTAATATTTTTTATGCATAAAAAAATACACATTTTAAAACGTGTATTTTTAGCCATTCCCCCTTTTCTGAAAAATGCCTTTGTATATAAAAAGTTTTTGACACCGTTTTTATGGACTTTGTTTTAATAAAGTTTTTAGAGGGGGGATATGTTTTTTTAACAAATTTCCTTTTTCTGTTAATTCGTGATTTTTGCGATTATGCATCTCATTATGGCACTTTTCACAAAGTGAAATTAAATTAAAACTATTTAATTTTAATTCAGGATATAGTTCATAAGGATATATATGATGAACTGTTGTAGCTTGAGTAGTCTTCCCATACCTCTTACAGCACATACACATATATCCATCACGTCTTAATATCCTTTTTCTTTTCTCTATCCAATTTTTAGTTTGATAAAAGTTTTTCATTTTGTTCCTTTTTATCGCAACAAAAAAGACACCTTACTAGATGCCTTAATTGATTGATATTTAATTATTAATTAACATTTAATTCTTTCTTTAGAGCTTGTTGCAGTATATAACTAAAATTTATATTATTATTTATCGCTAATTCATTTAACCAATTCGGTATAGTCAACGTCTTTTTTACCGCTCTATTATCTTCTTTTTTTCTTGCCAAATCTAAATCAACAGTTATATACTGAATAAAATCTTTTTCTCCAGTAGCTAAATTTTCTAATTCCTTGAAACTTTTTGAAACTGGAATATCTATACTATAATCTTCAGCATTCAAAAGCCATACTTCTAAAACGTCTTTAGCATTACTGATAGCCTCTTCGATACTTCCTGCCTCACTTATTGCTCCCTTTAAATCCGGAAATGTAATTGTATAAACTCCATCATTAAATTTAAAAAGTGCAATATATGTTCTCGCTCCTTTTTTCATGATTTCCCCTCCTAATATTTTATAATTTATGTCGTTTTTAAAATTGATTTTTTGCAGGACTATTTTTTTAGCCCTGCATCTTTCAATATTGAGTCTAATGTTCCTTTGTCATAATCTGACCTTGTTGGCTTTGGTATAGTTAAAAGTATATCATCTTTTATCCAACATTCATGACTTCCTTTACCTCTTTTTGGTATTTGTTTAAAGCCGTTCTTTTTTAAAATTTTTATCAACTCTCTTTTGTTCAATTTTAAAAACCTCTTTTCTTTATTTGTTATACATATTATAACACGTGTTTAAGCACGTGTCAAGTATTTTTTAAAGATTTTTTAAATTTTTTTATTTATAAACCAAAAGAGAACAACTGTTGTTGCTCTCTTCTGTTTGCGTTATATTAAGTCTTCGGAGGTGAGTTCTATAAAACTCAATTCTTGTCTGCTCTTTATATTACTTTACACTAATATTATATCACATATTTTAGGCTTTTTTGTCCCTATTTTGTCCTTATTTTGCTTTTCCGTATCTTGTATAAATTATTTTATTAAGTGCTTTGTTTAGTTTACTTGCAACATCATTTTTATTAGTATATTTTAATCTTGCTATTTCCCTTAAACTTTTATTTTCAAAATATTTTAATTTAATATATTCTAATTGCTCATCTGTTAAATATTTAAATCCCCTTTTTATTAAAATATATTCTTTTTCGTTTGCTTTTAAAATATCGGCTAACTTCTCTTTTTTTGTAATTAATTCTGCTCTGCTGTTTTCAACAATATTATAATCTGAACCGCCACTTCTAAATGCTGACGGATTTGAACTTCCAACACCCTCTAGTTTGTTTTCAATCCATTCCAATTCGTCATTTATATTTTGAATAGCCTCTTCAAGTAAAGGATATAACCTCAAATCCTCTTCAACACTTTTAGTAAATACACCCATAATCCCTCCTAAAATAATATCTTAAAAAGATATATTATCGCTTTAATCATTCCTAGCAAAGCAATAAGTATTATATTAGTTCCTAGCACCGTTCCCATTGCTTTAATAAAATCCGATTCTTTTTCGTTACTATTCTTTTGTTTTGCCCCTACCCAAACTCCTATTAAAAAATATACTATTGTTATTAATAATATACTTAAAATCATTCTAGTAATTATATCCAACGATTTTTAACCTCTCTTTCTCTTCATAATACCAAATTGTTTTATTCATTTTCTTTGCGAATTCTAATTCAATTAATGCTCCAGTACTATCTTTGTAATCATCTAGTAAAAAAATTATATCTGCATTTTTTAAAAGATTTAAACAAACCATCATATATTGATACCAACTGTTTGAGTATTCTGGTAAACTTATTTCAGCAGGATTTAAAACTATATATCCCTCTGCAGTGAATTTCTTTTTGTATTTTTCAAATTTTTCTTTGTAATTCTTATCTCCTGAGATTTTACCACTTAAATAAATAACTTGTGGCTTTTTAAAATTCAATCCTACTTTCTTTAACATTTTTTCTCTTTGCTTCATATTTAATCTTTTGTCGCTTTTTTTATATAAATTGATTTCTACCACTATTTCGTCAATTAAGTCTTTTCTAATTGTTCTCATCTACTATGCCTCACTTAACATATCATTTAAAGACTCACTTAACATATCTTTAAATGATATATATGTTATAAAATTTATATGCGAACTCCTGAACCAGTGATGTTCTCTCTTATCGCCTTTACAATGATAATATCCCGTTTCATATCCTGTTCCTTTTTCTAAAACTCCGATATATTCATCTTTTCCTACTTTTACAAGAACATTTTTCCCTAAATATTCTTCAACTTTCCTTTTTATCATTTACAATTCTCCTCTCCACTTCGTTTGCTATATCTATTATTAAGTGCTTTCGTTCTATTTCTTTTCGCCTTATTTTTTCTTGCTTTTTAAAATGAATATCCCAATATATTTTTTCAAGAATAAACCCAGATGCCATTCCTAGTGCTATTCCACCTAAAAATAAAAATATTATATCTATTAATTTCATTTGTTATTACCTCCTATTCCCTATAAGTATCTATTACATTTAAAATTCCTTTTTTTAAGTTCTCCGAAATTTCATCTTTCAGCTCATTCCTGTCCACAATATCCCTTAATTGAAACTCTCTCCCCGTAAATGGTTTTTGTTTAGAATATTTAACCATAGCCTTTAATATACTTTCCTCAACTTCACTCCAATTATCAACTATCCAATCTCTAAAATCTTCTTGCCTTGTATTACTTAATAATTCAGTGATTTTATTTCTAACTTCATTTATTTTATAGCTATCTGCATTGCTCCAAGCTAAATCTTCTAATTCATCTATATAATCTTCTATATCTCTCATCTACTCCACCTCGTTTATTCCTGTGATATCATCAACACTTATTTCTATACAATTATGAGCATTAAATATTAGTAAATCTCCATCTGTATGTTCTAATTTTGCTTTAAAAGAAATAGTATATTCTTTATTTTGTTTTAATTCAATTTCATTATATTCTCCATCTTTATCATAGTAACCAACAATGCATTCTTTCGCTATAACGCTCATCTACTCCACCTCAATTTTATCAAACATATCAATCGTTAAAGGCTCTGGTAACTTGATATTTTTTATTTCTTCATCTGTAAATTGTACCTGAATATCAAGTATATCGTACTTATCACTACCCAAAAAGTATATTTTCCTAAGTTCTCCATAATTAAGAAAAGTGAACTCCGTTTGTTTGCCAATAAATCTTTCATATTCTTTTTTCAATTTCAAATAATACTTTTTACACTCGAACTTTTTAAGCTCGACCTTTTTAGCTCGTTGTTTAATTTCTGTTAAAGTTCTATAACAATTAACTGTTCGCCATTCATTTTCATTATTTAAAAAGCAAAGTTCATCATCTTTAACCATATATGGAAGATTAAAAAGAATATAAATTTCATTTTCCTCCCAACCTAAAAACTCTGCTAATTTAGTAGGTTGCCTTAAATACTCAATTATATTTTTTAAATCATTATCGTATTTGATTTCTTTTTCTTTATCAAAATCAAACTCGTCATCATTATACCAATTATAGAAATTTTGTAATTTTTGTAACGCTTCTTCTCTAGTCATTTTGTATTCTCCTTGTGTATTTTACTGTATCAAGTATTAATCTAGTCTTATACAGTTTTTGCTCTGGTCTAACAACTTCCAGTATCGTCATAAATTTATGAACATCTAACTTGTTCAGATTACTAACTAACTGCATTACCTCGTATCTTGTTAGATATTCCCTTTCACTTAAGTTATTTATTAACATTACAGTAACTCACCTAATTTTGTTCTTATCATAACTTGAATTGAGTCTTTACATATCCATTTACAAATTCTTCTCATCTCTAGTAAATTTTCTTTTGTTGTATCTCTATAACCACCACATTTCTTATCGTTATGAGGTTTAACAAAGAATTTTTTACTATCAAAATCATATACAAAAGAACCTATTAAATTATAAAAGTGCCATTTATCTAATCTTGATAAAATCTCTATTTTAATACTTTTAAACGGCTCTGTATAACAACTTATTTTTATTTTGAAATTATTATCAAATTCAGTTGTTATATTGTTTACTCCTCTTTTTTCAATCTCGATTAAAGCTTGTACTATATCCTCATCTGTTGTTTCGTCATCAACAACATATTCTAATAACTCTTTCTTAATATTTTCATCATCTAAATTTTGCGTTTGTGCTTTTTTAATCAAATCTTTTAACATTTTAAATTCTCCTTTTAGTGTAAACGTTGTTATTGCTAACTATTTTTATTTATTAAATTTCTTCGCATTACAGCTAAATATCTTCCATCCGTTGTTGGAAAATAATAAATTCCTCTAAAACAATCCTCTGATTCTCCAATCGTTGATTGTAAACAGTATTGTCCGTCTTGCTGAAATTCTCCGAAATATTCTTCTGTTATTTTCATATTCCAAATATTGCTGTCAACTGCAAAATCAGGATATAATTTATCTATTTGTTTTAAATAGATATTCCCATTCTTCCCCTACAATTTTATCAATACAACCGTATTTCTCTACTATCTCAACCGCTTTTTTTGATATTTTTTTCATCTACTCCACCTCTTCCATTATCCAATCTAGTAGATTAAGCCATTTTTCTACTAATTTTTCTATTTCTTCATCACTAAATATCGTTTGATAATCTTCTGTTTCTTCTTCACTTTCTAAACAAAATTGTTCTTGTACTTTATCATAATTTAGATAATTATAATTTGAAAATTCAAAACCTTTCAAATATTTGTGTTTTAGTTTATAACGTTTCATCTACTCCACCTCAATTTTCTCAATAATATAAATACTTCCATTTCCTGTTATACTTCTTGTTCCTTTAGAAATCCAAATTCCTCTTGTTTTTAAAAATTTTTTCATTTTCATAAAACTTAAAAAATATTTTTCATAATCACACTCTCCTGCTCCTAATTCTAATTTTTCATAAGTTAATTTATATATAAATTTCATCTATTCCACCTCTATTTTTATCTGTTTTTTTATTGCATTAAATAATTTTTGGAATTTCTTTTCTTTTTCACTTTCTGAAATATAACCATGTAGGTATAACATATTTATGCTATCTCTTATTTTTTCAAAATTAATAGCATATTTGTTTATTTTAAACCCTTGTTCTTTTAATTGTTCTTTTATTGTCCCACCTAATGCTCCAAAATTCAAAATCAATTCTTTTTGCATAAATCCCTCCTAATCATTATTCTTTGTTACAATTTTTATATGTTGTAAAAAATCTACTCCTCTGCTATATCTATAAAATACTTCAAATTCTTTCAAATCATCTGCAGTTACACTCTTCTTTCCAAAACGCTTTTCCATATCTTTCCAAATCTCAAAAGGTACAAAGAAATATCTTTCTTGCAGTCCCTCTGCAAAACATATACAAACTGCAGTTATTGATTTTAAATTACTATTTCTTTCTAATTCTTTATTTTGATTTTCTGATAATACACTTTTTTGTATTTTATCTTTACTTGTATATTTGCATTCAAAAACTATCGCTTGTCCCGTCATAAATACTCCTTTAAAATCAGGTTCTGCTCTTTTTATGAATTGCCCTATAAATCTTCCTCCTTGATTTTTTTTCAAAACTCTAAAAGGTTCAGGTGTTTTGTTAATATTTGCTATCCCTTTCTCTCTGTAATAATTACAAGCTCTTTCAACTTGCTCTTCAAAAAAACGCCCTTGTGCATTATTTATTGCACTTCTTCTCTTTCTAATCAGTTTTTCGTCATCTATTTTCAAAAAATCACTCCTTTCTCCTCATTTTCAAATATATACTCCAACCGGTAATTTCATTGTAAACCGCTTCATATCCATTTAGCATGTCTCTAATTTCCCAGTTCGGATATTGCTTTTCCCAATACTTTTTGTCAAATCCACCTCTTATAAGTTTTTCAATCTTTCTTTTACTGTACTTGTAATCGTTAGTACGACTTTCGGGTCTTCTTAGGTTTTGACTACAAGTCCATTTTCTTTTTTGAGTTAAATTTCTAACTATGTACTGACTAACTCTTGTTATCCCCTCTACAAAATCATATTGCACCTTTTGAGCATTTGCATATCCATACCTTTTTCCTTTCTTTTCTCCTTTCTCCCTTTTCTTTCTCCATAAGTCCTCGACCAAATCTCTATCTATATTACCGTTCACGATTAGATGATGATGTGGTCTTACTTTATCAACGTACTTTTCGTCCTCTTCTGTTGTATATGATGTTACAAGTAGATACTTCAAGTCTTCTTTTCCTAATTTTTTTCTAAGCCTTTTTAATCTTCTTAAAAAATTTTGAACATTTCTTTCTAACTCTTCAAGTGATTTAGGTAACATTTCATCACTATATGTTAAATGTAAAATCAAATCTCCCTCTCCGAAATTGCTTTCTGCTATTTGAACAAATCTTCTCTTTGCATTTTTATCGTTTAAATTCTTTTGCTTTTGTAAACTCTCTTTTTCTTTCTTTGACCTCTTCCCTTTTCTCTTTCGTGGAATTGTCATTGGATAAATATCAACTTCTAAGTAATTATCTCCACAGAATATTTTCTTTTCTCTCATAAAACTAAATCCTAAATGCTCATTCATAATACCACCTATATTTTTATACTTTTTACTTTTCTATTTTTATGTATGGTCGAAAAGATAATACCCCTTACAAGCTCACAAAAGAGGCTTTAAAAATTCCCTCTTTTTGTGTATTTTACTTGCATTTTTCAACAAATTGTGGTATAATAATATTAACTAAATGTTAAATGTTTTCGCATTGACCTGCAAAACAATACCACTGAAAAGGCACTTAAAAAAGTGCTTTTTTCTTTACTCTTTTTTATTTTCTACTTTTTGCTCAAGTGCATATTCCAAATCAGTAATAACACTTATTATTGCTCTAATTTCTGTTAATGCCAGTTTATAATTTGATATTCCAAGACTATTTATACAAAGAAGAGCATTTCTTTTAAATTCACTTTGTAATCCGTCAAAATACAAATCATCAATAGCAATTTTTTCTTTATCCTCATTTTCTTCTGATTTTATATCTTTTAAAAAAGCTACTGTTAAAGAATTTTTACTCTTGTCTATTAATTCTGCACACGCTTTAATTCCGTTTTCAGTTTTTTTAAAAATAAGAGATTGAATTTTTTCATATTCAACACCATTATAAAAAATACTACTTTCTGCTATCATTAATTTCTTTGCTGTAGTTGGATTCATTATTTTTTCTCCTTTTTTCTTTTTTTATACTGATTTCTAACCTTACTGCATTTAATCCTGTTCTTGTAATTTCAGAATCTGTAGAGTAATAACCTCTGCTATTCATAATTAAATTTTCATATTTTGTTATACACTCTAAATTATCTAAGTTTAAATTTTGAGTATTCCTATCTAAAAAAACTATAATCTTTCCTTTTGGAATTTTTCCGAAATGTTTTTCATAAATAACTCTATGCTTTAAATTCCATTTATTAGGCTCTGCTACTTTTATTTCGATATATCCGTCTTTGGTTATTCTTTCAGCGCCTACTTCTTTTGCGTTATGCGGAATATTTCCTTTTCTAAAACTTGTTTTATTAGGCTTTGAAAGTCCCTTAGTTCCTTTGTTTTTCGGTACATTACCTTTCTTAAAACTTCCGGAGTTCCCTCTTGTTAGCCCTTTTGTACCTTTGTTCCACGGGATTTTTGTGGTAAAACCATTAGTTTGTTTGAAATTATAAAGACTTGCAATATTTATATTAAGACTGTATTCTTCATTTAAAATCTTTACCATTTCCTTACATCTCATAGTTTCGTAATTTTGTTTTATAAATTCTATTGCTTCGGGTGTATATTTTCTATATTTTTTCATAACATTACTCAAGCATCTTTAAGTCATTTTCTTTTAAGCCACAATGTTCTCCCTTTATTTGAACTGCTCTTAAAACTACATTTGCATTTGATATAATCGCATTACTTATTTTTGTAATACTTTCTGCTCTTTTAATCTCTTCGGCTAATTCTTCTCCTGTCAACTCTTCATCATTAAGTCTTTCAAGTTCTAAAAATAAATGATTATTTAAGTCTGCTAATTTGTTTTTCATACTTATCTCCTTTTGCTTGTCTAAAATGGTACTTCTTCGTCTTTAGCTTCTGTTAATCCTAAATCCCAACCGGAGAATGGGTCATCTTCTTTTTCTTTTTCGTCCTTTTCTCCCCAGTCAATGAATTGAACTCTTTCTGCCCAAACTTCTGTAACAAATCTTCTTGTTCCGTCTTGTGCAGTATAACTTCCTGATTGAAGTCTTCCTTGAATTGCTACATTTCTTCCTTTTTGTAAATATTTTTGACAATTCTCCGCTTGCCTTCCCCAAACAACTATATTTATAAAATCAGCTGTCAGTCTATTATTTAGTTCTGCTTCTTGTTTCTTTTCCTTAGACATTCCCTTGTCAACTGCTAATGTAAATCTACAATAAGCATTATCTGACCCTTGTATATATCTTAGTTCCGGTTCTTTGACCAATCTCCCAATTAAAACTACACTATTCATAAATTCCTCTCCTAGTACATAAGCTCTTTTATAAAATTCATTGCAAAAAGCATTATCGCAAATGCAACAAGCATTCCATACATACAACCTCTAAAAAGAATACTATTTTCACTTTCGATTTTATCTTCAGCTTTTATATCTTCATCTTCTATCGTTTCACTCTCAACCAATTTTGATATTCTAGTTATTGTGCTTTCTTCTCTATTATTATAATCAACAAATCTGTCTAAACTTGTTGAATTGCAAAAATCATCATAAGTCTTTACCATTTCTTTTCTCCTCTCCTCTCCTATCTCCCAATCAAACCTTTCATCCTTTGCTCGTTCCATATCTTCTCTGCTAATCGTTTTTTATCCTCTTCAATCTGTTTCCTGTTATCCTTTATTTCTCTTTTGACAAATTCTCCTATAAAAAATTCTACACGTGCCATTTTAATTGCTTCCATTTCTTCGAAAGTTAAAGAATGAACATCTTTAAAAGATACACTTTCACTATCTCTATTTAAGATTATTAAAGTATTGTTATTATGTTTTGAATAAATAATCTCGTGTCTTCTCTTCTTGTATATCTTCCAACCTAATTGCTTAAGTGTTCTTTGTTCTTTTTTCAACTTATTCATCTTATCCCTGCTCTTTTTAGTTTTCTGATTAGTTTTTTGACCTCTTGCTTTACATAAGCCATATCCTTATACTTTGACCTTGCGTGATTTTCTTCTCGATAAGGTACATAGTCGCTACTAAAATTACAATCAAAGCCTATAACTCTTTTCCCATTATGGACTTTATTGTATGTAATACCTTTATGTACTTTTAAAAGTTCTAAAGTACCTGGATATATCTCTTTATCATCTTCTAAAATCACATTTGCATATAAACTCCCAAAGTTCTTATCTCTTCCGATTTCATATTCGTAACCATCAAAATGAATTACTACTCTTTGACCCTTTGCAATATATCCACAGTCGTCAATATATCTGTTATACTCTTTGCCTTTTTTCATTTTTCTTCATTTTCCTTTAGAACTTCCCTCTCAAACTTTTCTGCAAGCATTTCTGCTAAATCATCAAGTGCAGCATCTAAAAAACTTCCCTCAAATAATATTTCTGTCATTGCTTTTACTCCTTTTGTCCCTCTCCCCCTTTGTGCTATAATTAGCTTGAAAGGGGGTGTTGTTATGTTTCAAAAAAAATTTTTATAATTTTGCTTAAATACCTTTTTCAAAAGGTATTTTTGCATTTTTAATTGTTTTTTCTATTATAGTTTCAAATTTTAAAAACAACTCTCTTTTAAAATCTGTTAAAAAATATTCTTTATCATAAATTACTGTTTTTAAATATCTAATCTTTTCATAAAAATCACTATATGTTTTACAATCTTTTAAAAATTCTTTATACAATATCCTTATTTCTTTTTCTACTTCTTTTTCATAATCATTTGATTTTATTTCTAATTCATTTATTTTGTTTAAAAAATCTTCATATTTAAAATTATTTTTTTCTTCCATCTCTTTCTCCTTCATCAAAAATTTACCAATCGTGTTTTTAATTTACAAAAAAAATTTCTTCTACACTTTTATTAAAAAATTTAGCCAATTTTATTTTTATTTCATCTCTCGGTACTCTATTTCCTTGTTCATACATTGAAATAGCTGAAACTCCAACACCTATTATTTTTGCTAACTCTTCTTGAGTAAGATTTTTTTCTATCCTTAATTCTTTCAATTTTTCACTAAAATTATTCATAACTACTCCTTTCTAAAATTAAAACACCTATTGTGTGATTTTATGATAACACGTTTAGTAAATTTTGTCAACGCTTTTTGTGAATTTTTTTAAAAAAACTATTGCCTTTTCACGTAAAGTGTAATATAATAACATAAAGGAGTTGATTTTATGAAATTTAAAGATATTTTAAAACAATTAAGAGAGGAAGAAGGCTTAAAGCAAAAGGAACTTTGTACTAAACTAAATCTATCTCCTTCAGCCATTTCTATGTATGAACAAGGAAAAAGAACTCCCGATATAGATACTTTTGAATTAATCGCAGATTACTTTAATGTTAATTTAGATTTTTTAAAAGGTAGAAGTGATATAAGAACCCCAAACGTAAATGTAGATTATTCAAAAGAAAATACAATAGAAATTCCAACAACATCAATGTTATTTTATGATAATATTTGTGTGAATTGTAGCAGTCCTATTATGCCAGAATACTCACAAGATATAGAAGTTAAAGAAATAGAATTACCTAACGCCATACTTGGAGATATAGCGGGTAAGTCAAATTTAGTTGCTATAAAATCACGTGGCGACAGTATGGATAAAATAATTCCTGAATATAGTTTAGTTATAATTCAAAAATTATTACCTTATGAAAATGTTGAAAGCGGAGATATAGTAATGTATTCTTATGAGGATAGTTGGAGTATAAAAGAGTTTATTAAAAAAGATGATTGTGTCGTATTTAGACCGCATAGTACAAACCCTCACCATAAAGATAATGTTTATAAATTTAGCGATATGGAAGATGGAATGAGTGTACCTGAAATTTTAGGTAAGGTTGTATATTATGGTGTTTCACTATAATTAATATAAATTTAATTTTTAGGAGGAAAAAATGAAAAAAAGATTTTTAATGCTATTGTTAGCAAGTACAATGTTAGTAGCTTGCGGAAAGCAAGAAACTAAGAAAGAAGAAACTAAAGAATCTACAACAAAAGTTGAAGAAAAGAAAAAAGAACAAAAAGAAGAAAAGAAAATAGGATTTGATGGAAAGACTGTTGAAATTAATGATTTAAAAATTGTAATTACTGAAACTAAAATTATAAAAGTTGGAGAAAAAGGAAATGAATATGGTTCAAAACCTGTTATAGCTTTTTGGTATGATACTACAAATAAATCCGATAAAGAATTAGACCCAACAACTGCATGGATGGCTGTTTTTAGTGCTGTTCAAGATAATAGTAAAGATATGGTTAATGAACTTCAAGTAGCATCACATCCAGATAAAACTCTATTAAATACTCAAATGGCAAAAATAAAAAAAGGTGGAACAGTTAAAAACGCTGTCGCTTATGAATTATCTGATGATATAACCCCAGTTACTTTAAAAGCTACTCAAGGAATTTCAGGTAAAGAACTTGGAAAACACATTTTTGAAATAAAAAAATAAAATCAAAGGTACAGTACATACTGTGCCTTTTAATTAACAATAAGGAGGTGTTATAATGAAAAAGGCTTTTGCTTATGCTCGTTTTTCAACAGATATGCAAAGAGAAGAAAGTATTGATGCACAATTTAGAGCAATTAAAGACTATTGCTCAAGAAATAAAATATTTTTAGTAAATACTTTTGCTGATGAGGGAATTTCCGGCACAACGGATAATAGACCACAGTTCCAGGAAATGATAAAACTTGCTGATGAGGTTGATTTTATAATTGTACATAAATTAGATAGATTTTCAAGAAATAAGTATGATAGTGCTATTTACAAAAGAGAATTAAGTCAAAAAAATGTTAGAGTTATTTCTGTTTTAGAAAATTTAGATGATAGTCCGGAGAGTGTAATTTTAGAATCTGTACTCGAAGGAATGAGTGAATATTTTTCTAAAAATTTATCAAGAGAGGTTAAAAAAGGTCTCTACGAAAATGCTTATAAAGGAAAGTTTAATGGTGGAGTTCCCCTCTTCGGTTATTCAATAGATGAAAATAAAAATTATATTATTAATGAATATCAAGCAATAGCAGTAAGATTGATTTTTGATAGATTTGCAAAAGGTTCATCATATACTGATATAATAAATGAACTTGATTCTCTTGGTTACAAAACAGTTAAAGGAAATAGCTTTAAATCTACTACTCTTTATGAAATGCTATCTAATGAACGTTACATCGGAACTTATATTTTTAGCAAAGAAGATTATAACCTCCAAAATAAAAAAAGAAACACTCATAGACATAAAAATAGAGAGGACATGATTATCGTTGAAAACGGCAATCCTGCAATAATAGATAAAAATACTTGGCAATTAGTAAAGGAGCGTCAAAAATTGAATAAGAAAATAAGTAATAAAGCAAAATGGGACTATGTTTTATCGCCTTTCCTCTACTGCGACGAATGTGGAGAAAGATTACAAGGAACTGTACGAAAAAACAATCAAGGCAAAATATATCACTATTACAGATGCGTAAACAAGAATTGCAGTCAACAATCTATAAGAACCGACTTTTTGGAAGAAGATTTTTATACTGCATTTAATGAAGCTATATTTTCAGAAGAAAACAAAAAGACATTATCTGAAAGAATAAAAATATATTTAGATAACAAAAAAACAAATGTTGATAAATCAAAATTAGAAAATGAAATAAAAGAAATTGAAAAACAAATTAATAATTGTATTGAATTTATTCTAACCGGGTCTAACTCTATATCCGTTAAAAATAAAGTTGAAGAATTAGAATTAAAAAAATTTAATTTACAAAATGAACTTCTAAAATCAAAAGCAAATGAAAATAAAATTGATATAAATTCAATCATAAAATTTTTAAACAAATATGATAAACTTGAAAATTTTTCAATTAGCGAACAACAAATAATTTTAAAATTCTTTATTGAAAAATTAAAATATAAAAAAGGAAAACTAACAATAAGACTAAAACTAGTCGAACATTGTCCCACCAGTGAACGTGGGTTTATAAATGGTACTGAATTTCCTGCACCAAAGCTCGAGAAATCGAGCTTTTTTTGTGCTTAAATAAAAAAGAAAAAAACTAATTTCATTTTTTCCTTTCTTGCATTAAAAAAGCAACTATCATTTTTGATAATTGCTTAATTTTTTTATTTTATTTTAATTTCATAATAAGAACCTTTAATCCATTAGTCGATTCAAACTCTGGAATTAAAGTAAATCCAAAATTTTCATAAAAACTAATTAATTTAGGATTATCTTCACACTCAAGCCATACATATCTTGCACTAATTAAACTCTTTACTTTTAACAAAGTATTATAAGCTAAAGTTAATAATTCATTTCCGCTTATAGCATCTCCGTTTAAACTATTTGAATAATTCTTTCCTAATTGTCCGATTAAATAGCTATTTATATAATAAGAACCATTTTCCAATTTTTCACCCTTTTTACATAATTTTCTTTTCTGATTATTTGACAATTTTTTATAATTTTTATCTCCAATAATTAGCTTTTTGTTAGCTAAAGAAAAATATCCAACAAGAGTTGAATTTTTAAATACTAAATGAGTTGTAGAAATTGACGATTTTTCAAATTGTATAGCTTTATCATGTAAAAAGCATTCAACATCATTTATTTTATCCGATGGAATGCTTTTAAAAGTTTTTAATATTCTATCAGTTTCCAAATCCCCTAAACTATCTAAAAGATCTTGTAGTAAAATTATTTTAAATTCCATATTATTTTTTAACAAACATCTTTCTTATATCTTCGGTATTACTAACATTAGAAGATTTAACATTTACAACTTTTGCTTTACTATCCTTATCTAATGCTTTTAAAAGATTGTCTACTGATTTTCTATTAAATTTCAATTCACTTGTAAAACTCTTTGTAGCCATACTAACCTCCTAACCTTATTTATTTTTTCACACAAATAAACTATCTAATGTACTTATATTATACCCTATAATTATAAAGCTTTCAACACATTTTATAGTATATTTTGCACTTTTTGTGTAATATTTTTAATCACTCTCGCATTAAAAAAGCAACTATCATTTTTGATAATTGCTTTTTGTGTTACTATCCTTAACTAATAAGGCTTATTACATTTTTAATATACTTTCGGTTAAAACTTTTGAAAAATTTATTCCTTTTCGCTTACTTTTATGTTAAAATAAATATGAATTTACATTTCTTGTGTAAAAGAATATTTATTTCATCATATTTACCTTTTTAAATTTATCAAAATGGAAATATGATATAATTATTTTAGTAAAGGAGTAATTATGAAAAAAGTCCAGAATATTGAAAAGACAGATTCTGATTTTAAAGATTATATTTTATTTGATATAGAAACGACAGGTCTTAGCAGAACTAAAGATTTTATGTATATGTTTGGAATTTGTGAAAAAAAAGGTAATGAGCTAATTTATTCCCAATATTATATCGAAGATGAGAGCGAAGAAAAAGAGCTTATTTTAAAAGTTAATGAAGTTTTAAATTCTAAAAAAGTTATTTCATATAATGGAGATAGGTTTGATTTTCCTTTCATTAGAAAAAAAATGGAAAAATACAATATTGCTCAAAATAGTTTTGAAAATGTGGATATTTATAGACAATTTCAAAAATTAAACTTTTTTCTTGATGAACCAAGTCTTAAAGCGATAAATTTAGGAAAAAGATTGGGTCTTGACGTTCACGACCATGTAAACCAAGAGGAAATGCCGAAAATTTTTCAAATGTATCAGGAGCTTAAAGACAAAGAAATGCTATCAAAGTTGATTTATCATAATTATATCGACCTTAAAGTTTTAAGCTACATTTATGAATACAAAAAAAATATTTTGGATAAAATTTTGACGATAAAAAACAAAAACTTTTCAGGAACGATAAAAACAATTTATCTTCAAAAGAACAATCTTGTTACAAGACTTACAAATACAGAAAAGAAAAACATAAATTTTCATCAAAAAAACTACAATATAACAAGCAATTCTGATGAAATAAAAGTCGAATTGGAATTAGAAAACGGAATAATCGAAAACAATACAAAAGCAAAAGTCTTTAAATCAAAGTACGACAACAAGCTCTTTAAAGACTCCAAAAACCTAAACGAAAATTTCATTCTAATCATAAAAGACAAAAAAATAATAAAAGAAAACTTACTTTTTCTACTAAATTTAATTTAAGAGAGCTTTAGGAGCATTCAGTTAGGGATTTATGGAAATAGAGTTAAATAGATAAGGAGAAAAAATGTTTATATTAGAACTATACAAAGATGGAATTAGCACAGAGCTAGGACTATTTGACACCATAGAAGAAGGAAGAAAATTTGTATCTCAACTTAAAGGATACAAATTTGAAGAGATAGGCGGATTTGAATACGAAACTATAAAGCTAGATTCAATCTCAGACTACATGGAACTAGAAATAAATGGCAACATAGTACCACTAACTAAGTTTATGTTTACAGAAGATGGCAATGTAGAAGTATATTGGAAAGAAATTCCAAACCTATCTAAAAAAGGAAAAGGAATCGTAGAAGGTGCAACTAGAGTGGATGCCTACACAGTAGCGAATTCAGATTTAAGAGAATATATCGAAGCGAGAGAAAATAATTATTTAGAAGTAAAGAAAAATCTAGAAAAGAAAGGCTACCAAGTAGAAAGAGCCTACTTCGGATCAGAAGACGGAGAAGCAATCCTATTTAGAAAAAAAGATTCAGAAGATTGGCACTCCTTAACCCATATGGATCCGGAATTCACAGAAAAATTTGATTTAGATGAATGTTTAGAAATGGTAGAAGAAGATAATTAAATCGAAAGCTAAAAGCCACCACTCGGTGGTTTTTTGTTTCTAAATTATATTTTTTAAAAAATAAAAAAGAGCGCTTTAGGAGCGTTCAGTTATGGATTTATGGAAATCAAAGTTTAACTGATGACCTTTAAGCGGTAAAAAAATAATGACCATACAAGAGTAAAAATGCTCCTGTGTGGTCGTTTTCTTGTGTTTAATTATATCAAGTATCAAAATGATATGTGGCTAATTTATTCTTGCAATTTAAGAAATTTTAGTCCATATTTTTTTATTTTAAAAAGTGCTATAAAAAACTTGACAATTATATATATATATATAATGTATATATAATTAATAAAGAGATGTTTATTTTTAGCATTTATTGAAAGGAGAAAAAAAGTGCAAAATCAATTTTTTAAAAAAAGATTTTTATCATTTTTATTAGCAATTATCATGATCGTCGGTTTTTTACCGTTTAAACACATTTCTAATGCTGATGTAAAGGTAAATGAAATTTATCTTGATAGTGCTAAGGGTGATGATAATAGTGACGGTACAAAAGAAAAGCCGGTGAAAACTTTTGCTAAGGCAATTGAAAAGGCTAAAGACGGAGATACGCTTAATGTTATAAGCCTTACTGAAACAAATATAACAGTTAATAAAAAAATAACATTAAAATTCATCTCTGATGCAACTATGCAAGGAAGTGGAACTGCTATTACCTTAAAAGATGGAGCACATCTTTGCGTAGCTGAAGGAAAAACACTTAACATTAATGGTTATAATAAAGGAATTTTAGTAGAAAAAGGAGCAGAGATAAACGACGGAAATTATGTTTTTAAATTTCCTGATAATGGTTTTGCTTTTGAAACAAGCGGAAATATTGTAGGAACAAGCAAAGACAAGCTTAAAATGGACATAACAAATGGATATTTTATGTTTCATAGTAAAGATAATGAATTAAGAAATGCTACTATTAATCAGAGATATGAGGGAGATAAGTGGCAACTTTATGAATGGAATGGTTTTAAAGCTTTTAATTCAGAAATCAATTTATATAGACTACCAGTATATTTTAAAGGTCCTTTATACCTTGATAACACAAAATTTGTAATAGACGGAACGGGTGTAAGACATGAAACAGGGGCATATTTTGAAAACTCTTGGGAAGTAGGAGTATTTCATTTTACCAATCAATCTATTTTTGAGGTCAAAAACTTTAATACACATTGGAGAGCAAAAGGCATAACTTTTGGTTATGATAATAAAGTGCTTGTCGATAATGGGGCTAAGATAGTTGTAAAAAATAATAAAAACGGTGGTCTTAATGCAAATCAAGGTATAGCAACCTTCAATGGTGGCTATCTTGAAGGAGATGGACATAGTGGTTCATTATTTGGAGCACAAGATAAAGCAAATACTAAGATAGTTTTTGGGGCAGATTCAGTTGTAAATACACCGATGAAAGCCGACTCTGATAATGGACTTGGTCAAAGTGGAACAAACTATATTGTAATAGGGGGTTCACACAAAGTTAAGTACTCTCCTAATTATCAAGGAGGACTTGCTATTCCAGTTAATGGAGAAGAAAATGGCAATGAAAAACTTACTTGGTTTCAATTAAAAGATAAAAATTTAGATAAGCTTGCTCCAATTAATAAAAATGGAAAAACTTATGATTATTCTGTAAAAAATTCATCTGATGATGGCAATAAATATGTTTGGACACCTGCAGCTAAAGTTACTTTTAAATTAAATAATGCTGATGCAAGTTTTGCAGATAAAACAAATGAAGATAAAGAATTTAAGACAATAAGAGGCTACAAACTTGATGATGTTGTAGGAAATGAAAATCCTGGTGATCCAACAGATAAAAATGGGGTTAAATTTTTAGGTTGGTACTACAAGACAGATAAAGGCGAAGAAAAAGCATTTGATTGGAATGGAAAACTAACTGCTGACACAGAAGTTTACGCAAAATGGGAAAGAAAAACAGCTATTTATCATAACGGAGCTGGTAAAGACTATATATCTTCTGTAAGCAAAGATGCAAAAAATATAGAAGTTTTATCTTTTGATGATATCTTAAAAGAAAAAGATGATTTTAAAGTAGAAGGTAAAAAATTTGTAGGATGGACAACAGCTTCTGACGGAAGCGGAAAAGTTTATAATGCAAAAGAAAAGATAAACTTTACTGAAGGACAAACTCAAATAGATTTATACGCAAAATACACTGATGATGAATATAAAGTTTCTTTCTCAGCAAATGGAGGAACTTTTAGTGATAACTCAATCTTTAAAACTAAAAAAGATGTCTTTACTATAGAAAAAGATAAAAATGGTGGGGATGTTGCAGTACTTAAGAAAACTGCAAAATACAATGATAAATTATTTGATTTGTTAAATGGACTTGACCATAACAGTTTAAAACCGGATAAAGATGCAACAAAAACAGGTTTTGTTATTGGAAATAAGGATAACTGGTCAACTACAGCAGAAGCTGGCGGAAAAGCAATAAGATTTGATGATTATAAATTATTTGGTTTTTTTGATAAGAAAGGTGAAAATCCTGAAATAACTTCAGATACAACTTACTATTTAACTTGGAAAGATGATCCGAATATTCCTAATGAAAATAAAATTTCTTCACAAGAAACAATTGACTCTGATATTTGGTCAGACAGTAAACAAACAAGTAAAGATATAAAAATCATTTCTGAAAATAAAGAATTTTCTTTGACAGGAGAAGTAAATGTTTCTTCTATAAAAGATAAAATGAAAGCAATTGAGGGAATGTTTAATAAAGAAGAAAAAGATTTTGATAAAATTTCCCTAACTGGAGCAACATCAACTTTTACTGCTACTTTAACTTTACCTAAAGAAGTAGAAGCGCCTAAAAATTTACAAGTAGAAGCTAAGGGACTTGGAGATTGTTTTGAAGTTAGTGAAACAAAAGTAAATGGGCAAAAAATAACTGTAACATTTAAACTTAAAGACGGAATGACTGATTATAAAAAATTAAAAGAAGCAGTCTTATCTACAGGTGATAAAGATAATACACTTTCAGTAACAGTTAATGGGCTAAAATTAAAAGATTTTGATAAAATAAAAGACGGTCAAAAATTCACGATTAAAGGAGAAGTTAAAGGGGATTTTTCTGCAGTAGCAAAAGATGGCGATACAATTAAAAAATTCGACTTTAAGTGGACTGGCAACCAATCAAAAGAAGGAAAAGATGTTGAATCAAAAGATGATTCTGCTATCCAATATACAATAATGGTATCAAAACCTGTTCAATTAACTCTTGGTGGCGATTTACTTGTTAAAAAGGCTAATGAAGACTACGACACAGAACATGACATGGTTTATCCAGTAAACAAGGAAGACCTTTTAACATTTGATGGAAAACTTGATGTTTCTTCAATTAAAAATCAAATACAATCTTTAAAAGATGACTTTGATAAAAACAATAATAATTCTTCAAATGAAATAACAACAAAGAATGTAAAAAGTGAATTTGTAGCAAGTATAGAATTTCCTGAAGGTTTAGAAATACCAAAAGACTTAAAAACTACTTTAACAAATAACAATTTATTTGAAATAAAAAATGGCGATGTCAAAATTGATGGAAATAAAATCATTGTTAAAATGACGCTAAAAAAAGACTACACTAAATTTATCGACTTATATACAGATGTAATAAGTGTAAATGATAAATTAGATTTAGAAATTCCAAATATTAAAGTAAAAGATACAGCTAAAGGCAATTTAACAGTAAAAGGAGAAGTATCAGGTACATTTATAGGTGTTGCAACAAAAAAAGATTTAAATACAAAAGTATTTAATTATAAATGGACTGGAAAACAAACACCGGACGGGAAAGATTTCACTCAGAGTAAAGATGATAATGACTCAATTAATCTTACAGTTAAGCTTCCACAAGAACTTACTTTAGCTGGAGATATTTTAATAGGTGATGATACTGAACATGACGCTCTTCATGAAGTTAAACGAGGAGATGTTCTTGAATATACTGGAAAACTTGATGTTTCTTCAATTAAAAATCAAATACAATCTTTAAAAGATGACTTTGATAAAAACAATAATAATTCTTCAAATGAAATAACAACAAAGAATGTAAAAAGTGAATTTGTAGCAGAGCTTACAATTCCTGATGGATTAGAAATTCCTGCTAATTTAAAAGCTACTTTAACAGAAAATAAACTTTTTGAAGTTAAAGCTGGAGATGTTAAGAGTGATGGAAATAAAATCATTGTAAAAATGACTTTAAAAAATGCAAATTATACTAAATTTACTGACTTATATAATGATGTAATATCTGTCCCAGATACCTTAGATTTAAAAGTGCCCGGAATTAAAGTGAATGATAGTGTAGCTGATGGAAGCAAGTTAACTGTTGTAGGTAAGGTTCATGGTAATTTTAAAGGAAAGGCAACTTCGCAATCTGGTAAAAAAGAAAGTTATAATTATTTTTGGACTGCAGAGCAAACTGAAGATGGAAAAGACTTTTTAATTAAAGATCAAAAAGATAATAAAACAATTCAATATACAGTAATTGTAAAAGAAGAAACAAGACCGGGTGAAAATCCAGGTAAAAAACCGGATGAAAAACCGGATGAAAAACCGGATGAAAATCCAGGTAAAAAACCGGATGAAAAACCGGATGAAAAACCGGATAAAAAACCGGATAAAAAACCGAAAGATAAACCTTCAGCTAATAAAAAACAAAAACTTGTAAAAACTAATATTTCACAATCTTCAATATTATTAGTTTTGGCAAGTGGAGTTTTAGTATCATTTGTAAAGAAAAAGAAAAAATAATTTTCATATAATTAACAATGTTATATTATTTACTTTTTTATAATTTAAATTTTGGTAAATAATTATAAAATTAAATTTATAAATTTTTTCTTTAAATTAAAAATTATTAAGGATTAACTTGTAGTAAAATATTAGTTAATCCTTTTAATTTTATCTATTTTATATAAAAAATTTTAGTAATATAACAAGTTTGTTTGGTTGTATTGTATATTATTTTATATTAAAATAAGATAAGGCAAGTGATATTTTTGAATGAATTAAAAATATTTTTATATATTTTTAGAGACAAAAAATGAGAATATAGATAAAAAATATGAAAAACTAGTAAATAAATTTAAATTAAATAGTAAACTAACTGATTAAGGCAAGCAAAACGGATGGGTTATCTCAATGGTTGTATGTTTAGTATTTTCACTATTAAGGCAAAAGCTATGTTTAAAAAGAGAATTAAATTAAAATAAAAAATAAGCTATGAGATAAATTTCTCACAGCTTATTTTTTTGCTTTTCAGCACTTTATTACTTATTATTAAAGGCAATTATTAAATTATTTTCTTCTTTTCTTAAAAGATACTGCAGATAGTGCTAAAGTAAGAAGTGAAAATAAAGAAGAAGTAGCTTGTACATTTGTTTTTGGCACTTTGTTTTTATTGACATCTTTATTATTGTTGTTGTTATTGTTGTTACTGTTATTATTGTTGTTACCATTGTTATTATTGTTGTTACTATTATTGTTATTACTATTATTGTTATTGTTATTGTTACTATTGTTACCATTGTTACCATTGTTATTATTGTTATTGTTATTATTTTTCGGCTCAACAATAATTGTTTGTGCTTGGTCTTTTGGATCTTCGTGTCTTATTATATTTTTAGCAAGACCGTCTTTGTCATCTTTTTTCAAGTTATTTTCTGACTCAGCTACTTCAAACACTACATATTTTTTACCAGCTTCTAACTGTACATCTTTAAACTCGACTTCTACTGTACCTTTTCCTTCGTCACTTACAGTAAATGTTTTTTCTGATGCTGCAACTGTTTTTAAATCTTCAATCTTAGAACCATCTTTATAGTCTGTTACATCTTTTAGTTTTCCAGTTATTTTATATTTTTGACCTGGTTGTAAGTTTTCATAGTGTACTGTGTCTTTAACTACTTCTTTTTCTTTTGCTTTTACTTCTAGGGCTTGATTTTTGTTTGCAGATTTTTCTCCAACCGATACAGTTGTAGATAGTGTTCCTACTTCTATATCGTCAATTATTGTAAGTTTACTTTCTTCTGCTTTTACATTTTTTGAATCTGTTGGATTTGTTACTGTTATCTTTCCTTTAGAATCTACAGTAAATTCTATTTCTGTTACTTTTACATAGCCCTTAGGTGCTGCAACTTCTACAAACTTATATTTACCTTCTTTTAGGGTGATTTCTTTTGCTTCATCTCCCGAAGTCCATTTTAGTTCTTGTTCTTTGTCTGAATCTTTGAATTTCCCTTTTGCAGTTTCCCCTTGCTCAGTTTTAATTTCAATTTGTGCACCTTTGATTTCTTGTCCTGCAAAGTTTTGTTTGCTTATTGAAATTTTTGATTCTTTTGGTGACTGTAGGTCTTTAGTATTTGTTACGGTTAGGCCCTCTTCTTTTTTAGTATAACCTTCAGGAGTAAAATCAGATCCGTTTTCTTGAACTTCTTTTACTGAATAAATAAATTCCTTGCCATTTTCATCAAATCTATCTAAGTCTTTCCAAGTTGCTTTTGTTGTACCATTTTCAAGTTTTCTCACTTCTTGATCTTGGACTTCTGTTTCTTTACCGTCTTTGATTTTCCTGTAAAGTTTGAAGTAAATAGTTGGTCTTGTTTCACCTGCTTTTAAATCGCCTTCCCAAACTTTATTAGCTTCTACATCTATTTTCTGATAGGTATTTGTTACTGTAAAGCCTTTATCTATAGATCCAGTTATTTTGTTAGTATAATTTTTTGGAACATTTTCTTCTTTTACATAATATTCAAATTCCCTACCACTTGGGTCGTGTTTTGGAAGGTTTTTGAAGATATGAGACTGCTCATTATCTCCCCCATCTATTGTAATAAAGTCTTCAATTCCTTTCACTTTTTCATCAATAGTCTTTCCATCTAAAGCTTGACCTTTTCTCCAAAGTTTAATGGTAGTAGCCGGCTTCTTGCCTCCGTCCCAAACTTTCTTAACTGTAATATCTATAATATTTTTATTCGGAGTTTCAGCTTCTCCCGGTTTGACGTTTTTGTTTACCACGGTTAGGGTCTTTTCATAGTCTTTTTTATTATCAGTTTTTTCCAATTTTACTTTTATTGGATCTTTTGATAATTTTGAACTAGCCTTATCATAGTCACCTTCAACATAATAAGCTGTATAGCCTTTTGCATCTACTTCTTCGACAGTATATTCGCCGTCAAATAGATTTTCTAATACTTTTGTTTCGCCAGCAGCCAATTCAAATTCTTCTGTATATTCTGTTGGCTCATTATTTTTAGATCCATTTATCTTTGGTCCTGTAACTTTGAATTTAAACTTCAATGGATCTGGAACTGCCGTCCTGGTCATCATTGACTTTTTCTCAACAGGTTCGTTTTCTAGGACTTTTTTGATGGTTAGTTTGCCCTGTGGTTTTTCAAATTTCGCAACATAAGTGTAATTCTCACATACACCTTTATCTTTACCTAAAAGACCTTTTGATTGATCTTCTTGGCGTTCCCAACCTGCAAATTGATAGTCTTTATCAGGTACGATTTCTACACCTGTTTTGTCTGAATTATGTTCCATAGTATCAGGAACTGGGATATTAGAAAATTTTAAGCCCTTTACAACGTCGTAGGAAACAGTTTTGTCTTTACCACCTTCTTCGAGTTTGCCGTTTTCGCCAGCCTTGAAGGTTACTCTTACATAACCTTCTGGTGTTTTGCTATTTTCTGGCACTTCTATTATCCTTACGTCTTTATAATAGAAAGTAATTTCATCAGACCCTGTGCCATTGATGCCCTTAAACTCATTTGTATTCTCGTCAACATCAAAGAAAAGTTGTTGTTGTGGCTTTTCTCCCTCAGCTAGAACCCAGCCCGGAATTTTTTTGTAATTTCTGGCATCATAGTGACGGTTGCCGTTTATCACTTTTTCTTGTTCAATAATAGAATACTCTTTTATTATTTCTTTCTTTTCGGCTTCAGATGACGCCGCTTTTAGTTTTTCTTTGGCTCTTTCATCTAAGTAATTAACCTTATACTCACGCTTCCTAAAAGGCCTATAAAAGAATTTGAAGACATTATTTTTAAAATCAGGGTTTTCCTCCATTTTACCAGATTCTGGGTCTAAGATTTCCTTTGGTTCTACCCTAAGGGTTTGGAAGTAAGAGTTGTTTAAATTATTTACTCTTTTGTTGTATTCTTCATAAGTTGTTTTAAGTTCCCCTTGTAGATTTTTATCAAGTTCGTCATGGGTAGCTAAGATATAATCAGCATCCTGCTTATCCCCAGTAGTCGATGCCATATAGTTAGCCCTTACATTTTCTAATTTCTCTTCCAAAGGATTTTTCTTTATATTATTATCTAAGTTATATTCCTTGTCTAAGTTATATTCCTTGTCTAAGAAATAATGTTTAACCTCAACATCGACCCTTTGGTTTGGTACCCAAATTGCTTTTAGGTAGATTGGAGCTACAACGTCAGTACCAAAGGAGTATAATTCAGGGACCCCATATTTTTCTCGATATGATTTATCCTGTTCGTTAGTATAGTTGCCATCATCACCTTTTTTATAACGGATTACTTCCCAACCTAGAAAGTCATATCCTTTCTTTTTTGGTTTTTGAGGTTCTACTAGCTTTTGTCTTTGGATGACAGTAAAGATTTGCTTATCGCCTTCGTCATCTCCTTTTTTGGCGTAGGTGATTTCTTTCTCATCACCTATGTCACCTTCTTTTATTTTTTTTCTTTCTGTGGTGATATTTGCTTCATCTATTGAATCTAGTTTTCCCCCATCAGGGTCAAAGGTTACCTTCCATTTATAGTCAAGCTCGCCCCATATAGCATATAGGTTTACTGGGTGGTCAGGCATTTTTTCGCCCGGGTTTTCCCAAACCATCTTTTTGCCATCTGGATCAAGGGCCCAGCCCTTAAATACCATTTGGTCTGAAAGACCTTGTGGTCTTTTGACTCTCAATTTCCCATTTTTATCTTCTTCTACTAAATCTGTAAGGCCTAATTTTTGTAAGTTTTTTGGATTATCTAAAAAGTTTTTTGGATCTTCTTTGAAATATTCCTTATCTTTCCTTTCTAATTTTGAATCTACTAAATCTGGGCTTAGGACCTTTAGTGGAAATTCATAGAAGGTGTCTAATGAGTTAGTTTCATTAAATTCATCGTCACCCTTTATCACTCTTGGGTCGTAGTTAAACCTTAGAGGATACTTGTTACGTTTGTATTTGAAACGAAGGTAGCCATTTTGTTCAAATGCTTGACCACCTTCCTTTACGTCTCCAAATTCGTCGGAATCGCTATAGAAGACTGGTATAAAGTCTAGCTGGCCGATAGGGAGTTTGATTCCATTGTTGTTATAGTATGTCCCACTAGTGTTAGGGGTGATTTCATCACGCTCATCGTTTAGTTCACCAATTCTATCTTCATCAACACGGCCATCTTCCTCGCTTCCCTCTTGAATAGCAGGCCATGCAGCTTTAGGATTATAGCCATAAGGAGTAAAGCCTGTAACTATAGGGTATCTGTGGCCATAGTCTAGGGCATCTGTATCTGCCTTGGTCCTAACAAGGTCGTAGCGTATGATGGTTTCGCCATCCTTAAAGCCGTCCATCCAAAAGTCCATGTGGTGAGGGATAGATGGATGATACTGTTTTATACCAAAGGAAAGGGTTGTAAAATCGAATCTATCTAAATCGATGGTTGTGCCATCGCCCTTATCTATCTTCTTAGTATAGCCGCCCCATCTATCGTAGTTATCCATGTCCAGGAACTCATCTGCATTTAATCTATAAGGAGGAGTATCTAAGTGAAGAGGCCAGTTTGGATTAGCATAGTTAGGTCCCCAGCCAAAAGATTGGTAGCCAGGTGTGAAGCCCTTAGTTTGTTTAGCATCGTTTGGCCACTTATACATCATTTCATTAAATCTTGCCTTGTAGTGGTAAGGATTACCGGGGCCGCCCTTCATTACCGCTTTACCTTTTGATTCGTCATATCCCCAAATTTCAGGATAGAAAGTGTTCTCTTGTCTTTCTTTTTTAAAATAATTGGACTCAGTAAAGTATAGGTCATAGACTTGTCTGTCGTAGTAGATATTATAGACAGTTTGACCTGTTGGAGACACTGACTTTATCACATTTGGATTTTGAGGATTAGAATTTTCTTTGTCTGTTAGGTCTTTGTTGTAAACATAGAACTTGTTTAGATAAAGGTGTTTGTTAAAATTAAATTTATCGCCTTTCCATATTTTATCTAGACGATTTTGGTCTAGGTCAGGGAATTTTAATCCCTTTACAGGTTCCTTATCTAAATCTGGTTTATATCCTGCATCAGCATTTTTATAAACACGAGTGCCCATATAGTCATACTTTTCTAAAAGTGATGCACCATCAGCGTGGTCAGCCTTTTCTGTCCAAAATTGGATGGCGTAGTCAGCCTTTGATTCATCTTTCCATTGTGCTGTGAAAGTGACATCTTCTGCCGGCATGATTAAACCATCAGTTAATTCTGCTTCAGTAATTAAATCACTTGGTTTAATTGTGCCACCGTCTTTTTTCTTTATTTCAACAGATGGTTTCCAACCCAAAAATGTACTTCCTTCTTTTTTTGTAATGCTGTTTGCATCAATTTTTGGGATTTCTTGTTCATAGTAGATGGTACGGCTAGGAATTGATGTGCCGCCGTCGGTGTTAAAGTTGACATTGAAATGGGCACGGTTATAGCGGTATTCTAAGACAAAATCTGTCGCATTGTCCGGAACTTGCATCTCTATATAATATTGTTCAGGAACAAAGCCCTTTCTTTCTCCCTCTATCAAAGGCTCGACTCTTGTCTTTGAACCAGTGTTGCCATCTTTAGTTGTTACCTTTTCATGTTTTTTTATCTCACTTTCATCAACTTTACTTTCGTTTCCATCAGCATCTATCAAAGTACCATCAGGACTAGTTATAGTACCATCTGGGTTTGTGTACTTACAAAAATCTTCAAGTTTTTGGAAGATATGCTTTACCCTAAATTTATTTGACCTGCCTGGATAATTAAATTCTTGCTTTTCTTCATACCTAAAGCCATCTTTTTCATTACCAGTCTCATTTTTATTTTCTGCTGCATTTTTTATAATATCATAAGAAATTTGATAAGAATCAGTTGGTTTATTGTAACCAGAAAGGTCAGGTAAATTAATGGTCTTATTTACCTTAGCTTTTTCATCATCTGTTGCGGCCTCGCCAACACTTGCTTTGTAGGGTTGGTAGTTTACTACATATTTTGGATCTCCCTTATCATCTACTCCCCTTTCTACCAGATAATCTTTACGCAAGGTATAGATATTAGGTTGGTCAGGATTTTTTGTGATACTTTCTGCCGTTTCTCCTTCTCCAGGTTTTACTGGCTTTGCAGGAATATTAGCTCCTGCCACAATAGGGCATTTATCGTTATTACTAACCGATTTTGGCACCCCTCCAACCCCATCAGTCGCAAAAACCGGGGCGATATTTGATGCCATCGTGATAGTAGCTATCAAAAGCGCAATAAACTTTTTCGTTTTTTTCATATTTACCTCTCTTTTCACAATTTTTCTTTATCTTATTAGTTCTTTTTCTTCTTCAGTTCTATTGTCATCAATGTCAAAAGATTTAGAGTTGTTGTACCTATTAACCCATTCTCTTATTGTTGACGGTGCTGTGTCGTATTCTTTTGCTAATTTTCTGTATGTTTAATTTCCTTGGTTAAAGATTTCTACTATTTGCTTTTTGAAGCCTTCTTCGTAATGTCTAGCCAATGTAAAATCTCCTATGATCTCTTGTTATTTATTATATCATATTTCCATTTTGATAAATTTAAAAAGGTAAATATGATGAAATAAATATTCTTTTACACAAGAATCGTAAACTCATATTTATTATATCATATTCCCACTTTAGATAAAATTTTTCAATGTGAATATGATGAAATAAATACACTTTTATACAATACCCATAAAACTGTATTTATTATACTATGTTTTCAATTTATGTTTTTTTTTATGTAAACATAGTGAAATAAATATGCTTTTGCAAAAGAACTGCAAAACCATATTTATTATAACATATAATCAGAATTTTCACAATCTCCTAAGGCTACCTCATGTAGTTTTAGGAGACTTTTATAGTTTATACTCATTTCTTGGTAGTGTCAAGTTTTTTGTATAAATTATTTTAAATTTCTTGTAAAAACAAGTGGTCCTAAATTGCAAGAAAAAATAAGCTATGAGATAAATTTCTCACAGCTTATTTTTTTGCTTTTCAGCACTTTATTACTTATTATTAAAGGCAATTATTAAATTATTTTCTTCTTTTCTTAAAAGATACTGCAGATAGTGCTAAAGTAAGAAGTGAAAATAAAGAAGAAGTAGCTTGTACATTTGTTTTTGGCACTTTGTTTTTATTGACATCTTTATTATTGTTGTTGTTATTGTTGTTACTGTTATTATTGTTATTATTGTTGTTATTGTTGTTATTGTTGTTATTGTTGTTGTTATTATTTTCGCTATTTTGAACAACTATTGTAGTTTTTGTAAAACCTTTATTAAACTTAAACTTAAATTCATGAGAACCTTCTTTTAAATTCTTAGAAAAAGCTTCATTAAAACTTATAATTGTACTTCCTCTTTTTAAAGAGTAATTTGAAGGAGAAATAAGCTTTCCATCTAGATAAGCTCCTTTAAAATCAGTTACATCTGTTGAAATTCTAAAAGAAATTCTATTTTGTTTTGATTTATCAAAAACTTGATTTTTTCCTTTTAACACTTTAATATCTTTGTTTTCTGTATTTTCCTTTTCTTCTTGTTCTTTTCTTTGTTTTTCCTTTTCTTCTTGTTCTATTAGTGCATTAAGCGCCATGATTTGAGATTTAACTTTTTGTATTTCTTCTTTTAAAGATGAAATTCCTTTTGTTAAACTTTCCATTTCTCTTTTTGCTAACTCAACTTCTTTCTCTTTAGTATTTATAGCTTTTTCTAACTCTTCTTTTTTAGCTTTTAACTTTGTTTGTTTATCTAAAGAAGAATTAAATCTTTTAGTAAGATCTGCAATTTCTTTTTCTAAATTACCAATCTTCGTATTATTTTCATTTATAGCATTTGTAGTTTCTTCTTTAATTTTAACTAAAGCTTCCTTTTCTTTTTTAATACTTTGATTATTTTTAATTTCTTTATCTTTTTTAGCTTCTATATCTTTTGAAGATAAAAGTACTTGTTTCTTTTCATTATCAAAATTTTCTTTTTCTTTTGTTAGATTTTTAATATTTTCTTCTAAAGAAGAATTTTCTGTTTCAAGTTTTCTAGTTTCTTGTTCTAATCTATCAATTTCTGACTGTAGATTATTTTTTTCACTTTCTAAACTATTACTTTGTTGATTTAATTGTTCCAACTCATCTTTATAACTATTTTTTATTTCTGCTTCTTTAGTTTGCAATCTAGTAGTTTTTTCATTTTCAAGTTGTGATTGTTGACTTTTTTTATCTTTTATTTGCTTTTCAATTTCTTGTGCATTTGGAATTTGTTTTTCAGTTTGTTTTTGTTGTTGTTTTGTAACTAATTGTTTATTTAAATCAGCTATTTCTTGTTCTAAAGTAGAAATTTCATCTTTTACAGAATCAATTTTTCCTTGTAAAATAGTCATTTGTCCGTCTAATTGATTAGCTTCATCAACTTTTTGTGAATTTTTACTTAATTCTTTCCATTTTTCTTGTAATTGTTGGTATTGTTGTTCTAAACTTTTCTTACTTTTTTCTTTTTCTGTTTTTTGTTGAGTTTTAGTTTCTATATCTTTTTGTATATTTTTTATTCCTTGTTCTACTGCATTATTTTTATCTTTAATTAAGTTATTTTCTTCAGTTATTTGTGGAATAGTTTTTTTCTTATTTTCTAATTCTTCTATTTCTTTTTGTAAAGTAGCTATTTGTTGATTTATTTCTTTTTCTATCTTTTGTTTTTCTTGGTTAATCTTTTCATTCATTTCTTGTGTTTTTTGTTCGATAGCTTTTTTATTTTTAGATAAGTTTTCTTCTTTAGATTGTTTTTCTGAATTTAATTTATCAATAGCTTTTGAATTTTCTGTGATTTTTTCTGAATTATTTCCTTGCTTTTGTTTTATATTTTTTATTTCTGTATCTTTAGAATTTATTTTTTCTTCTAAATCTTTTATTGTCTTTACTTTTTCTTCTAAAGATTTATTAAACTCATCTATTTTTCTTCCAGATTCTTTTATTTTTGTTTCTTTTTCTTGTAAGTTTCTATCTGTTTTTTCTAACTCTTTATTTAATGTACCTTTTTGTTGTTGTAAATTTTCTTTTTCTAACTCTTTCTTTTCTTTATCTGAAGATAAAGTTCCAGAGTTTTGTAGTTCGTCATGATATTTGCTTTCTGTATTTGCTTTTTCTTGTTGCAAAGATTTAAGTTCATTTTGCAAATTAGAAAGTTTATTTTCATTAAGTTTTTTAGTTTTTGCTTCTAAGTTTTTGTTTTTTTGTTCTAAATCTTTTTTTAAATTATTTAATTGTTCATTATTTGTAAGTTTTTGTGCATGTACACTTTGTGTTACTAAAACTGCAGCAGTTAGTGATAATCCTATAATTTTTCTAGTTTTCATAAATTAATCTCCTTATTTTTTTATTTTATTTTTTAAATTTTATTTTCATTTTTTCATTAGCGGTATTATTTTAACAATAAAATATGAAATATTTATGAAATGAAAAAAATTTTTTTAAATCTTTCATAAAAATTAAGGTGCTACAGCTGAAAAAGAAGTCTCTTAAATTACCTTTGATAGTCTTTTGGAGTTCTTCTTTACTTTAGATGCTGACTATAGGAAAGACGCTGTGTAGCTTATGAATGATAAGACGATGCTTTTCCTGCACAAGCTAAAGGATTCCAATGGCAACTATATCGGAGTAGTGATATCAATCAAAATATAGAAAAATCGGCATAACTAGTATTTCTACTAATCACGCCGATAATTTTTTAAGAAATTAAATCCCTAATTTACAGCCCCTGAGAGGGTTTCTCCTCTTTTTTTGTTAAATTATTTTCTCTTTTTAAGAGCAAATACGCCAACAGTTGATGCGATTAAACTTAATATAATCGAACCTTGGCTTTCTATTCCCGTTTTTGGAAGTTTTGCCTTTTCTTCTTGTCCTTTTCTTTGTTTTTCCCTTTCTTCTTGTTCTTTTCTTTGTTTTGCCTTTTCTTCTTGTTCTAAACTAGCCAATAATAATTTTTTCTTTGCAACTTTTTCTCTTAGATTTTTAATCTCTATATCTAACTTTTTGATTTGTTCATCTATCTCTTTTATTCTATCTTCAAGTGCTTTTCTATCTAGTTTCACTTGTTTTAGTGATACTGCCATTGGCATAGTACTTTCAAGTCCCATTTTTTCTTCTAGTTTTGAAAGTTTTTCTTTTAGAGTTTTTATAGAAGCTTTAGCATTTTGGTACATTTCTTGTGCTTTTTTGATTTCTTGATTTAATCTTTCCAAGTCATTTTTGTTTGTCTCAATTTTCTTTTTAATAGCCTCTTTTTCTGACTCAAGTTTTTTTAGAGTTTGATCTTTATCTTTCAAAGCATCTAATTTCATTTCGTTATATTTTATGCTTTTCTTTATTTGTACAAGTTTTTCTTCTTCTTCAGATAAATCTTTCTTTGCTTTTTCTACAAGTTCTTGTTGAGTATCTCTTGCCTTTTTCGCTTCTTCTACTTGCTTCTCGAATTTTGGCTTGCTTGTATTTATATCCTTAATTTCTCTGTCTAGACGTTGAATTTCTTTTTCAAGGTTAGCTTTATCAGCCAATAAATTTTTAAGTTTTTCCAATTTTTCTTGATTTTCTTTTATTGACTTCTCAAAGTTCTCTTTTTCTCTTTGCCAATTTAAAAGAAGAGTTTCTCCATTCTTAACCTTATTTTTTTCATCTTCTATTTCTTTTTCTAATTTCTTAATTTGTGATTCCACATCGTTTGTTAGATGTTCTTTGCGTAATTTTTCTAATTCAGCCGTTTTTATTTTTATTTTATCTTTAGCTTGTCCAGATAGTCTTTTAGCGTTTTCTGTGCTCGTTTTATTTATTTCTAACTTTCTTTCAAGGTCTTTATTTTCATTATTAAGCTTATCTTTAATTGCATTTATATTATTTATAGCTTGTTCTGTAGCTTGTTTTTTCTCTTTTGCTTTAGCTATTTCTTTTTCAAAATTTTCTAAATCTTTCTTATATTTTTCTAAAAGAGCATTTTCTTTTACATAATCAGCTTCCTTTTTCTTTAATTCTTCACTAGCTTTTCCTAGGCTTTCCTCAAATTTTTTCTTTTTATCTTCACTAGCTTTTTCTTTTTTATTATCTTCTTCTATACTTTCTTCAAGGGCCTTCTTATCCTTTGCCGGATCAAGTTTTTTTATTTCATCTATCATTTGGTCTTTTGCCTTTAGATCTTTTGCTAAAGTTTCTTTTTCTTCATTAGCTTTTTGAAGTTTTTCTTTTAAAGACTCAAGCATTTTTTTATTTTCTTCTTGTTTACTTTCAAGTTCTTTGATTTTATTTTTTAATTCATCAATTTCCTTAACTGATTTGTCATTTCCCTTGGATAATTTATCAGAAATTTCAGATTTTTCTTTAAGCAATCTTTCTCTTTCATTTATTTTTTCCGATAATTCTTTTTCCATTTGTGCTATTTCTTTTTTTATGCTTTCAATTTTATTTTCAATCTTAGCCTTGTAGTCAATTTTTGTAGGATTTACCTCAACATTTTCTTTAGCCTTTGCCAAATCTACTTTTGACAAAAGTATGCTTGATGACAAGGCTAGAACCATTGCACATTTTTCTATTTTTTGTTTTTTCATAAACTAATCTCCTTAATTTTTAATTTTATTTTTATTTTTATTTTCATTTTGTATTTGAGGCATTATTTTAACAATGAAATATGAAATATTTGTGAAATAAATATAAAATGTTTATGAAATGAAAAAAATTTTTTTGAAATCTCGCTTGGATAATTATCGTAAAAAAGTGTTGTTATGTTTTTTTGTAAAAAAAGAGCATCTAAAACTAGATGCTCAAATAAATTTTACTAAAATTTCTTTCTGCTACCAGGTTTTACAAGTTCGATTTTTCCTTCTTTACAAAGTGGACATTCTTCTTTTTCAAAAGCTTGTACATTCAATGCGATTGCGGGAAAAAGTGGATATTCGATATTTGATTTTCCGTTTGTTCTATCTACGATTGATGCGATTCCTACAACATTGGCTCCATGTTCTTTTAATACTTTGATTGTTTCTAATGAAGATTTTCCAGTTGTAACTACGTCCTCAACCACAAGTACATTTTCTCCCTCATTGATGAAAAATCCTCTTCTTAATGTCATTACGTCATTTTCTCTTTCGGTAAACATGGCTCTAACACCTAATGCTCTTCCTAATTCGTAAGCAATTACGATTCCACCCATTGCAGGTCCAACTACTGCGTCAACTTTTATTTTCGCATCTTCTATTTTTTTCTTAATTACTTTACAAACTTCTTCTGCTTTTTTTGGATACATCAAAAGTTTTGCACATTGAACGTATTTGTCGCTGTGTTTTCCTGATGATAATAAAAAATGTCCTTCTAATAACGCTTCGCTTTCTTTTAATAATTCTAATACTCTTTGTTCCATAATTTTCCTCCTATACTAAAATTAAATAATCCCTCTTATTTCTTGTAAGTTTTTTATGTTTTGTTCTTTACAGAATTTTTCCATTCCCTCAATTATGTCAATGCAAACTTTCGGGTTGATGAAGTTCGCTGTACCGACTTGCACTGCTGTTGCTCCTGCCATAATAAATTCTATTGCATCTTTCCAATCCATTATGCCACCCATTCCAATTACAGGAACATCTACAACTGAGGCAACATCTCTAACCATTCTAAGTGCTATCGGTTTTATGCAAGCACCTGAAAGTCCTGCTGTTACATTGTCGAAAACTGCTTTTCTTTTATAAATATCAATCGCCAATGCATTGAATGTATTTACAAGTGAAAGGCAATCAGCTCCTGCCTCAACGCAAGTTTTTGCCATTTCTTTTATATTTTCGGCGTTTGGAGATAGCTTTACCATAAGGACTTTGTCTGTATTTTCTCTAACTTTTCTAACAATTCCCTCTGCTATATCGCATTTTATTCCAAAAGCCATTCCACCTGATTTTACATTCGGACAAGAAATGTTCAACTCAATTATTTTTATATTTGTCTTATTGATTAGTTCAACAGATTTCAAATAATCTTCTAGCTGTGAACCTCCAATGTTAGCCAAGATTTGTGTATCATAGCTTTCCATAAAAGGTAAATCTTCTTCAATAAAAGTCGGTACGGACGGATTTTGAAGTCCTATACTGTTCATTATCCCGGCAGGTGTTTCGTAAATTCTAATTCCCGTATTTCCGTCTTTTCCTGCAAATGTAAGTCCTTTTGTTGAGATTCCACCGAGTCTGTTTAAATCGATATACTCTGCATATTCTCTACCAAAACCAAAAGTTCCTGAGGCTGCGATAACCGGATTTTTAAACTTTACTCCACAAATATCCACTTCTAACATTAAAAATTCACCTCCTTAACTTCAAAAACGGGCCCCTCTTTACAGATTCTTTTCATTCCATTTTTTGTTTTACAGCTACAAGCTAAACAAGCACCTACTCCACAACCCATTCTGCTCTCAAGTGAAACATAAACCGGTATGTCAAAGCCTAAATTTTTAACGGAATTCATCATCGGATTTGGTCCACAACAATAAATTACATCATAATCTTCTTTTATTATTTCTGTTATGAAACCTTTATGTCCAACACTTCCTGTATTTGTTGCAATATATGTATTTTCTGTAAACTCCTTAAATTCTTCAGTAAAATATGTTTCATCTCTAAACCCTGCGTATAAATCAGTTTTAGCATCTAATTTTTTCGCCAAATACAACATCGGTGCAATTCCGATTCCTCCTGCAACAAGTGCAACTTTTTTGCCCTTAAACTCATCAATAGAAAATCCGTTACCTAAAGGTCCTAAAATTTCTATAAAGTCGTGGGCTTTCTTTTCGGACATAATCTTTGTTCCCTTGCCGACAACTGCATAAAGAAAAGTAAGCTTGTCATCTTCCATATCGCAGATGCTTATAGGACGAGGAAGCATGTTCCCGTCCTCAAAGCATTTAACCATATAAAATTGTCCAACTCTAGCTTTAAACTCTCCCTTAACCACCATTTTATAAATATCTGTGGCAATTTTTTCGTTTAAAATTATTTCAACTTTTTCGTATGATTTATTTTCCATAAATATCCTTTCTCATTTTTAAAACAGCCTCTCTAGTGTAGTGAGCAAATCTTTTTTCGCCGTCTTCAAATTTTTGGTAATATTTTATGATACCTCTTGAAGAGTTTACAACTCCGCCATTAAAGTCGTTCAAATATGTTCTAATGTCCTCTGCTTTTGCTCCTTGCGCACCATATCCGGGTAACAAGAAGAAAATATTTTTATATCTTTCTCTAATTTTTTTAGCCTCTTCGCTATGAGTTGCTCCAACAACATAGCAAAGTGGAGAATATCCACATTCTGAAGTTAAACTATCAGCAAATTTTTTAAGCTCATCTCCAACTTTAAAATAAAGTGGTTCATCTTGATATTCAAGACATTCAATGTCCTTTGCACCCTCGTTTGAAGTTCTAAGTAAAACGAAAACTCCCTTTTCCCCCGTCTTTAAGTAATCTAAATACGGAGTTATGCTATCCATTCCCATATATGGGTTAAGAGTGATGAAGTCTGCCTCAAACTCTCCTTTAAAATGCGCCTTTGCATATTCCTTTGCAGTACTTGCAATGTCGCTCCTTTTAACATCGCCGATACTTAAAAGTCCTTTTTCTTTAAGATATCTTAAAGTTCTTTGATATGCGATAAGACCTTCAAGTCCGTTTGCCTCATAGTATGCAATTTGTGGCTTGTAGATTGCAACAATATCGCTTGTTGCATCAATTATTTCCTTATTATATTCAAAAATTACATCAGAAATTTTTTCATATTTTTGTTTTATATAGTTTGGAATGTAGTCCAAATGACTATCAAGACCAACACAAACAAATCCTTTTTCTTTTACTGCCTCATATAATTTATCTATTATCATTACATTTCTCCTTTATATTTTATTTCTCCGGCTTTAATTGTCATAAGCACTTCTCCGTAAAGCTCCATTTTATCAAAAGGTGTATTTTTACTCTTTGATGCAAATTTACTTGAATCTACAACAATTTTTTTATTCTCATCAACTATAACCAAGTCTGCGTCATATCCCTCTTTGATTAAGCCTTTTTTAATTCCCATTAAATTTGCTCCACCGTAGGACATAACTTTTGAAAGCACTCTCATATCGATATTTCTTTCTTTTACAAGCTTTGTATTACAGATTGCAAATGCCGTTTCAAGCCCAACAAGTCCCGGACTTCCGTTTGCCTTATCCTCCATTGTATGTGGTGCATGGTCTGTTGCGATAGCATCAACAGTTCCGTCTAAAATTCCCTCTATCAAAGCATCTACATCAGCCTTTTCTCTTATCGGTGGATTAACTCTGTATGAATTATCCCAAAGTGCAATATGATGAGGAGTTATTTCACAAGTAACACGGACGCCCTCTTTTTTCCCACGTCTTACAGCCTCTAACGAATCAACCGTACTTACATGGCACATGTGTATTCTTCCATCAAGTCTTTTTGCAAGGTAAATATCCCTTAAAGTCATTAAGTCCTCTGCAATTCTGTAATCAACCTTTGAAAGTTCACTTTCGGCGTGAATCATAATCACCTTATCAAACTTTTTCGCCTCCAAAATCGCCCTATACATTGTAGTTTCAGAAAGTACACCTTTACCATCATCGGATAAAAATTTTGCATTTTCAAATTTTGAATAATCAACTAAATTTTCTCCGTCAAAGTTTTGAGTTACTGCAACAATCTGATTTATATCAACTAAGTCAAGCTCCTTAGCTCTTTTCATTATGTCGTTGTAAGTTTCAAGGTCGCTACAAATCGGTTTTGTATTTGCCATTGTGTTTACAGTTGTGTAACCACCTCTTAGTGCAGAAAGTGAGCCCGTCTTTAAATCTTCCTTATAAGTAAAACCCGGGTCTCTAAAGTGAACATGTAAATCTACAAAAGCCGGCATAACAACTTTTCCCTTAGCGTCTATAACTTCAAAACTTTCATCAAAACTTAAATTTTCTCCAATTTCTATAATCTTTCCGTTTTCAATTTTAATTTCTCCGAATTTATTTGTATCCTTATCCACTAAGATTGCATTTTTAATTATTTTTTTCACTATGTCCTCCACAAGTATATAAGTTATCACAATAATTACATCTGTAAATTCCCTTTTCTCTATTTACAAGCACAAATTTATTTTGCACATTTTCATGACAAGTTATACAACGTGGGTTTTTACATTTTAAAAAACCTTCAACCTTTTCAGGTAAAATCATTGAAAGTTTTTCTTTAATTTTTTCATTTTCAATTATATTTACAGTTAAAGTTCTGTCGATTAATCCCAAAATCGCAAGATCAACATCTATTACATTTTCAATTTTTATCATATCTTTTTTTCCATATTTTTTAGAATCGGCATTCATTATAAGTGCCACTGTGTAATCAGCCTTATCCAATTCTAAAAGTTTAAAAATTTCATAACCAAGACCAGGTTTAATATGGTCGATTACAATTCCGTTTGAAATACTATTTATGTTTAACATTATTTTACCTCCAATAATTTTAAGATTAGCGCCATTCTGATTATCATACCAAATTTAACTTGATTGAAATACTTTGCTCTCGGGTCAGAATCAACCTCAGTTGCAATTTCATTTACTCTTGGTAGTGGGTGAAGAATTATCATATCATCTTTTGCATTTTTCATCTTTTGATTATCTAAAATGTAAGTATCTTTAAGTCTTACATAATCAGCCTCATTGAAAAATCTTTCTCTTTGAACTCTTGTCATATACAAAATATCAAGCTTATCCATAACTTCTTCAATAGTTCTAACTTCTATAAACTCAACATTTTTTTCGTTTAGATACATTTTTATATATTCAGGAATAACAAGCTCAACAGGTGAAATGAAGATGAATTTATTTCCCCTAAACTTTGAAAGAGTCTTTACAAGAGAGTGAACAGTTCTACCAAATTTTAAATCCCCACAAAGACCGATAGTCATATTTTCCAAAGTTTTCTTAGTTTGAGAGATTGTAAGTAAATCTGTAAGAGTTTGAGTTGGGTGTTGATGACCGCCGTCCCCTGCATTGATGAAAGGAACAAGTGTTACTTCCTTTGCAAGTTCAGCAGAACCCTCATGTGGGTGACGCATAGCAATTATGTCTGAATAACAACCAACAGTTCTTATAGTATCTTGCAGGCTTTCTCCCTTAGTTGCTGATGAAACCTTTGGGTCAGGAACTGTTATACAACTTCCACCAAGTCTAAGCATAGCCGCCTCAAAACTAAGTCTTGTTCTTGTTGAAGGTTCAAAGAATAGAGATGCTAAAACTTTACCTCTACATTTTTCAGAAAATTTTTCAGGATTGTTAAAAATTTCTGACCCTAACTCCATAAGTTCAAGTAATTCTTCACATGAAAAATCTTCACTACTAACCAAATTTCTAAATTCTTTCATACATTTCCTCCTATTAAATTTATTTAATCATATTTTGTCATACATAAAAAAAGGAAATAACAAAAGTTATTTCCTAAAATTAAAATTATTAAAGACAAATATTGAATTAAAAGAAAAGCCGGTAATCCAACTTTTAAAAAATGAATTTCCGGCTAATATATTAAAATTATTAAAATGAGAAAATTTAAAACCAAAAACAGAAAAGTCGGTTAAGTAAGTCTTATTGATATTAGTAACCAATTTTTTAACTGTATTTGACATAAATTTTACCTCCGTTCAATTTTTCTTTGACTATTATACACCAATAAAATTATATTGTCAATACATTTTTGACAGTTTTTCAAAAAATAATCTAAAAAAAAATTATATCCCGACATTTCTATATTTAAGTAATTAAACACTTATATTCGATTGTAATCAAATCAATTTAAAGCAATGAAAAGTCCTCCATTTTCCAAATTTCTGTTACTATGTCTGTGTAAAAGTCTTTTTCGTGTGAGATTAGGAAAATTCCTCCTTTATATTCTCTTAAAGCTCTTTTTAGTTCCTCTTTTGATTCGGGGTCAAGGTGGTTTGTAGGCTCGTCAAGCATTAATATATTTGTCTTTTCATTTAATATTTTACAAAGTCTTACCTTTGCCTGTTCTCCACCACTTAGTACCCTCATTTGTGATTCAATATGAACAGTTGTCAACGAACATTTTGCAAGGGCGGCACGAATTCTAAATTGCTCCCAGCTTGGAAATTTTTCCCACATTTCATCGATTGGAGTCTTGTTGTTATCATAATTTTCCTCTTGTTTAAAATATCCGATAGATAAATTCTGTCCGAAGTGAACAGAGCCTGAAATAGCTTTAATATTACCTAAAATTGTATTTATAAGAGTTGTTTTTCCAAGTCCGTTTGCACCGACAATTGCAATTCTGTCGCCTCTTTCCATGCGAAGATTTAAGGGTCTGCTTATCGCCTTATCATATCCGATTACCAAGTCCTCTGTTTCAAAAATCAGCCTACTCGTTGACGGAGCAGTTTCAAAATAAAATTCAGGCTTTGGTTTTTCTCTAACAAGTTCAATTTTTTCCATTTTATCAAGTTTCTTTTGCCTTGACATCGCCATATTCCTTGTAGCAACTCTCGCCTTATTACGTTGAACAAAGTCCTCAAGCTCTTGAATTTCCTGTTGTTGCTTTTTATATGCAGACTCCAATTGTCTTTGTTTTAACTCTTTTAATCTTAAAAATTCGTCATAATCCCCAACATATCTATTTACTTCACAATTTTCAACATGGTAGATTAAATTTATTACCGAGTTTAAAAATGAAATATCGTGAGAAATCAAAATAAAGGCATTTTCATAGTTTTGTAAATATCTTCTAAGCCAATTTATATGTTCTTCATCTAAATAGTTTGTAGGTTCGTCAAGAAGCAAAATATCAGGCTTTTCTAAAAGCAATTTTGCAAGTAGAATTTTGGAACGTTGCCCACCTGAAAGGTCTGATGCAAGTCTTTCAAGCCAGTCTTTAAGTCCCATATTATGAGCAATTTCATCAATCTTGGAATCAATCATATAAAAGTCATTTGTTTCAAGTAATTCTTGAAGCTCGGAAGCCTCAAGCATTATATCGTCAAGCTCTTTACCAGTTAATTCGCCCATCTTCATATAAATATCATTAAGCTCACTTTCAACTTCAAAAAGATATGAAAAAGCAGATTTTAAAACATCACGAACAGTCATTTCAGAAGAAATTACAGAATGTTGGTCAAGATAACCGATTCTAACACGCTTTGCCCATTCGATAGTTCCTTCCTCAGCCTCAAGTTTTCCCGTAACAAGATTTAAAAAGGTACTCTTTCCCTCTCCATTCGGACCGACAAAACCGATATGTTCACCTTTTAAAAGTCTAAAATTTACATCTTTAAGTATTTGACGCCCACCAAAACTGTGGCTTAAATTCTTTACAGTTAAGATACTCATTTTTTTCTCCTTTGTATGTTATAGCTCTACATATTTTACCATATTTTTTGTATTTAGTAAAAATTTTAAGGACTGATTTAAAAGAAAGTATATTCCAACAAAAAAAGCCGTCATTTCTGACGGCAATTTTTTAAATTAAAGTCTTTTAAGCATCTGATCTTGAAAATCCGTTTTTCATTTCACAACTTGCTGTGAAAAGTGTTTTATCAAGTAAATCATTTGTTTGGTCTTTTACAAAGTCTGTTATTTCATCATTTGCTTTTTCTAAAAATTCGTGAACATTCTTTATCTTTGATTTTTTCTTTAAAAATTCTTTATCATATTTATTTAAAATTGTACGACATTTTGATTGAACTGCATTTTGATATCTTTCAATATGAGATGCAGTTGATGGGAAATGCGCATCACAAATTACTCCGATAATACGATTTATCCAATAGAAATTATCTGTTGTTGGAGTAAGTGTTGTATTTTCTAAATATTCAGGTGTTTTTGTAATATTTGCATAATACGGAACGATTGCGTTAAATACATTTGATCCAAAAGATAGCCACTCAATACTTCTGATTTCTTCAGGCATGTATGGTCTTATTTGAACTAAAGCCAAAACATCATTACGATTTATACCTATAGGTCTAAATTTTCCTTTTTGTGATAAGTCTCCACTCTTTAGATATGGGTCGTAAGGAGTTCCTTGATAGTGATTAGACATAATATATTTAACATCTTCTATTGTAATCTTCTTTTCAGGAATCATACACCAAGGAAGATTATCACTATCCGGTCTAAAACGAGGATTTGCTCCACTCCAATCGAAAGTATTCGGATTAAAATATTTAAGCATTACCCAAGCACGAGGTGTATTGTAAGTATGATCCGCATCGGAATGGCTTCCAAAAGCAATTCTCGGATTGAAAGGATCTTTATAGTCTTTATCTTCATCATAGTCAAGACCTTCTTCAAAATCATCAAGAATTTTTTCAAGAGACATTTCAGTAGATAAGTCAAGGAAATTTTCTTCAACAAATTCTTTCAAGTCTGATGAACACATAAATTCTTCCTTTTCTCCATAAGCATCTTCAAAATCAAAATGATCAAGTCCGAATTGGTTCGGCATTACAACATAAACATCGTCAGGAACTCTTCTTGCTATCCAATGATGACCGCCTATTGTTTCAAACCACCAAATAGAATCAACATCTTGAAAAGCAATACCGTTACTTTCATAAGTTCCATATTTTTCTATTAGAGCGCCAAGTCTTTCAACGCCTTCTTTAGCACTATTTATATATGGTAGAGTAATTACAACAAAGTCTTCTTCCCCTATTCCACCTTTTTTTATAATACCCGGTTCAAATTCTATTAGAGGATCCGCTCCTAAAACCCTTTCATTAGTAGTAATAGTTTCTGTTGCAGTCATTGAAACATTTTTTTCATTAACGCCACAAGCTCCCCAAACTCCACGCCATTTTTTTACATTTGGAAGACAAGTATAACGCATAGGGTTTTTAGGTAATTCAATTTCACAATCTGTACGAACAGATTTGTAATGAATTGGTTGATCTTTAGGTTCAACAACAATAAATTTTTTTGATTTAAACATTCCTGCTGAAGAATCTTCAATACGAGCAACTAAAGTTGACCCATCATAACTTGCTTTTTTTCCGATAAGAATTGTAGTACACATAACAAACCTCCTTAAAATTATGTTAATAATAATTATTAACCATACTTATATTATAACTCAAATTTACAAAAAAGTAAAAATATTTTTTGTTGTTTCACAAAAAAAACAATTAACGGTTTCTCCATTAATTGTCTTTCATAATATAAAACTATTTATTTTTTAATAATCTATTAACTTCTTTTTGAACTTCTCCATAGTTGTAACCTGCGTTTTCAAGTTTTGCACGTCTTAGTTCTCCGTTGCCCCAGTTTCCCTGTATGACCTCTTTTGCTATGTCATTTATAGCTTTTTCGTTTATGAAAGCTCTGTAATCAACCCAGCCTTTAAGCTCCTTAACATAGTAATAACTTCCCCATTTTCGAGTAAGTGTAACTTCTTTATTTTGGTGTTTTTCAGTCGTTCCAAGCATACTTTTATCTTCACAAAACCAGGGTAAACTATCTATCGAATAGACTCCTTTTACCTTGCTTTTTACATTCAAAAGCTCCATATATTCCTCTCCTTGTTGTTCCTTTAATCTATACACATAAAAATGTGGTTTTCCTGCATTTATCCACAATCTATCGTGGTTATCCACAGAAATTCCATTTGCAGAATAATTACAGTGGATAATTCTATTTTCATCAATAAAAATTCCCGTATGACCAAAACTTCCACTACTATTTCCCTTTCTTCCCCAAACAAAAATATCACCTCTTTTAGCATTCCAAGGAACATTGTCCGTAATTTTTTCAAAACCGTTTTGCAAAAGCCAAGAATGTTCACGCTCCGTATCTATCGTCCAGCCGTTACTTTTTGCTCCACCACTTCTAAGAGCATAGTAAATCGAAGATGAACAGTCGTAACTATAAAGTCCATTTCTGTTTTGCATAGAGTACGAAATCTTGCCTTTTCTATTTTCAAACCATTGTATCGTCTTTTCTATATCTATCATAAAATCTCCTATTTCAGTTTAACCACCAATTCATTTATTGCCTTTGTCAACTCATCAATCTTCTTTTCAAACCTGAGTAACAAAAATACAGATAAAACTACTGGAAAACCAACATTTGAGATATTTGAAATTATATTTTCCATATTAACCCCTTTCGTTTATAGTAAAAAAAGACCAAAAGGTCTTTTTTACTAAAGCACTGTAACTTCTTCGTGACTTGTTGAAATTATATCCGCCTTTTTAATTCCAACAACTTTTAAGTCGTCTTTTGCTAAAACAGACTTAAAATCAAAAGCCTTTATAATATCAGAAGCCTCATCAGCTGAAATATTTTTAATATTTGCAATTGAAAATTTTGCATTTTTTCCGTCCTCTAAAGTTAGAGTTAAGCTCAATGTCTTTCTCATATTCTACCTCCTAAGCTAAAGTTGTTTCTACAACTTTGATTGTTGCAGTTTTTGTTCCATCGATGAATTTTTCAACAAATTCACCTAATTTTTTTAAATTCTCATCAGAACATTCACTTTGAACATCTTTTACTGTTATGTTTCTTTTTTTAGAATTAGCAAGGTTGAAACTAACCTTTAAATACTTTTTAGCCATATCTTTTCTCCTTTTTTTATTTTGTTGTAAGCCTTACACTTATATAATAAAATTTAGAATAAAAAAGGGGGGATAAAAGCAAAAATATTATTCCTTTAACTTGTTTGGTTAGTATAAATATGATAAAATAAATATGAATTTACGATTCTTGTGTAAAAGAATATTTATTTCATCATATTTACCTCTTTAAATTTATCAAAAAGGAAATATGTTCAAATAGTTGATAATAAGAGATTTGGAGGCAATATGAACAAAGGACTACTTGGAATTTTTTCCTACATAATTTTATTTATTTATACGATTTTTACAACCTTTAATTTATATATGATATTACAAAAAAAAGATACAGAAAGAAGTTTTTTCAACGTTTTTCTAATGCCATTATTGGCATTATTTTATTTTTTAGCATTTAAAAACCACAGTATTTTTATATATTTGGCAATTTTTTCTTTTTGGCTTGGAGATATATTCTTCACACAAAAAATCAAAAAAAATATAATCTTAGGATTTAATTTATTTTTTATCGGAATAATTTTTTACATAGTAAAACTCGCTACTCTAATAAAAATTTCAAACCTAAACTACTTGATGACATTGTTTATTATCATCTTGTACTTTGGACTTGTATTTTTTGAATTTGCAATTTCCTATGAATATGCTAATAAATACTTTAAAAGAGATATAATATTTTTATACATTTTTGCAGGTTTAAACTCAATACTATGTATATTTACAATTTTAACAGCAATTTCTGCTTATCAAAACGGAATATGGTATTTGATTTTAGGAAGTAATTTATTTTTACTTTCAAACTCAGTTTTTTCCTATTCGATATTTATAAAAAACAATAGATTTTTTAATATATGTGCTACATTAATTTACTCAATCTCACAATTACTAATAATTATAGGATTTGGAATATTTTTAATTTAAACGACTAGATAGTCGTTTTTTTGTGGATAAGTTATTCTTGCAATTTAACACTCAATTTTTTTTAAAATTTTTGTGCTTTATAGTTTTTTAATCGAAATGTCGCAATATATAATTAAAAGTAACTTTCAACAAAAAATTTTTTTCATTGTGTTTTTAGTTTTTTTATGTTAAAATAAATATGATTTTACGATTAGTGTAAAAGAATATTTATTTCATCATATTTACCTTTTTAAATTTATTAAAATGGAAATATGATAAAATAATTTCAGTAATTATTTGTTGGAGGTATTTATATTGGAAGAAAAAAATTTCGGAAAATTTAAAAAGGACATTGGTTTGGAAAACTTCCTTTGTCTTGGTTTATTTCTAACATTTTTCATTTTGATCGGTAGAAAAATGGGTGGAATAAATATGGTTAAAACTATGATGAATACAGGTTTTGACCTACTTATTAATGTATGTCTTTATTTAATGGCGATTGCCGTATTGGCTGGAGCGATTTCAGGTTTGTTCTCTGAATTTGGAGTTATAGCACTTGTAAATAAATTTCTGTCAAAAGTTATGAAACCTATTTATGATTTACCAGGTGCATCATCTCTTGGTATGTTAAATTGCTACCTTTCAGATAACCCGGCTATCTTAACATTAGCTCATGATGATAACTTTAGACGTTATTTCAAAAAATACCAAATGCCTGCTCTTACAAATCTTGGAACTGCTTTTGGTATGGGACTTATCACTACAACTACAATGATGGGAATGAATGTTAAAGGTGCTGTTACAAGTGCATTAATCGGAAATTTAGGAGCCATTGTTGGCAGTATCGTTTCTGTTAGACTTATGATTCATTCTTGTAAAAAAATGTATGGAACAACTGAGTTTGTAGAAGTAAATAGCAAAGTTGAAATTCCTGAAAATTCAAGAATCGTAAGAGAAGGAAGTGTCGGCTCAAGGTTTATCCAATCTATCCTTGACGGAGGAAAAGTTGGTGTTGATATGGGAGTTTCAATCATTCCAGGTGTTGTAATAATCTGTACTTTAGTTATTATCCTAACAAAAGGGCCGGGGGCAAACGGTATTTATACCGGAGCAGCTAATGAAGGCGTCGAAGTTCTTCCTTGGATAGGAAAAAAATTGTCCTTCATTTTAACTCCATTATTCGGTTTCAGTTCACCGGAGGCCATTGCCGTTCCTATAACTGCACTTGGCTCAACAGGTGCTGCAATCGGAACCGTTACAAAAATGGCAGAAGTTGGAAAAGTTAGTGGAAACGACATCGCAGTATTCACAGCAATCTGTATGTGTTGGAGCGGATATATCTCAACACATATCGCAATGATGGACGCTCTTGGAACAAAAGAAGCAACAGGAAAAGCGCTTATAAGCCACACAATCGGCGGACTTGTTGCAGGTGTTTCCGCACATATTATATATATGTTGTTCCATTTATTCTAAATAAAAAATTTCGGTAGCATTTCAAATGCTACCTTTTTTATGCCTTAATTTATATTTAATAAAATTATCCTTTATTTTTATATTTACTAATTAAACATTTATTAAATTCAATAAATAATTAATTATAAATGCCAATTTTAAAATAATACTATTTTCACATTAATTTCAAGTGATGACGATCTTGTAATATCTGTGAGTCGTTTTAAAGTGATTGTTATACTAAAAAACTCATCTTTCGATGAGCCTTTTAAATCAATTTATTTTGTTTTGCAATTTTTTTAATTTTTTCCAAGTCGCTTTTGTCGTATTCTTGGCGTAAATCTCTTATCGCTTTGAAATTTACCATTACTGTATTTTTCCTTTTTTCAATCGAAAAAGTTCTAATCTTTTCCCATTTATATAGCTTTGCGATTAATTGCCATGGGTGAACAAATCCTTTTTCAGTTATTCCTGCACTCATTATGCTTGTGAAGAACGCAAGCCACCAAGACATTATAACGACATAGCCACTCAAGTCGTTTCTAAATTTGTAACCTAAAGAGAGCATTACAACCAAAACGATTAAAAGGGTAAAGAATGTAAATTTTGTAAATTTCGCCTTTACTACACAAGTTAGTCTTCTATACATATTGAAAACACACAAAAGTAAAGGTAATAAAATTATCGGTAACATAATTTCTCCTTAAAACTCCATTTTTATACTTCTTTTAAAAAGATTTTCCAAAACTTCCTTTGGATTCTTTTCATTATATATTATTTCGTAAACTGCATTTGTTATTGGTAACTCAACATCGTATTTTTCGGATAAATCCATTAATGCCTTCGTTGTGAAATATCCCTCTGCAAGTTTTTCAAAGCTTTCGCCTTTTACAAATTTTTCTCCAAATCGTCTATTATTGCTAAATTCAGAAAAAATAGTCGCCTCATAATCGCCAAGATGACAAAGTCCATAAGCACAAGTTTTATCTCCACCCATTTTCTCGATAAGTCTTGCAATCTCTCTCGTTCCTCTTGACATAAGCGCACCTTTTAAAGAGCTTAAATTCATTCCGTCAAGCATTCCGGCAGCAATACCGATGACATTTTTAGCACCTGCGCCAATCTCATTTCCCAAAAGATCAGTTCCATAGTAAAATCTGATTAACTCACTTGAAAAACTATCAACTAAATTTTTAACCAATTCCCTATCATCAGAATCTATTACCATACAGTTTGGAATTCCATTTGTAAAGTCTTGAACATGACCCGGTCCAATCCAAACGCCACAAGAGTAATTTTCTCCCAAAATGTCCCTTACAATGGCAGTTGGAGTAAAGCCTGTCTTTATTTCAATTCCTTTCATACAAAGAATGATTGGAATATTTTTTTCTTTAAAAAGTTTTTCATTTTCGATAAGCAAATCTCTAAGGCCTTGAGTTCCAACAGAGATTATGATTAAATCTTTATCGAAAATATCTTTTATATTTGTAGTTAAAGCAATGGATTTTGGAATTTCAAGAAAATTATTTTTTCTACTTTCTAAAAAATTTTGCATATTTTTTGAATTTTCTCTACCATATAAAGTTACATCGTTGCCTATCTTATCCAAATACCAAGCGATAAAACTTCCCCATCTTCCACAGCCTATAACACCTATTCTCATAAAAACTCCTAAACTTCTTCTAACATATCAATTCTTCTTTGATGACGACCACCCTCGAAGTCCTCTTCAATGAAAGTCTTGACAATATCCTTTGCAAGTTCAATCCCTGTAACTCTTGCACCCAAGCAAAGAACATTTGCGTTGTTGTGCTTTCTAGTCATTTTCGCAGAAAAACTTTCGCTACAAAGCCCTGCACGAATACCTTTAACCTTATTACAAGCAATAGAAATCCCAATTCCCGTTCCACAGATTGCAATACCCAAAGAATTTTCGTTTTCTAAAACTTTTTTACAAACAGCCTTACCGAATGTCGGATAATCAACACTTGCACTGTCATCAGTTCCTACATTTATCACATCATGACCCATTTCTTTCAAAAATTTTACAAGCTCATTTTTCATTTCAACCGCTGAATGGTCATTACCTATTATTATCTTCATAAAACTCTCCTTAAATATGTTATTTACTTACCTTATAATAATATATTTCCAAGTTATAGTCAAGTAGTAACTTATAAAGATACTAAAATATAAAAATATAAATTTAAGTAACTTTACAATTGACTTAGTATAAAAAAAGTAGTATAATTATCTCATAGAATTAGCAAAACTTAACCCAACTACTGTATGCCGTCATATCTAGGAGGAAAAATGTACGATAAAGAACAAATTGTAAAAGACTTTAGCCCTTTGATAAAAGCGAGTATAAAAAAATATTTCGCAAATCACACAAGCTATGAAGATGCGTATCAGGACGGAGTTGTAAAAATTTTAGAGCTTTTAGAAAGCTATGTTGGTGGTGGAAAAGTTTCACTTGAATGTTATTTAAAATATCAATTAAAATTTTTTTATATGCAAAAATTTGCCAAAAGAAAAAGGGAAACAGAAAAAGCAATCACAAAAATCTATCAAACAAAAGATGATGAAACAATCGAAGTCTTAGACCTAATTGTAGATGAAAATGCCAATACCGAAAAGGAAATAACAGAAAATGAAATGAGTGAAAAAGTAAAAGAAATTGTAAATACCCTACCCCCAAAACAAAAACAGGTGATAGAATATAAATTTTATGAAAACTTAAAAAACAAAGAAATCGCAGAAAAAATGAAAATAAAAGAAGATACAGTCAAAGAATATTACAAAATCGCAAAGAAAAAACTAAAAACAAAATTTTTAGAAAATGATGTCAATGTTTTGTGAATTTTAAAGAACTCTACAGTCTGAAAAAAATAAAAGTGTTAGAATAATTGAGTTAGAATACTTTTTTTGGGCTTGTGTTGGAGAGTATCTCATTACTGAATGCTTAATTGAAGTTTTATAGCTATTTCTTTTTAATTCTCTAGATATAGTTGATACGTTTCTATCTAAAATTTTAGCCATTTCTCTTAAGCTCATATTCATTTCTTTAAATTTTGCTATACAAGCACGCTCTTCTATGGTAAGATGTATATAGTTCATATTTATTACTCCTTAATGTATGATTGGACACCTACATTATATCATGAGTAGTAAATATGAACTCTTTTTATTTAATTTATTAAGTGTTGCACTTGTTATTATAAATCATCATACTAAAACAAGAAATGTTTTATTAAGTAGATTTTAAAAACTATAAAGATAGGATTAAAACAAAATTAAAAGGAATGTCCCCCTATAATTAAATTTACTTTAAAGAAATTATCAAAAAGAAAATTTAATTTCACGTATTATTTACCTTAATTAAAGTTATCAAAGTGTAAATAATCGTATAGGTTACATTCCTTTTAGTACATTATTAAATTTGTTTCCCGTATTTACAGGCTTACTTCAAATTTATATCTAAACTTTTTTATAGTTTTTTTCTTTTTAAAATAATAGTTAAAGATAAAGAAATTAAACTTAACAGTATATAGATATAAATATTACTATTTATTGATGTTTTTGCTAAAGCTCTACTATTTGAATATACAACCGATTTTTTTATTTCTTCTTTAGCTTTTTCATCGCCTTTTTTGTTTAGAACTAAAACTTTAGTTTTTGAAGTTCCATTTTTAAAGTTAAATTTAAATTCATGTTGTCCTTCTTCTAATGAGTCTGTAAATTCTTTAGTAAATTCTATTATAGTGCTACCAGATGTAACTTTATACATTGATTTATCAACTATTTTGTTATCTACATACACATCTTTAAAGTTTTTAACATCGTCGTTTAATTCAAATATTAACTTTTTATCTTCTTCTTTTATAAATGTTTGATTTTCTCCTTTTATAAAATTAATAATTTTTTCTCTATCTTGGTTACCTTCATCAGAGCCATAACCTGAACTAGAACCTGAACCAGAAGGAGTAGAAGGATTAGATTGATCTGAACCCGAACTAGAACCTGAGCCAGAAGGAGTAGATGGATTACTTTCATGATGTTCTGGAACTTCTGGATTTTCGGGAACTTCTGGATTTTCTGGATTTTCTATTGCTTTTCCATTTGTCCTTACTATTATAAAATTATTTCCATTTTCGTTTAATTTTTCATTATCAGAAATAACTTTAACTTTATTTGGATTTTCGTCAAATGCGTCTTTTTCAATTTTAACTATAGAATCTATCAATTTAACTTCTTTTATTTTATTATTTTTAAATACTCTATTTGTAATTTCTTTAAGTCCATCATCAGAACTTTTTTTAATTGGCTCATTAAATAAAAGAGTTTCTATTTCGTTATTCATAAAAGCTTCTTCTGCTATTTCTTCTATGCTAGATGTGATAGTTAAATTTTTAATTTTATTATTTTTAAAAGCACATTTTCCTATATGGCCTGTGTATTTGCCAAGGCTTAAATTTTCTATTTTATTATTTTCAAAAGCTTTAAGTCTTATAACGTGAGTTATTTCTGGAAATTGTACATCTTTTAATTCATTATCTTTAAAAGCATAGTCTTTTATTAACCTAAGTTTTGCTTCATTTAAATTAGAAACATCAAATTTTAAATTTTTAAGCCCAACATTTAAAAACGCACCATTACCAATAGTTTCTATATGTCTTGTAAGTACAACAGTTTTTATATTTTTTCCATAGAAAGCAAAATCAGAAATTTCTTTTATATTTGTAGAATTTCCAATAGAGTTTGGAATTTTTATTTCATCTTTATTTTCTCCAACATATCTTAAAATTTTGTTATCTTGTTCAATATAATCACCTGAAGTTTTTAACTTTGTAACATTTAAACTTAAAGCGTCTTTATCATTTACTAAAAACTTAATTTTTTCATTTTCTTTTAAGGATAAATCTTCAAAAGAGAAAAATCCGTCTTCATTTGCAGTTACAGTTTTTAATACATTTTCTATATAGATAGAAATTTTTGCATTAGGTAATGAAAAACCAACAATATCTTTATCTGTATCTAAAATAGGCAATCTAATTTCCGGTTCTAAAGGATAATATTTAAAACTTAAAGTATTTTCTTTTTCTAAAGTTAAAGTAATTTCTTTGTCATTACTTACATAGATTTTATTTGTTTTATCATCTTTAAAACTTGGAGCTTTTATCGTAACTTTATCTTTCATTTTATAAAATTCATCACAATTTTCAGTTCTTTTAATAGATTTTGGATTTTTTTCTCCATATTTTAATCCTATTTTATAAACTTTTTCTAAGTCTTTAGCATCTATCATATTAATTGTAACCAAAGCTGGATTTATAAGATATTGTCCTTGTTTTGATGTAAGAGTTTTATTGTCTGTAAAAATTTTAGCATAATTAAAACTATCTGCTCCACTAAAAGCTTTATCAGAAATTTTCTCTAAATTAGGAGCATTTATTTCTACATCTTTGTTAGATGCAAATGCTCTATCTTTAATTTCTTTAACATTTTTAGCTCCATTTACAATTAAAGGGCTTCCGCTACTTTCAAAAACAGATTCTTCTATAACATTTAGTCCATCTGGAATATTTATCTTAAAACTTTTATCTTCCAAAGAGCTTTTCCATTGACCATAAAAGGCTCCTTTTTCAATTTTCTTTAAAGTTTTTGGCAAAACAACTTCTGTTATATCATTGTTTTTAAAAGCATTTTCTCCAATTTCTTCAATACCTTCAGAAATTATAAGCTTTCTTATTTTTTCTAAAGATTTATTAGTTTTATCAAAAGCTCCTTTAGCAATTTTTTTAACTTCTATTCCATCTATTTTTGACGGAATTGTTAAGTTTATTTCATTTCCTTTATATCCTGTAATAGTTTTTGTTTCTTTATCAAAGATAAATTCTGTTTTCATCTTAGGACGTATAATGCTTCCATCAAAGTTATTTTCAGAACCTTCGTCTATTTTTTCTTCTTCATTTTCTTTAGCATCTTTATTGTAAAGAAAAGTAGTTTTTACAGCATACCCACCAACAGCTGGAAGAATAGAAGTTTTTATAAATGCACCGTCATAGATAAATGAATGTTTTTTTGCATCATCACTTGCATTTACATCATAGAACACACCAGCACTTTGAGAAATTTCTTTTTCATATCTTGTAGCTATATAAATTGGCTTATCTGTTTTTATATTATATTTAGTAAAGTCAATTTTATTCCATGAATTTATCTTTACGTCTTTAACTTCTTTAAAAGGTACAATTTCTCTTAATCTTCCATATTCATCATAAGATAAAACACCAACTTTTATATGATTTCCAGCGTAATATTTATTATTTACAAGGAAAATATCTGCATCTTTTAAAATGGCTCCTTTGTATGGAGATTGAAATTTTACAGCTGTTCCTTTTAAGCTTCCCTCAAAATGTATAGTTTGATATATGCCGTCTTCTTTTTTTACATTAAATCCATAATCTAATATTTTTTCCTTTAAGCTTTCTCTTTTTGTGATAGTTATATCTTTTAAAACTAAATTATCTTTTTGTAAATCAATATCTACAACTTTTGGAACAAATCCGTCTTTAAAAATTCTAATTTTATATTTTCCAGTAAAGATATCTGAAAGTTTAAATTCTCCTTTATCATCTGTTGTGGTTTCAATGCTATCATCATCTACAACAGTTACTGTAACATCTTTTAGAGGTTTTTTATTTTCATCTAAGATTTTTCCCATAACAGAAGATGTAGATGCTTTTTTCATAAGGAAATCTTCTGTTACATTTATTTTTTCACTTAAATCGACCTTTTTTTCTAAAGTTTCATAACCATAAGCTGTAACTTTTAAAGTGTATGGCTTATTTTTTTCATTTACTGCTGTTTTTATATTAAATGAACCATCTATTTCACTTGCAAATGTAAATTTTCCTGTTTCTAAAATGGTAATTTTTGCACCAAGTGGAATTCCTTTAAAACTTTCTTCTGAAGTAGTTTGTTCATTTATTTTATTTTCATTTTTATCTTTAACATTCTCTTTACTTTCAAATTTTATTTGTTTACTTCCAACAGAAATATTATCTATATACCAACCAAGCTCATAATCAAAAATAACTCCACTTGAACTTTCCATTCTAAAACGTACTTGTACATCTTTTGATTTATATTCTTCTAAGCTTTTAGATAAATGGATCCATTGATCTTTAGTTTTTGAATTTTTTATTTCATTTTCAGAAAATAAAGTGTTCCAAGATTCTTTTTCCTTTTCCTTAATTTCAACTATAAATGTTACTCCATTTGTAGTATTTGCAGTAGAAAATGAATCCATATAGAAAAAGCATTCACTATCTGGCACTTTAAACTCAGGCATATAAAGAGAAGTAGACATATTTTGTGAATATTGGCTATTAAGCTTTGTTGCCCAAAGTTTTGTTATCGGATTAAGTCCATCCCATGCATTTCGTGGAAGAAGCGTTAAATCACCCTCTGGTCTTTGTGGCTTTCCATATTCCCAATCACTATTTTCTATATCGGCTTTAAATCCACCGTCGTTTTCTTCAAAATCATAAGAAATTATTGGTTCAAATTTTGAATAATCTACATCTAAAATTTCAGAGTATTCACTTTCATTTTTTGCTAAATCTAAAACTTTAACTCTGTAAGAATATTTTTTATTTTTATCTAAAGAATCATCAAAATAATTTATAGTATAATGTGTTTTTTCTCTTCCATTATCAACAAATTCTTCTATACATTTTTCATTAAAGTCTTTAATCTCTTCAAAATCTTTCCCTTCTTCTTTTCTTTGAACAATATATTTAAAAAAGTCCGTATCCTCATTTTTCTTAAAAGATAATTTTAACCCCTTTGATGTAGTTAATCCCCAAAGTTTTGTAACTTTTGTAGGCTTTATACTATCTTTTGTATCTATAGACATATTGTCTATATACCAACCACAACCACTATCTGAGTCATGCCCTCTAAAATAAAGTCTTAAAAGAAGTGGCCTTTTTTCACCTGAGAATTGTTTTAAAGAATAAGTATTATACTCCCAATTTCTTTGTGTAATATCAGGGCGTAAAATTACATTATGAAGATCTTTAAATTCTTTACCGTCAAGAGAATATTGAATTTTAGCTATAGAAATTCCAGTAAATCCCTTATATTCATTCATAGAGAAAAATACATCTGTATCTTTTTCTAAAGACGATAGGTCAATAGGAGGTAGATAAAGATAGTTATCAACTCTCTTTTTAAAATCAGAGCTTCCTGCATCTACTCCAATGTATTTTTTACTACCATTTAATAATTCAGGTTCATTTTTTGAAATTTTTGTTGAAACTTTAAAATTTCCTTCTATTTCAAAACCATTTAAAGTGCTTTCAAAATCTTCTTTCCACGGAAGCTTTATGCCGGAGAGAATATTTAACTCTTTTTGTACTTCAGTTACATTTTCTCCAAAGTCAACAATTTCTGCTTTTAAAATAAGTTTTCCTTCTTTTAATTCATTACTATCTATTTTTGTTTGATAAATACCGTCATTTTGTTTATCTACAGTTAGTTTTAAATCTTTTTGTTTAAAATCTGTATCATTTTCAAATTTATAAAATAACTTTGCACTTTTTATTGAAACATCATCTGAAATTTTTAAAGAAATATTTGCATCACGACCAACATAAAGATCTTTTAAATTTAAAAACTGTGCTTTCGCTTTTTCTTTATCTTCTCCGTCTTTATAAACTTTTCCACAAATTGAACCAATTTTTTTGCCTAATGCCTTTGAAACCGCATCATAAGCATTAACCATACCATAACCATAAGCCATATTTGGACTTTTATCAAATTCTGTATCTTTTAAAGGTTCTGCTGTTTCTTTTATAATATTTTCTATTTCATCTACAGATAAATTTTTATTAGCCTCTTTTAAAAGTGCAACAACACCTGTAACATGAGGAGTTGCCATACTTGTTCCGTTCCAGCTTACATATGTTCCTGTAGCATCTACAGAACGAACTTGAACACCTGGAGCTACAACATCTGGCTTTATTACTTTTTTTGTTTTATCAAAAATTGAAGGACCTTTTTTTGAAAATGAAGCTATATTTTTATTTATATCAACTGCTCCAACTGCAAAAACTTCCATTAAATTTCCAGGGTTAGCAATGCTACCAAAACCTGCACTATCACTAGATGAAATTTTATTTCCAGATGCAAAAACAGCTACTATCCCTGCTTTTCTCCAAGCTTTTGCTATTTCTTTAAACCAAGTGTTATCATCATTTGTGCCACCCCAAGAGTTATTTATTACATCTACCTTTTGTTCTAAAAGCCATTGTGCAGCAGCTAAAAGATTAGAAGTATCTCCCCCATTATCATCTAAAGCTCTTGCCGAGATAAACTTTGCCCCAGGAGCAACTCCAATTTGATTTACATTTTCTTTTTCTTTTCCAAGAATAGAGCCCATTACATGTGTTCCATGATCATTTACGTGCTTTTTTTCTGGAATTTCAAGGCCGTCAATAAAATCTTTATAGTATTGTTTATTAGTTATTGAATCTGTTTTTTCATCATAACCTTTAAAGTTTTTTCTAAGTGCTAAAAGATTATAATTAACTCCTGTATCAATGATACCTACAGTTACGCCTTTACCAGTTATGTTAAAATCACGCCACACTTTGTCAGCACCAATATTTGAAACGCCCCATTCAATATTTTTTTCATCTGGAACAAAAATTGCACTACGTGATTTTCTTTTCTTCTTAACTGGCTCTATCTTTTTTATGCGATAATTTTCTGTAATTTTTTCGACATTTTCTAAATTTATAATTTTTCTTATTATATTTTTATCTTTTACAACAGCATGTATAGCGTTTACTATGTAAAAGGATTCAATCTTTTCTACTTTGTTTTCACTTTTTGCTTTGTAAAGAATATCAAGAGCTTCTTTTTGAGAAGCCCTTGTCAATTCTTTTTTATCCTCTGTTGAACTTTCAATATTTTTAAATTTTATTAATATATCATATTCATCTTTGTTTTGTGAAATCAAAGTTTCAACATCTTTTATTTTTTCATCTGCAAAAACAGATTTACTTACAAAAAACGGTAAAATAAGTGATAACACAAGTAGAAAAGAAAAATTAAATTTTAAAAATTTATTTAATTTTCTCATATATTAATTCCTTTATATTTTATTTTTATGGTTGAACTGAAAATTTAACTGTATTAGGCTCAAAGCCTGGAATTTCTAAAGTTAATTTTGTAATAGGAAATCTTTCGTCATAGCCATCTTTAGTTTCTTCAGGACTTAAATTTTTGTAAATAATTTTTCCTAAATTTTGATCTGTTGGAACATAAACTATAAGCTTACCATTTTTTTCTGAAACAGTAAATGTTCCATAAAATTCATTTTCATTTACGCTTTGTATCTTAACAGATAAATTTTTTTCTAAAAATTCTTTTGTTAATCCATTTTCTTTAGAAACTTCAATTTTCATAGAATGATTTTGTCCGTATGGGCAAAATGGAATCTTTTGTAAAGGAGTTGTTCCATCTTCTTCATTTTCGATAGCTTTTGCAGTTATTTTTTTATTTTGAATACCCTTTTTAGTTATAGTAAAGAAAAAGTCTTTACAGTTTTCACATTTTCCTACAACTTTTATCCCGTTTACACTATCTTTAAAAAATCCACTAATTACATCTTTTGAAATGTAAAAATAATCATCATTTGTTCCGTTATCATCGTTATATTCATTTGTTCTTTTTAATATTTTAATTTCATCTTGACCGTTAAAGAATTTAACTTTGTCTTTATTTTTAATAGATTCATCGTCGAAAACCATGCTTACTTTTACATCACTATTATCAAATTCATAATTTGTAGGATTTACATAAACTCTTGGTGTTTTTTTGTAATTAATCGTTACATCAACACTTACATCAGCTTTTTTTATAGTTATATTTAAAGTTTCATCTTCAGTAAATTCTTTATTTGCTTTTTTAAATATAGCATCTGTATAAAGAGTTACACTTTTTGGATAACCTAAATATTTATAATCTCTATCTTTTTTTAATGTAATATCTCCATTAGTTGAATGGATTATTACATCAGCTCCAAATTGTTCATAATTTTCAAGTGTTATAATAGGGTTATCTCCGTAAAAATAATATTTTTTATCTAAAGTTGCAATTGGCTTAACTTCTACTTTTTTTGGGACTACTTTAACTGTTGCTTTTAATTTAACACCTTCTTTTACTTTTATACCATTTGGAAGCTCATATTCAAGAGTTATTGGATTTTCTTCATCAACCCAAGTATTGATGTATCCACTATATGGTTTTAAATTTAAACTGATTTTTTCTCTAGTGCTTAATGTTGCATTTACAGTTTTAGGAATTTTTGCCATCCACTCTTCTTTAGGGCAACCATGAGGAACTTCGACAGTTATATCTTCAAATGAAACAATTTGTTTTTCTTCTACAGCCTTTTTTTCTTTAACTATAACTTTTAAAGTTATATCCGTACTTCCTTTAACTCCTTGTGGCAAAGTAATTTCTCCTGCTATCTCACTTTCTCCAGATTTAAATGTATTTAGATAAGATTTTTCATGCCATGTAACGGTAGCTTCTTTGTTTTCTCCATTGTTTAATACTAAAGTTACTTTCTTTGGCAATTTATCTTTTATATTATCCCAATTCCAGGCGGAGCCATATTCTACTTCAAATGTATCTACTTTAACCTCTTTTATTTCAAGTTCTTCTTTAGGAGCTGGTTTTTCTTTTTTATTAACAGTTATATTTAAAGTACATTTAGCGTTTGTATAAGAAATTTCAACGCTTGTTGTATCTTTAGTTAAAGGAGTTTTAACAGCTACAATTACACCCTCTTGTGTAAATTCACTTGCTTTAACATCTTTAGTTAAACCGTTTATATCTTTAAGAGTAACAACCATACCTGATGGATCAAAGCTTTCTTCTTCAGTATAAACTGTTTTTGTTGGATTTTGTTTTATAGTTATTTCTTTAACATTGTTTTTGTCAAACACATTTGGAGTTTTATAATTAATTCTTACTATATCACTATCTGCAAAATTTTCTTTTGTTACATAAAATGTAATTTCTTTTGCATCTTTTATTTTATATTTAATATTTTTTAAATTTACAGTAAAAACTCCATTTTTTTCTGTTATTTCACTTTGAGGTACTTCAAAATATTCTTCTGAAAAGAAATTTTTCTTTATAAATTTAACATTAAGCTTTGATCCGCTTTCACCAGATATTTTAAATGAATCCATATTTGTATAAACATAGTCATTTTCTTTTGAAAGGTTAGCTGTTTTTGTTCTATCAGCTATATTTATATCTATAAGTTTATCATTATAACCTTCTTGAACAAGTTTAAGTTTGTAATTTCCATTAGTTTTAAAAAAGTCTTTTTCTATTTGTAAAGATTTTTTTCCCTCTTTAGAATCTATAACTCTAAAATCAGTTTTTTCAGTTTCTTTACCACTTTGATCAACAATAAAAAGTTTAAGTCCATTCATAGGATGAATATTTTCATCATTTAATGTAACATAAATAACTTCATCTTTAGCATAAACTTTTTTAGTGGCATAAATATTCATATCTTTTTTAGGTGCTTGTTTATTTACAAATACAATTGTTCCGTTTTCAAAATACACTCCGTCTGAAAATTTTACATATACAACAGGTTTTACAAGTTTTACATTTTCTTTCATTTTCTTTATTTCAACTTCATATCCACCGTCTACTTTTGTTAATGTGTAATCTGTTGTTGGAATTTCTTTTCTATCGTATTTTGGTGTTGGCGATGCTATCGCATCTAAAGCGTTATTATATTTATTAAATTCTTCTTCTGTTACATAATTTAATTTAAAATATACATCTTCACTTTCTTTGTTTTTCTTAAGATTTTCTAAAGATGTTTTTATTAACATTTTATTATCTTTTAAGCTTTTATACTTTTTATTTGTATGTGGATTTACAACTTCATCTCCTGATTGTACATCAAAATCAAGCTTTACCTTTTTAGCTAAATCTCTAAAAAGTCCACTCTTTTTATTAGCCGTCTTTTTAAATGGTATTTTTTTAATCTTTTCTAACTTTTCTTTGTCTATATTTTTATCTTCTAAAAGAGCTTTTGCTTTTTGTATTTCACTTTTTATTGTTTCTAAAACTTCTTTATTTTTTTCTGTCTTTATTGCTTTTAATTCTATCGAATTTTCTTTTATTGTTTTAAGGTAAGTTTTAAGCTCTTCTTTTGCCTTTTCTACTTCTTCTTTACTTGGTAGATTTGTATCTGGTTTTTGATTTTCACTTGGATTTTGTGTTCCACTTGGATTTTGTGTTCCACTTGGATTTTGATTTTCGTCTGGTTTTGGATTTTCATCCGGTTTTGGATTTTCATCCGGTTTTTGATTTTCGTCCGGTTTTTGTTCGTTATTTTCTATATTTTCTTTTTCAGTATCATTCCATAGAAGATTACCTTTATATTCAAAAGTTTTTCCTTCTACTTCTATATCTCCTTTTATATCTACTACATGGTCGTAAGATTTACTTGCTTTTACATTTGTGCCTATTAAAGATGTTCCAACTAATGCTAGTGCAAGTGCTAAAGACATTGTATTTTTTTCTCTCTTTTCTTTAACTAAAACATAGATAACCCCACAAAGCCCTGCAATTGTAATTGGTATAAGTACTTTACTTACTCCGTTTATACCAGTTTTTGAAAGTCCTTTTTTCTTTATTTTATCTGAAATTTTCTTTTCGATTTCAAACTTTAAAGAAGTTTTATCTAAAACTTTCTTCTCTGACTTTTTAATCGTTCCAATAGATAGAATATCACCATCTATTACCTTTAGTCCTTTTATATCTTTCGACTTAAGTTTTACATCATACATATCTTTATCTGTATTGTTTAAAACGCTTACAGAAAAATCTCCATTCTCGTTTGATGTAAGGCTTAGTTTTATTCCGTCTTTATCATAAAGTACAGACTCTGTATCTGCAAAGACTAACCCTGAACTAACCATAATTCCAAAAGCAAGTGTCGCTTTTAATAAATTACTTTTTTTCATATCTTCCTCCTTTAAAAATAACTAATATGTAACTAAATGTCTTAAAATATAATTGATAGAAATTATCTATAAAAACTCTTCTCAATTTTATCATATAAATTACATTTTGTAAATTATAATTTTTATCAATAAAATACAGAATTTGTATTATTTTATAACAATTATTTTGTTTTAATTTTTTTATTCTATTTATAATATTAACATTCATTTTATAATTGAAATTTAATATCATTATAGATATAATTATACTTTATGTTTTTACATTTTTTAATTTTTATTACTATATGCATAAATTTATTTTATGATTATTTTTTTAAAAATTTTTAATACAAAGTTTCTTTTATTTAATTCATTTTTATTTCTTTTCATGTAAAAATAATTTTTCTATGAAATTTTTACAAAAATATGGTACAATATAATATGTATATTTATTTAAATTTTTAAGGAGAAAAAATGACAAATTTTATAGATGAAAAATATGATGTTGTTGTAATCGGTGCTGGACATGCCGGTTGTGAGGCGGGTCTTGCAAGTGGCAGACTTGGTCTTAAAACAGCGATTCTTACAATAAGTATGGATTCAGTTGCAGATATGCCCTGCAATCCAAATATAGGTGGTACAGGAAAGGGACATTTAGTTCGTGAAATCGACGCTCTTGGTGGAGAAATGGCGATTAATATCGACAAAACTTTTATCCAATCCAGAATGTTAAATACTTCAAAAGGTCCTGCCGTTCACAGTTTGCGTGTTCAGGCAGACAAAAAAATGTATCACACAGAGATGAAAAAAGTTTTGGAAAGCGAAAAAAATATAGACTTAATTCAAGCGGAGGTTAAGGAAATCTTAACTGAAAATAATGAAATAACAGGAGTTTTGACTACTTCAAACGAGATTTTCCCTGCAAAAGCTGTTATAGTTTGTACGGGCACTTACTTAAAATCTATGATTTTAATGGGAGAAAATTGTTATGAAAGTGGTCCAAACAACTGGAAATGTTCGACTTTTTTAAGCGAAAGTCTAAAGAATTTAGGTATTCCTCTTAGACGTTTCAAAACCGGAACTCCTGCCCGAGTGCATAGAGATAGTATCGACTATTCAAAAATGGATATTCAAAAAGGCGATGAAAATATAATTCCCTTTTCTTTTATGAATGAGGGAAAGGATATTGGAAATCATAAGGAAGATTGCTTTTTGACTTATACGACTTTGGAAACTAAAAAAATTATCGAGGATAATCTGCATAGAAGTCCAATGTATGCAGGTATCGTTAAGGGTGTAGGCCCTAGATATTGTCCGTCTATTGAGGACAAAATTGTTCGCTTTAACGAAAAAGATGAGCATCAAGTTTTTATTGAGCCTGAGGGCTTAGACACAGTCGAAATGTATGTTCAAGGGGTTAGCAGTACCCTACCTCTTGAAGTGCAAAAACAAATGTATAAGAGCATTTTAGGTCTTGAAAATGTTAAAATAATGCGTCCTGCTTATGGGATTGAGTACGATTGTATCGACCCTACTATCTTAAGAGCGACACTTGAACACAAAGACATTAAAAATCTTTTCTTTGCCGGACAAATCAACGGTAGCTCGGGATATGAAGAGGCAGGAAGTCAAGGTATCATTGCCGGAATAAATGCGTCTTTGAATATTTTAGGAAAAGAGCCTTTTATTCTTACAAGAAGTGATGCATATATCGGGGTTTTGATTGACGATTTGATTACAAAAGGAACTGATGAGCCTTACAGAATGATGACTTCACGAACTGAATACAGACTTTCTTTAAGACAAGACAATGCAGATTTAAGACTTACAGAAAAGAGTTTTAACATAGGGCTTGCTACTAAAGAACGTTTTGAAAAATGTATAAATAAAAAGAATTTAATCGAAAATGAAATCAAAAGATTAAAAGAAAATATCCTAACTCCAAAGGAAAATATCAATAACACTTTGGAATCCTTAGGAAGTATGAAACTAAAAACAGCTGTTAGTCTTTACGATTTAATCAAAAGACCTGAGCTTGACTACGAAATGGTAAAAGACTTGGATACAACTCGTGAGCCTTTGGACAGAGAAATTAAAATGCAAGTCCAAACTATGATAAAATATGAGGGATATATCGAAAAACAAAGTCATCAAATTGAGGCTTTCAAAAAACTTGAAAACAAAAAACTTGAAAATATCGACTACAATTCCCTATCAGGTCTTAGAATCGAGGCTGTTCAAAAACTTTCAAAATTCAGACCCGAAACAGTTGGACAGGCAAGTAGAATTTCAGGAGTTAGCCCGGCGGATATAAATGTTTTGCTTATACATCTTGAAACCATGAGGAGAAAAAATGGATAATTTAAAAACTTTGACCCAAAAAGAGGATATAATTTTAAGTGATGAGGCTTTAGAAAAATTTGAAACTTACAGAAAATTAATCGTTGAGTGGAATGAAAAAATAAATTTAACGGCAATAACTGATGAAGAATCAATGAATATAAAACATTTCTTAGATTGCCTATTGCTTACAAAAACGGGATTTTTTGAAGATGATAAAAAAGTTTTAGACGTTGGAACAGGAGCTGGTTTTCCTGCGATACCACTTAAACTTTATAACGAGAAATTAAATGTAACAATGCTTGACAGTTTAAATAAAAGAATAAAATTTTTAAATATTGTAATTGATGATTTGAATTTAAAAAACATTTCTGCAATTCATGGACGTGCAGAAGAAGTTGGCAGACAAGAAGGCTATAGAGAAAATTTTGATATAGTTAGCTCAAGAGCGGTTGCATCTCTTTCTTTACTTTTAGAATTTACAATCCCGTTTTTAAAAGTCGGTGGACTTTTCCTTGCGATGAAAGGTCCGTCATATCTTGAAGAAATTGAAAATTCAAAAAACGCATTAAAAAAATTAAATTGCAAATTGGAAAAAGTTTTGAATTTTAAAATTTCACAAAATGGAGAAACTTCTGAAAGAAATATTTTAATTATAAGAAAAATAGAAAAAACTTCTGAAAAATTCCCAAGGAATATGGGACAAATAAAGAAGAAACATTTATAGAGGAGGTATTATGAGTAACGAAATAAAATCATATTTAGCAATGCTTATTCAATCTGTTTCTATAGGTTTTTCGTTTTTATTCATAAATATAGCGTTAAAAAGTACAAATACCATAAATTTATTGGCTCATAGATTTACAGTAACATTAATCTGTATGATATTATTTATGCTTTTTAAAAAAGAAAATTTGAAAATAAAAATGGAAGATTTTAAACGCATTGCCCCTCTTAGCTTAGCGTTTCCGATTATATTTTTCTTAAACCAAACAGTCGGTTACACAATGGTTACTTCATCACAATCAGGAATAATCTATGCACTTACTCCGATTTTAACATTTGTATTTGCAAAAATATTCATAAAAGAAAGAAACAATTTAAAACAATTTTTATTTATGATTCTTTCGATTTTAGGAATAGCCTTTATAAACTTAATGAAAGATTCAAACAGTGCGGATTTTAATTTACTTGGAAATATTATAATTTTAATTTCAGCAGGGGCATTTGGGATATATAATGTATTTGTTAGAAAAATAGCAAGCAAATACTCTCCTATTCAAATAGCTTATGTAGTTAATTTATGTGGATTTGTGTTTTTTAATGTAGTTGCAGTTGGAGATGGAATGATGAATAAAAATTTGCATTTATTTTTTAACGGATTTACAAATGTAGAATTTTTGATTTCATTATTTTATCTTTCAGTAATAACTACTTTTTTAACTATGATACTTGTAGCTTTTTCTCTTTCACATTTAGAGTCAACAACAGTTTCTCTATTTCAAAATGTAACAACGGTTGTAAATATATTAGTTGGAGTTTTTATCTTTGGAGATTTGCTAACAATTTATGATCACATAGGAATAATTGCAGTACTAATTGGTACAATAGGATTCAATCTTGCAAGAAATAAGGGTAATAGTTTAAAATCGTAAAAAATTAGCCTTATTTTAAATTTTACATGTTTTTGATGTAATTATATGAATTAATGAAAAATATTTAAAAAACGAGGGTGTTTTTGCCCTCATTTTTTTGTGTAATTTTATTTTTTTATTAAAATTTTATTTTTAATTACTTATCAAATTCCAATAGAAAAAGACGGTGTAAAAACCGTCTTTCAATTCATAGTTATTTTTTAATTACTTTATAATTCTAGTAGCTCCACAGAATGTATTTCCAAAGTAACTTCCAAAAAGATTACTTACGATAACACCTGTTCCAGGACTTGATGCGTGAACGAATTTATTGTTTCCAATATAGATTCCAACGTGTCCAACACTATCTCCACCATTGTTAAAGAATACTAAATCACCTTTTCTCAATTCTGATGCTGAAATTCTAGTACCGTCATTAATTTGAGTATATGATGTTCTACTTAAATTAATTCCAACTTGTTTGTAAGCATAATATACTAAACCTGAACAGTCAAATCCAACATTTGGATTAGCACTTGCCCAAACATAAGGCTTTCCAACTTGTGCTAAAGCAATATCTACAACTGTTTCAATATCAGCGCTATAAGATTTATTTTCTTGTTTTGGCGCTGGAGTTTTATTTTCTTCTACCTTTGGAGTTTCAGCTTTTTCTTCTACCTTTGGTTGTTCAACAACCGGTTTAGTTTCAGAAAGATATGATTTTATAACATAAGCAGTTTGTCCGTTAAATTCAAATTCTACCCAGTCTCCTTTATCAATACCGTTGACTTTTTCACCTTTTGATAAAAGTCCAAGTTTGTTTGAAGTTGCTGATTGTTCAGCTCTAACGTTTAAAGTTTCTGTCGCATAAAGACTTACTTTTTTAACAGGAGCTTGTTTAGGTTCTTCCGCTTTCTTTTCTTCCACCTTTGGAGTTTCAGCTTTTTCTTTCTCTTTCTTTTCTTCAGGTTTTACTTCAGTTTCTTTCTTTTCAGGTTCAACTTTTTCTTTAGTTAATACTGAAACGTCTATAACCCCAACTTTTCCATCAACAGAAACAGTTGCCTTTTTATCCCCACTCATTTCAACCTTAACAACAGCACCTTTTTCAATCTTTGCTATTGGTGTTTCTGTTTCGGCTAAAACAGGTTTTAATTCAACATCTTCTTTTATGTAAAAAGAATTTTCTTCTAATTCCGGCATTATAGTATCTTCTTCAGTAACTAATGAATATATATCATTTCTATTTGATAATTTTTGTAATCCTAAAACAGAAGGAGCCGTAACGAAATTTTCTGATTTATTACTTATTGAATTGTTTATTTCTTCAATACTTGTACTATGAATTTTAACTTCAACCTTTTCCATTTCATCTGCATAAGAATTTGCTACCGGTAAAGCAGTACAAACTAATGCACATAACATAGATGTTGTTAACACTTTTTTTAGTTTCATAATTACCTCCTAACTTATAGACTTATTTTACAACAAGCATTGAAAAAAGTCAACAAAAAGTTACAAAAAAATTACAAAAAGTTACAAATCGGTTACAAAAATTGTTTTTTGTTGTTTTTAATGTTTCACGTGAAACAATTTAAAGAATTTAATTTCTATTTTTTATTCAATCATTTAATGACGTTTTTAATCAAGTGCTATCACGAGAATATTATTCATAAAAAACAAAACCGAATGTTTCACGTGAAACATTTTATAAATTTTTATTTGGATTTAAACTTTTTAAAAGAAAATATGGTATAATTAATATAGCTTTAAGTATATAAAGGTATATTAATTATAAAAGGAAGATATTATGAAAATTTTTGATGCTTTTAAAAAGAAAAAAGAAATGAGAATAATCTCTGTCTTTAATCAAAAGGGTGGTGTAGGAAAAACTACAACCGTTGTAAATTTAGCATCTGCTTTGGGTTTTAACAAGAAAAAAGTTCTAGTTATAGATATGGACCCTCAAGGCAATTCAACTTCAGGCTTAGGTGTTGAAGATGTTAATGCTACTGTTTATGACGTTCTAACTGGAGAAAAAGACATAAACGAAATTATTTATAAGACAAAATCTAAAAATGTTGATTTAATTCCTTCAAATTCAGACCTTTGTGGTCTTGAAATTGAGCTTTTAAGTGCTGATAAGAAAGAATTTTTATTAAAAAGCGAATTGGAAAAAATCCCTCAAAATTATGATTATGTTCTGATAGATTGCCCTCCGTCTTTAAGTATTTTAAGTATAAATTCTTTAGTTGCATCTCAAAGTGTGCTTATTCCAATTCAATGTGAATATTATGCACTTGAGGGAGTTAGCCAGCTTATGAATACTATTAATATAATAAGGAAAGGTTTAAATCCTGAACTTGAAATTGAGGGAGTTCTCCTTACAATGTACGACTCAAGAAATAATCTATCTGACGATGTTAAGGTCGAAACGGAAAATTATTTCAAAGATAAATTATTTAAGACTGTTATTCCTAGAAATATTCGTCTTGCTGAGGCGCCAAGTTTTGGAGAAAGTATAATCTATTATGATAAAAATTCTAAAGGGGCTGAAAGTTACCTATCTTTAGCTAAGGAATTAATTAAAAATAGGAGGAAGTGATGAAGAAAAAAGGTTTAGGTAGAGGTCTTGGCTCTCTTTTAAGAGAAGAAGACTTTATTACTGATGAAAATTTATTAACTGTTGATTTGGATAAACTTGTAGCAAGAGAAGACCAGCCTAGAAAAAACTTTGATGACGACAGTTTAAAAGAGTTGGCAGACTCAATCAAAGCAGACGGAGTTATCCAACCGATAGTTGTTAGAAAAGTTGGAGCTAAATACGAAATAATAGCAGGGGAACGTAGATTTAGAGCCTCAAAACTTGCAGGTCTTGAAAAGGTACCTGTTGTTGTAAAAAATGTTGATGATAGAAAGGCAAGAGAACTTGCATTAGTTGAAAATATACAAAGAGAGGACTTAAATCCTATTGAGGAGGCAATTTCCCTAAAAACTCTAATGGAGGAATACCAACTTACTCAACAAGAATTATCCGAAATAATTGGAAAGAGCAGGTCGTATATTGCAAACAATTTAAGACTTTTAAATCTATCCGACTATATAAAGGAATATTTAATTCGTGGAGAGTTAAGCTCCAGCCAGGCAAGAACTTTACTTTCTTTAGAAAATGAAGATGAAAGAAAGAAATATCTTGAAAAATTATTAGTTAAGGAAGTAAATATTAGAGATGTTGAGAAAAAGGCAAAACAAACTAGAAATAAAAGCGAAGATATTTTTGTAAAAGATATTTGCGAGAGATTAACTGAAGTTTTGGACGCGAAGGTTAAAATTCACGCTAAGAAAAAAGGTGGAAAAATAGAAATCGACTATCTAAATGAGGCAGATTTGCAAAGAATAATTGACAGTTTGATGAATATTTACGATTTGGAGGATTAATATGATTTATGTAGATAATGGAGCTACTACTTTTCCTAAGCCTAAAGTAGTAACTGACAAAATTATGGAATGTTCTTTATATTACGCAGGAAATCCCGGTCGTAGTGGGCATAAACTTGCTATGAAAATGGATTTAGAAATATACGAAACTAGAGAAAAAATTTGTAAACTTATAAACGGAACTGAGCCACTTAATGTAATCTTTACTTTTAACGGTACGGACAGTCTTAATTTGGCGATAAAGGGAGTTTTAGAAAAGGGCGACCATGTGATTACAACTTCTATGGAGCATAATTCCGTTTTAAGACCTCTTAATCAGCTAAAAAAAGACGGTATAATCGATTTAAGCATTGTATATGCAGATGAGCATGGCTATGTGGATACACAAAAAATCTTTGATGCCGTTAAGCCGAATACAAAATTAATCGTAACAACTCATATGTCCAATGTTTTTGGAACTATTGTAGATATAAAGAGCATTGGTGCTTTTTGTAGTGAAAAAAATATAATTTATCTTGTAGATTCTGCACAATCTATCGGAGTTTTGGATATTGACGTTCAAGATATGAATATAGACTTGCTTGCTTTTCCGGGACATAAAGCCTTATTCGGTTCAATGGGAACGGGTGCTCTATATATAAAAGAAGGAATTAAAGTAAAATCATTAAAACAAGGCGGAACGGGTAGCTATTCACATAGTATCGACCAACCTGAATTGTACCCTGACAGCTTAGAAAGTGGAACTCCTAACGGTCTTGGAATCGTGGCTCTAGGCAAGGGAATTGACTTTATAAACGAAGTTGGGCTTGAAAATATCAGAAATCACGAGATAAGTTTAAAAAATCATTTTATAGAATTGTTAAAAGATAATGAGGATATTATTTTGTATGGAACTTTAGACGACAGACAAGGTGCCGTTGTCAGCTTAAATATAAAAGATATGGACAGCTCTGAGGTTTCCTACATTTTAAATAATGAATTCGACATTTATACAAGACCGGGTTTTCATTGTGCACCACTTGCACATAAAAGCCTTGGAACTGAAGAATTAGGTGCAGTCCGTTTTAGTTTTGGGTATTTTAATACCATTGAAGAAATTGAAACTTGTGTAAATGCTTTAATTAGTATAATAGAAAGGAATAAAAAATAGTGAATGCAATATTAGAATTTTTAAATTCATATTCAGGAATATTTTTAATATTGGTGTTATTTGTCTTTATATTTATAGCATATACATTCAACCAAATTAATAAAAAATTAAGTTTGCAAAAGAAAAAATACGATATGCTTTTAAGAGGACGTGGTGATTTGAATATGGGAGAATTGGTTCAAGCACATTCTTCAGATATTTTTGAGCTTAGCAAAAAAGTTGATGAGTTCAAGTCTGAAATTGAACTTGCAAAGAACAAATCAGCCTTTTCAATCCAAAAAATCGGATTTGTAAAATATGATGCTTTTTATGATTTAAAAAACAAACTATCTTACTCAATCGCTATGTTGGACAGCTTTAATAACGGACTATTGCTAACTACAATTTACGGAAGAGAAAGTTGTATAACTTACGCAAAAGAAGTAAAAGCAGGCTCTGTTACTCAAGAGTTGTCAAAAGAAGAAGAAACAGCACTAAGGACGGCTTTAGAAAGATAATGAGAAAGTTAATGTTTATTTTAAATCCGAACGCCTCAGGTTTTAAAAAATTTGATTTTAAAGAGGGTATCGAAGAGTATCTTAGGGGTAAAAAATTAAATTTTGAATATGAAATCAAATGCACTTCAAAAGAGGGAGATTCCGTTTTAATAGCAGAAAATGCAGTCAAAGACGGTTTTACAGAATTAATTGCAGTCGGTGGCGACGGAACGATAAATGAAGTTGGAGATGTGGTTGTAAAAAACAATCTTAAACTTGGTGTAATCCCTGCAGGTACAGGAAATGACTATATGAACAGTTTAGGCGAAACTTGTAATTTTATAATCTGTATGGAAAGAATCATAAAGGGTGAAACAAGATTTGTCGATTATGGAGAATTTTTAGGCAAGTCGTTTTTCAACATTGCATCTGTCGGTTTTGATGCAGAAGTTAATGATTGTGCTTTAAAAGTCAAAAAATTTATAAAAAGTGGTCTTTCTTACAAAATTGCAATAGTTTTGGCTCTTTTCAAACACAAGAGAAAGAGATACAGAATAATCGTTGATGATGTAGAATATGAAGACGACTATTTTCTAATAGCTATTGGGATTGGTAGCAAATACGGTGGAAAGATAAATATATTGCCTTTGGCCGATATGTATGACGGACTTCTTGATATATGCGCTATCAAATATAAGTCAAAATTTGATATAATAAAGAAGATAAAAACAATTGTAAATGCAACTCATGTTAAGGAGGATATTACCTCATATTTCAAGGCTAAGAAAATCAAAATTTTCTCAGAAAATATTGAAATAAACTTTGACGGAGAGTATATGTCGGGAGTTAATGAGGTTGAATTTGCAATAAGTGATAAAAAAATTGAAGTTATAATGTAGGAGGAAATTATGGATATTTTTAAAGAATTAGTTGGAAAAATCGAAGGAACAAACAAAAAAATTGTTTTTCCGGAAGGAGAAGATGAAAGAGTTTTAGGAGCCTGTGTTAGATTAAAAAAAGACGGACTTATAACTCCGATAGTGTTGGGAAATGTTGAAGAAGTTAAAAAAACTGCCGAAAAATTAAATGTTTGTATTGATGATATAGAAATTATCGACCCATTAAAAGCAAGTGATTTTGACGAAATGGTTGATAAATTCGTAGAGTTAAGAAAAGGAAAGAACACAAAAGAACAAGCCGTTGAATTTATAAAAGACGTAAATTACTACGGAACAATGTTAGTACAACTTGGAAAAGCTGACGGAATGGTTAGTGGTGCAGTTCACTCAACAGGAGATACAGTAAGACCTGCTTTACAAATCGTAAAAACTAAACCAAATGTTTCAAGAACAAGTGGAGCAATGGTTATGCTTGGAAAAAATGGAGAAAGATATGTATTCGCCGACATAGCGATAAATATTACATTAGAGGCTAGACAATTAGCTGAAATAGCTGTTGAAACTGCAAAAACTGCCGAAATTTTTGGAATCGACCCAAAAGTTGCAATGCTTAGTTTCTCAACAAAAGGCTCTGCAAAACACGAATTCTCTGAAAAAGTTGCAGAGGCTACAAAAATAGCAAAAGAATTAGCTCCTGAATTAGCATTGGACGGAGAACTACAATTTGATGCAAGTATAGTTCCATCAGTTGCAGAACAAAAAGCAAAAGGTTCAAAAGTTGCAGGATATGCAAATGTATTTATCTTCCCGGATTTACAATCAGGAAACATAGGATACAAAATTGCACAAAGACTTGGTGGATTTGAGGCAATAGGACCAATCTTACAAGGACTTAACAAACCAATCTCAGACCTTTCAAGAGGCTGTAACGAAGAAGATGTTTACAAACTTGCAATAATAACAGCAGCTCAAAGTTTATAGAAAAAACAAAAAAGTAGGAAATTTCCTACTTTTTTTATAGAATAAATTTTATTGTTAAACAACAAGGTTTCCTTAGTATATAACTGATGCAAAACATCACTTAAAGGTACAGCTACTACTATTTTGTAGCTAAAGTTAAGCAAAGTACTACAAAGTGAAATATTATTTTTAAAATACTTGATTTTATTTTGTTTTTGATGTATAATGCTTTAAGATAATTTAATAGAAGATAGAGGAGCGAAACTTATCAGTAGCTGATTAAATGGATTAAAGCGTCCACAGTGAAAGGAATTTTCGCCGAAGTGTATGGCTTGCTTTAGGGTCATATTGCTGGGCGTTCACAGAATATGTGTTCGACTGTCACGATTTTTATTGTGTTGGGCTATCATTGGAGTATGTATTTTACACCTCGAATGTCCTTCGAGGTGTTTTTTTATCCTATGAATTGAATCCTCTATGAACAAATTATCAAAATATTTTTAGGAGGGTTCAATATGAACAGAAAAAATTTAATTTTTATTTCTTCTGCTGTTCTAATTTTTGTTTTTGTATGTGTTTTTGAAACTCAAATTAGAGAGCTTGTAAATGCAAATGGAATTATCACGATAGTTCCACCACTTTTAGCTATTGTTTTAGCTTTTATCACAAAGAATGTAGTCGTTTCCCTATTTTTAGGTATTTTATTCGGCTCATTAATTTTACAAATCAGGTCGGGTATGAGCTTTTTGCCAAGTCTTGTTTTTGCTTTTATGGATTTAATCTCACGTTGTTTAAACTCTTTAGCTGACCCTTGGAATGCAGGAATAATCTTGCAAGTTTTATGTATCGGTGGAGTTATAAACTTGGTTGGGAAAATGGGTGGTGCAAAAGCAGTTGCCGAATCTCTTTCAAAAAAGGCAAAATCCTCAAAAGGAGCTCAAATCATTTCCATACTTTTAGGAATTTTAGTTTTCTTTGATGACTATGCCAACTCTCTAATCGTAGGTCCTATTATGCGACCGGTTTATGATAAAATAAAAATTTCAAGAGAAAAACTTGCTTTTGTTATCGATGCAACTGCTGCTCCAATCGCAGGTCTTGCAATCATTTCAACTTGGATTGGTCTTGAAGTTGGACTTATTCACGATGCTTTTAATGGCCTTAATATTGAAGTAGATTCCTTTGGTATATTTTTAAGCACAATTCCTTACAGATTTTACAATATTTTAATTTTGATTTTTATCGTTGCCAGCGCTTTAATGGTTAGAGAGTTTGGTGCTATGAGAAAAGTTGAATATATAGCAAGAAGAAAAGGCAATGGAAAAACAACTACAAACAGCGAGCAAATGAATGATTTAAAACCTAAAGACGGAATAAAACTTAGCATCTGGAATGCTATTATCCCAATCGGGGTGCTTATCATAAGCTCACTTATGGCTTTTTATTACAGTGGATATTCAACAATTTTATCTGGAGAAAATAAGGAATTAATCGTGGACTTAACTAAAAATCCATTCTCTTTTAGCTCAATTAGAGAATGTTTTTCATCAGCTGACGCCTCAAACGCTCTTTTCCAATCATCAGTATTTTCATCAATAGTTGCCATTTTCTTAGCTAAGGTTAAAAATATTTACACTCTATCCGAGTCGATTGATGAGTGGATAAATGGAATGAAAACATTGATAATTACAGGAGTTATCCTTGTTTTAGCTTGGTCTTTAAGTTCTGTAATAAAAGAAGTTGGAACGGCAAAATTCTTGATAAGTTATCTTTCAGGAACCTTACCAAAATTTATATTGCCAAGCATAATATTTATTTTAGGCTCAATCATATCTTTTTCAACAGGAACTGCCTTTGGTACAATGGGAATTTTGATGCCACTTGCAATACCTCTTGCACATTCAATTTCCCCTGATATGAACTATATAATAGTTTCAACTTCAGCAGTTTTAACCGGAGCAATATTCGGCGACCACTGTTCTCCAATATCCGACACTACGATTTTATCCTCAATGGGAGCAAGTTGCAATCATATCGACCACGTAAAGACACAAATGCCTTATGCGATTTATATTGCAATAATAACTATTTTATGTGGATATATCCCTTCTGGTTTCGGATTACCTTTATATGTAATACTACCCGTTGCAATATTTGTTGTAGTTGCAGGACTTAGAATTATAGGAAAGAGAACTGACATAGATGATACAAAATTTGAAGAAAAATTAAGAAAAGAAGGATTTGAAATTTAGGTGGTAAGTTTAACTTATCACCTTTTTTGATGCTAAAGTTTCATAATATTTACTATTTAAAGATTATCTAAAGAGGAAATGTGATATAACTAATATAATTTTATTGTTATTGTATAAAATTATATTAGTTTCATCATATTTACCATTAAAAAATTATCTAAAACGAAAATATGATATAATAAATACAGTTTTATGGTTATTGTATAAAAGTGTATTTATTTCATCATATTTACCATTAAAAAATTATCTAAACTGAAAATATGATATAATATTACAAAGGATAATATTACAAAGGAGTGATTTTGTGAAGATTTTAATTGTTGAAGATGATGAGAATATTTTTGAAATGCTAAAAAGGGAGCTTTTGCTTTGGAATTATGAAGTTTGTGGTATTTCAAATTTTAATAAAATAGTTGAAGAATTTTTGGACTGCCAGCCACATTTGGTTTTAATGGACATTATGTTGCCATACAATAATGGCTATTTTTGGTGCGAAGAAATTCGTAAGCTTTCCAATGTTCCGATTATTTTCATTTCTTCAAAGAGCGAGAATATCGACATTGTTATGGGTATTCAATTCGGCGCTGACGACTATATCACAAAACCTATCGACTTGAATGTTACTTTGGCAAAGATTAAGGCGATTCTTAGAAGAAGTTACGACTTCACAAAAGACATTGATTTTTTAAACTTTGGCGAAGTTTATCTATATCTTGACAAAAACAAAATAAAATTTAAAGAAAAAGAAATTTCATTGACAAATACAGAAAAATTAATCTTGGAAACTCTTTTTAAAGCCAAAGGCTCTATCGCATCGAGGGAGTCCATTATGGAAAAATGTTGGCATGGAGATGATTATATAGACGACAACACTTTGGCAGTTAATATAACAAGACTTAGAAAGAAGTTTTTTGATATTGAGTTGAAAGATTTTATCCAAACTAAAAAAGGAAGTGGATATTATCTAAATTTTAAGGAGTAAAAAATGGATAAATTGAAAAAATATTTTGTAAAAGTTTTACCCGTAACTGTTGCTACAATCCTAATATTATCTATTTTTTTGATTGTTTTTTTACTTTTAAATATAGACCTGCAAGGCTATTTTTTAGCCTTTGACATTATTGTTTTCTTCTATTTCATCTACTTAATATTTATGGTATTTTTACACAATCGAGAAGAAAATTTAAAACAGCAAATAAAATATTTGGAAAAGAAAAATTTAAGCCTTAGAAATGAATTTTTAGCAAAAGAAAAAGAATTACAGGAATATTTTTTAATCTGGATTCATCAGATAAAGACTCCGATAACTGCCGGGAAACTCATTTGTGATAGCGACGTAGAAAACGAAAATGCTAAAAATGTAAAAAAAGAATTAATCTACATTGAGGATTATACAAATATGGCTTTAAGCTATCTAAAAATGATGAATCACAATACGGATATGGATATTTCTTTTGTAAATTTAGACGATATAATAAGTCCGTTAATCAAAAAATATGCGATTCTTTTCATTTCAAACAATATAAAGCTGGAATACAAAAAGCTGAATACAAGAGTAATTACAGACAGCAAATGGTGTATGGTGGTAATCGAGCAACTTATATCAAACGCAATAAAATACAGTAAAAACGGAGTTGTTTCAATAACTTTTAACAAAGACGAAAATTACCTTGAAATAAAGGACAACGGAATCGGGATAAAAGAATCCGACCTTCCAAAAATTTTTGACAAAGGATATTCAGGCTTTAACGGACGACAAAACCAAAAATCAACCGGAATCGGTCTGTTTTTAGTAAAACAAATCTTGGAAAAACTTGGACAGAAAATACTATTAGAATCAAAAATAGGCGAAGGAACGACTGTAAAAGTCTATTTTAATATAGATTAGGAGAATTTTATGTTTTATAATGAGATATTTGATAAAAATATTTTTAATTCTAAACTTGCAATTGCATATGGTTTTTCAAAGGTTGGAGATTATTATATTTTACAATCAGATATTGATGTAGAAAATTTTAATGTGATTGTTAAAATAGGCAAGGACTCTTTTGAGGTAAATGTTATTGAATTACCTTTTAATGAAGAATATATTTTATTCAATGTTTTAGACAGCAAGGGTAAATTCGTTTCACAAATTAGAAAAAAAGTTAATGAACTTATTGAGGATATTGTAAAAAGCTGTTTTACATCTTTGGATTATAGAAAAATATTACTAAACTATGTAAGGGAAAAATACGGAACAATTCCTGAAGAACCTTGGGAAGATAATAATCATGCGACGATAAAGACTTCGAATAGTAAAAAATGGTATGGAATTTTTATGTCCATTCCTTATAAGACTTTGGGACTTGATAAAAGTGGAAAGATTGATGTTTTAAATGTAAAACTTAATCCGGAACTTATAGAAAGTCTGATTGATAAAAAGCATTTTTTCCCTGCCTACCATATGAATAAAAAATACTGGATTTCAATTGTTTTGGATTCAGATGTTGATTTAAATTTAGTAAAGAGCTTAATCGACGAGAGTTTTAACTTAGTTGAAAAATAGTCTAATACTAACCTTGTCGTTAGAACTGTTTTTATCCCCAACATTTCAATAACCTTACAAAATTGTAAGGTTATTTTTATTTTTGTAATGTTAGATAAAGGTTTGGCTTTTAAAAATCTGCTAAAATATTATTGTAAACAAAATTAATACTTTGGAGGTAATTATGAATATATTAGATGTTAAAAATTTAAAAAAGATTTATGGAGGAATGGGTCGTGTTAAGACTGAGGCTCTTAAAGATGTAAACTTTTCTGTTGAGGAGGGAGAATTCATCGCTGTTATGGGAGAGTCCGGAAGTGGTAAAACAACTCTTTTAAATATAATCGCAACTTTGGATAAGGCAACAGAGGGTACTGTTTTAATCGGAGGAAAGAATATCAGCTCTCTTAACAATTCACAAATCGCAAGTTTTAGACGTGAAAAGCTGGGTTTTGTCTTTCAAGATTTTAACTTGTTAGACTCTTTTTCAAACAGAGATAATATCTATCTTCCTCTTGTGCTGTCAGGTGTTAAGCCTAGAGAATTGAACGAAAGAGTCGGAGAGATTGCTCCTATTTTAAAGATAAGTGAAATTTTGGATAAATTTCCTTATCAAGTTTCAGGTGGTCAAAAGCAAAGAGTTGCTATCGCAAGGGCAATCATAACTAAACCGGACTTGTTGCTTGCTGACGAGCCAACCGGAGCTTTAGATTCAAAATCTGCCGATGTGGTTATGAAAACTTTTTGTGATATAAATAAAAATGGTCAAACTGTTTTAATGGTTACTCACTCTGTGAAATGCGCATCTTTTGCTAAAAGGGTAATTTTCATAAAAGATGGTAGGGTTTATCACGAAATTTACAAAGGCGACGATGATAATTTAACTTTCTTAGAAAAAATAAATCAATCTCAAATTATGTTAAACGGGGTGAACGATTATGAACAATAAAATGGCTTTTAAATTTGCTTTTAAAAATATGAGAGCTAATTCTTTATTATTAACTCCATTTTTAATTGCAAGTAGTATTATGAGTGCGTTATTTTTCATAATGTCATCTCTTGGACAAAATAAATATGTTGAAGAAAATTTTGAATACATTCTTATGCTTATAAGATTTGGAAATATTTTAGCCGGAATTTTTACTTTTATATTCATCTTATATGCAAATGGATTTTTAACTAAGAGGAGAAATAAAGAGTTTGCCCTCTACGGAATTTTAGGTTTAGAGAAAAAACATATTGCAAAAATCGTATTTATCGAATATATATTAAACTTTTTTGTAATTAGTATTTTTTCAGTAATTGGTGGTTTCGTCTTAGGAAAATTATCCTTTGTTATACTCAACAGAGTAACAAAAAATATAACTGCAAAAGTAATAGATTATGGCTTTTCAACCCCTTCAGCTATTTTAACGTTCGCTTTTTTGGGAATTACATTCATTTTTATATATTTATTGACAATATTTAAAATCGGAAAATCAACTCCTATAGAATTGCTTTCAAGTCAAAAAAAGGCGGAGGGAGAGCCAAAAAGCAAATTTATCCTTGGAACTTTAGGCTTTATCATCTTGTGCTACGGATATTATATTTCAATAACTTCAGAAGGAAGATTGGAAAGCTTTTACAAATTTTTTCCTGCAGTTATTCTTGTAATATTTGGAACATATCTTCTATTTATAGCTTTTAGTATCTTGATTTTAAAACTGTTAAAGAGAAATAGAAATCTATATTACAAAGCAAAAAATTTCCTTTCAATTTCAGGAATGTTATACAGAATGAAGTCAAATGCAGTTTCGCTTGCAAGTATTACGCTCCTTGCAACTTCAATCATCGTTACATTATCCTCAACTTTAACTATAAACTCAGGAATAAAAGAAGTTGCAAAGTCAATCGACCCTCAAGATTTTTTTGTAGAATTTTTAATTGACGATAATAGAGAGAAAGATTGGATTGAATTAGGAAATAGAAAAAAAAGAGAAGTTGCTGAATTTCTAAATACAATTCTAAAAGATGGCGAAAAAATTAAAGATTTGAAAATTTACAAACATATTTTCCTACAACCCGTTTTAAATGAAAATGGAAAACTTGTTCCACTAGGCAAAAAAAGAGCCGTAGCTCAATATTTATTCGTTGAAATACTAGATGAGTACAACGAAAAAAACAATACAAATTACACTCTAAAAGATGACGAAGTTTTATACTCATCAAATTTAAAAAGTCTTTACAAACCTGATAATTTAGAATTAGCAGGGCAAAACTACAAATTAGTAAAAATCCCTGATGAAACTCCAAAACACATAGCTGCCGATTCAATTAAAATTATAGTAAAAGACGATGAAACTTTTGCCAAAATGGAAAAAGCGTATGAAAAAGGAGCTGGATATTTTTATTACCTAAGATTCTCTTTTGATACCGAAAATGTAAAAGATAAAGGTGAATTTTTTGAAAGATTACAAAACAATTTTTTTAACTATCGTGATACAGACAAAAAAGATGGTATGAGAATACGCTTTTCATCAAAAGAAATAAATAAAAAGATTATGTATGAAATAAATGGAGGATTTTTATTCTTAGGAGCAATAATTTCTCTAATCTTCATAACAGGAACTATTTTAATAACTTACTACAAACAAATCTCAGAAGGCTTTGAGGACAGACAAAATTACCAAATAATGAAAAATGTAGGACTTCCGGACAAGATGATTAAAAATAGCCTTAAAACACAAATACTTTGGATATTCTTCTTACCACTCATCGTTGCAATGACACATTCAGCATTTGCATTTCCAATTCTTTACAATATGCTAAGAGGACTTGGATTAAACAATTCAAAACTATTTGCAATGAACTTCGGAGTAGTCGTATTAGCCTTTACAGTTTTATACTTTATAATATACACAATAACCTCAAGAATTTATTACAAAATTGTAAAATAATACTCAATGTGGATATATTTATTTAAACAATCAAAAATCACTGTTACTCCCAGTGATTTTTTTGCTTACTTGAAATATAAATTTATTTGTGATAAAATGCTTTTGAAATTTATTTTTAATACGGGGGGATTGTTTTGAAAAAATTCTTTTTATTTACTATATGTTTTATTAGTTTAATGATATTGCCAAAAAGTATTTTTGCTCAAGATAGAATTCATGTTATAACTGTTTCACTTAGCTCAGATGCTATTATTTTAGAAAGTGATGGTCATTTTGCGATGATTGATACCGGAGAGGATTATGAATATCCTGACGGTTCAAATCCAAAATATCCTTTTAGAAAAGGAATCACTACTAATCCTAATGACATAACTGAAGATAGATTATTTGATAAAATAAATGAGCTAGGCATTACTAAATTTGATTTCATTATCGTAACACATTCACATAGCGACCATATAGGTGCTTGTCATAAGGTAATGAAAAAAATTCCTACTGAAAAACTTTATTTGAAAAGATATTCTGATTCAAGAATAACTGATAAGGCTAGGTTGTGGGATAATTTATATGGATATGATAAAGCCTTACAATCAGCAAAGGAAAATAATGTTAAAGTTATACAAGATATTTCAAAAAAAGATTCTGTAATTAATCTAGGAAATATGAAAATTTCTATGCTCAATTATGAAAATGAATATGAGCCTAATCTTCCAAAAGAAGATAAAAATTTAAAAAAAGTTTATGATGATAATTTTAATTCCATTCTTTCTATAGTAGAAGTTAATGGTAAGAGATTATTTTTTGGAGGAGATTTACAAAATGATGTTTATGGTTTAGAAGATAAATATGCTCCGTTAATCGGAAAAGTAGATTTTATGAAATTTAATCATCATGTAGATACAGCTAAATCAAATTCAAAAAACTTTATAAATACATTAAATCCAAAATATATGCTTAAAACTTCCAATTATAATGTAGATGATAATTATCTTAAATTTTTAGACGCTAAAGGAATTGAAGTTTTAAATGCCGGAAGAAATGATGTTACAGCTTTAACTTTTGAAATTACTAGAAACGGAATTAACGATATAACAAAAGTAAAGTATGGTGTTTATAAAGACGGAAATAAATTAAAATTCAAAAATTGGAAAGGTGAATACACAAGCGGTTGGGAGTTCTCTAAAGATAATTGGTATTATATAAGAAATGGTTCAGTTGCTATTAATGAATGGATTGGTGACTATTACTTAGGTAAAGATGGAAAAATGTTAACTAATACTACTACACCTGACGGTTACAGA
>NZ_KQ960149.1:46859-47353 GCF_001553085.1 Parvimonas sp. KA00067 | reverse complement strand
GATAGTGGTGCTATGGCTGAGAATGAATGGATCGGATATTACTATCTAGGTAAGGGTGGCTATATGCTAACTAACACTACTACGCCTGACGGTTACAGAGTCGATAAAAATGGAAGATGGATTACAGGGTCTTGGAAATCAAATTCTACTGGTTGGTGGTATGAATACTCTGATGGAAGTTATTTAAAAGAAGAATGGAAATACATTAGTGGAAGTTGGTATTATTTCAATTCCGGAGGATATATGGTAACAGGTTGGAATCTATTAGGAAATGATTGGTTCTATCTTAAAGATAGTGGTGCTATGGCTGAGAATGAATGGATTGGTGACTATTACTTAGGTAAGGGTGGCTATATGCTAACTAATACTACTACACCTGACGGTTACAGAGTCGATAAAAACGGAAGATGGATTACAGGGTCTTGGAAATCATATAATGGTATTTGGTGGTATGAATACTCCGATGGAAGTTATTTAAAAGAAGAATGGAAATA
>NZ_KQ960149.1:46323-46759 GCF_001553085.1 Parvimonas sp. KA00067 | reverse complement strand
CTCGTTTAAGTAATTCTTAGCATCTTTAAAAATTTTTTGTTTTTTAAATCCAAGAACATTCTAAATTACGTTTATTTTTAACACAATCTCTTAAATATAAATTAATCAAGGTTTGATATGGAATACCTGTACTTTCAGCTTGATTTTTGAAATATATGATAGTATCTTCATCAAGTTTTATTGTTACTTGCTTTTTAATTAATTTTGAATAAGGATTTTTTCTAGGATTTAATTTTCTAATATCATATTCTTTTCTCATACTATCAACTCCTTAAATTCCATTTTTGTAAATTTCTTGTTCTGTTCTAGTTGCTTTTCTTGCAGAAATTATTCTTTCAAAATTTAAATTTATCTACCTTAAATCTACTCTTAACCACAAAATTTTGATGTTTTTTTTACTGGAATTTTTTGTTCTCGTTTAAGTAATTCTTAGCAT
>NZ_KQ960149.1:0-46223 GCF_001553085.1 Parvimonas sp. KA00067 | reverse complement strand
GGTTACAGAGTCGATAAAAATGGAAGATGGATAAAATAAAAAAGGGGGCTATCCCCTTTTTTTGTTCTCGTTTAAGTAATTCTTAGCATCTTTAAAAAAGCTAAAAACTATTAATAAAACTATTATTCCTATCGGAAATGCTGAAATAATAGCAATGGATTGTAAACTATACATAGATTTTTCCATAAATATCAATGAAATTGGAAATAATATAAATACTATTGACCAAAATACTTTTACCAATCTATGAGGTTCTTCGTTTATTGGCAATTTTTTATATGAATATGATGCTATTACCATTGTTAATGCATCAAATGTTGTTGAATAAAAAGCTATCATAGTTATAACCAACAGCAAAAGTCCTATTTCGGTAAAAGGTAATGTGTCAAAAATTTTAAGGATAGCATCTGAATGACTTCCTCCGTTTGATATAAATCCTGATATATCAATTCCTTTTTTTAATTGGACACTCATTCCATAATTTCCAAGAATTATAAATGAGGTAAATGTTCCTAAAATTCCCCAGGAATATCCACCTAGAATTGTCTGTTTAATAGTTCTTCCTTTTGAAATTTTTCCGATGAAAAACGGAGTTGCAACACACCAAACCATCCAATAAGCCCAATAATAAATTGTCCAATGTTGTGGAAATGAAGTTTCTCTAAGTGGGTCCATCCAAGTTGATAATCCGATAAAATTTTGTAATAAATTTCCAACTGCACTAAAACCTGTCTCTAGAATATATCTTGTTTCTCCTCCTAAAAACAAAAAGTAAAATAGTAGTGCAAAGAAAAAATATGAACAGAAATTTGCAAGTGTTGAGATTCCTTTCATTCCAAATAAAACTGCAAAAGTATATACAAAGGCAATCAAAAGCAAAATTAAAACGGTTAAAATGGTACTGTTTTGAATGTGAAAAACTTTTGCTATTGATGAAGATAATAAAGGTGTTGCAAGTGAAAAAGTAGTCGCCGTTCCTGCTATAAGTGCAAAAACTGCTATCAAATCTATAATCTTACCAACAATTCCGTCAACCCTATTTCCCAAAATTGCTCTACAACCTTCTGAGAATTTTTGTTTTTCTCTTCCTCTAACATGTAACATAAAACCAAAAGCCACCGCAAGGATTATGTAAAAGCTCCAAGCTATTGGCCCCCAATGAAATAGTGGATAGGTAGATGCCCATTTTTGAATTCCACCCATATTTTTAATATGTGCTTCATTTGAATATAAAGCCCATTCACATAATGAATAAAATAGAATATCTGCCGCCATTGTGGATGTAAAAATCATAACGCCCCAAGTAAAAGATGAAAATTCTATCTTATCGTCTTTTTTTCCAAGTTTTATTGTCCCATATTTTGAAAAAGCAATATACAAACTGCAAAGAAGTATTCCAACACCTAAAATTGCATAGTAAATTCCAAAATCATCACCTAAAAATGTTCTTATACTTTCCAAAACAAAAGTAGAACTTTCAGATTGAAATAAAAATAATATACTTACTATTACAACTCCTACCAATGGAACAATCGTAGCTATCCAGTCTATTCGATTCTTTAAATTATTTTCCATATTAAAAATCCTCTCCTAATAATTCTTTTACAATCTTATAATAATCTTTGGCATATCTGTATTGTTTAAGAGAATACTCTCCAAACTCGACACCAAAATCTAACTTATACTCACACCAATTACTCCAAAGTAATCCGCAACAAGCAATATATGCATAAATTTTTATTTTAGTATTTTTTGGTACCCCACCTTCAAAGTATATATCAATCAAATTATCAATCTGTTTTTTATCGTAAAGAGAGTATATGCAAAACATTGCAATATCTATATCAGGGTCTTGCATAGATGCATATTCCCAGTCAATCAAACGAAGAGATGAGTCTTTTGAAAACAAAAAGTTATCACAATTTGCATCAATATGAGCTAGACATTTAGTTTTTATATTTTTTTCTATAAAATCTTTTAAAGAAAAAATTTTTTCCTTTGTATCCTTATAATCAGAATAAATAGATTTTTTATTTTTCCATAAAGATTCATAAAAATTTATTTTTTCAAAAATATCAAATTCGTGATTTACTTTTAAATTCAAAGAATGTAACAGCTTTATTTTTTCCATACATTTTTTTAAATCATCATTATTTTTGTCATCACAAGTTCTTGAATTTTCAATAAACTTTGTAATTTTATAGCCGTTTTCGGGATTGATATAAACTAAATCATCACAAATTCCTTTATCTTTTATAACAGAATACACTTGGGCCTCTTGCTTTCTATCTATAAGTTCTGAAGTTCCCTCTCCTGGAATTCTCATAATATATTTTTCACCTTTAACAGTAAATATAAATGAACGATTTGTCATTCCTTTTTTTAAAACTTTAATTTCCTTAATATCTTCAATTCCAACATTTAAACAATCACATATTATATTTATCGCATCTGTTTGCAAATTATTAGAACCGCTGTCAATTTCTCTTAGCTGTTCGTAAGTATTTATTTCAAAATATTTTTTTGAACTAACAAGTTTTGGATAAATTAAAAATTTATTATCCTTAGTCAATGCACTTTCCCAAAATAAATTTCTATTTTTATTAAATTTAACTAAATCAGATACTCTTTTCTTTACAAAATCAGCCTCTTTTCCACAAAGGTAAGAAATCCCAATCATTTTATTTCCATTTTCCGTTTCGCATGCACAAACAAGATTGTTTTTCTTATTTACCTTTACAGTACTATTTTCATCAAGCTCATCTGTAACCATATACCAAGAATATGTTTCAACTTCATTAAATGGATTTTCCTTACACAAAATATCACAAGGAATTATATATGAATTATCTAAATTTTCCAAAACCAAATTTAATGAAAATAAATTATTTTTAGTAGCGTACTGTGGATTAATAATAAGTTCAACACCAAATTTATCTATTAAATACTCAAACTTTTCCTTTAAAAACCCTACAACAACAAATATCTTATTTATTCCTTTTTCCCTTAATTGCCTTATAGTTCTCTCTATTAAAACCTCTCCATTAACTTCAAGCAGAGCCTTTGGCGTTTCTACATTTATAGGTACCATTCTCATACCGAAACCTGCAGACAAAATAATGGCACTTTTTGGACGGTTATCATTTATTAATTTTTTTGAAATATTTGTCAAATTGATATTTTCATCAATATATTCATTTTCCAATAAATTTTTTATAGCCTTATTTACAGCTCCTAGAGAATATCCTGTTAACTTTGACAATTCTCTTTGATTAGTATATTTATTTTTATAAATATGCTTTAGTATATCTAAATCAATTCTGTTCATAAACACCTCTTAATATTACTTTATGAACATTATATATTAAATATTACTAAAAGTCAACAAATTTTATCTAAAATTGAATAATAAATTTAAAAAATTATAAAATTTTTTTGCTTTAAAATTCTAATAACAAATATTGTGTCTTAATTAAAATGTTAGCTTTTTTTAATAGAATTTTACCAATATTTTCACAAAATATGAAAAAATTTTCCATTTCTGTTGAAAAAATATCTATAAAATGATAAAATAGTTACCAATGGTTTATATTTTAATTTAGAATGGAGAATTTTATGAAAATAGAAAATATGATTTTATTGGTGTTGGACATTCAAGAAAGGCTAATGCCGGTAATAAAAAATAATGAAAGAATAATAAAATACACAGATATTTTGATTAAGGCTTGTAAAGAGCTTAACATCCCGATAATTTATACCGAACAATATCCTAAGGGGATTGGAGAAACTGTTACAGAAATTAAATCCTCTTTGTTAGATGCAAATGCAAAATATTTTTCTAAAAATTGTTTCTCTGCTTATCCGATTATTGAAGATGAGCTTTTGAAACTTAAAGAAAACGGAAAAACTTCTATAATCGTTACGGGTGTAGAAACTCATATTTGTGTATATCAAACAGTTAGAGATTTAAAAGAGCATTTTGAAGTTTTTGTTCCTTTTGAAACTGTCGGTTCAAGAAGTGAAGAAAATTTAAAAAACGGCTTGGATTTAATTAAAGAATTGGGTGCAAGTGTTACTAATGTTGAAACTATCCTTTTTGATTTGATAAAAACGTCAGAGCATAGTAGTTTTAAGGTAATTAGTAAATTAATAAAATAGGGAGAGCGTTATATGAAAAAGAAATTTATAATAACTTTTGTAATATCTTTAGCTTTATTTGCAGGAATATTTTGGGTAGCTAATAAAGTTTTAGATGTTATGGAAGTTACTTCAAAGGTAGAATTTTTAGGCCATGATTTAGGCGAAGGCAACATTATTGAGCAAGTTGTTGATAATGAACTTTTATTTTTAGTTCTTGGACTTGATAGCGATGACTTTAGTGGTGCTACTACTGAGCAAAACAGAACAGATACGATGATTTTAGCAAAAGTTAATTTTGAAACGGGAAAGGTAGATATTTTATCCATCCCTCGTGATTCAAGAGTTATGGTTAGAGGACAGTTAGACAAAATTAACCACGCTCATCACTTTGGCGGTCTTAAACTTGCTATGAAAACTACAAGAGATTTCTTAAACTTGGATATTGACTACTATGTAAGAGTTAATTTCTTCTCAGTTAAAGATATTGTAGATGTACTTGGCGGTATTGAAGTAGATGTTCCTGTTCAAGTTGACGTAGCAGAAGATAATGTTCATTTAAAACCGTGTAAACAAGTTTTAAATGGAAAGCAAGCTCTACAATTTGCAAGATTTAGAGCAGGATATGCTGAAGGAGATATGGGTCGTGTTAAATCTCAACAATTAATCATAAAAGCTCTTGTAAAAGAATTGACTAAACCTAAAAATCTTGCGAAAATTCCGGAAATTTTAGATGTTGTAAAGAAAACTGTAAATACAAATATTCCTTTCTCTACAATAGCAAAATCAGCTTTAAAAGCAGGTAATTTAAATGTAGATAAGATGAATACACAAATTGTTCCGGGTGAACCTGCTTATATAAATAACATAAGTTATTTTATTCCAAACCGTTCAAAATTAAATACAATTGTTAAAGAAATGTTTGGTGATTATTTAATTAATCAAAATAACGGCTCACAAATAAATACTAATAAAAACAAAAATACAAACAACAATACTAATAATAACAACAATAACAATTAATTAGGTTAGATATGGAAAACGAAAGAAAAAAAGAACATATAGAAAATTTTTTAAAGAGTAATTTTAAATCGAATACTTTGTTTGAAAATGTATATATCGAACACTTTGCATTAACAGACTTAAACTTCGATGAAATCGACACTTCGGTTGAATTTTTAGGAAAAAAACTATCTTTTCCACTTCTTGTAAATGCAATGACAGGAGGCGCTGAAACTTCTTTTGATGTGAATGAGGATCTTTCAAGACTTTGTAAAAATTTCAATCTTGCATTTGAAGTTGGTAGCCAAAAGGTAGCTTTAAAAGATGAGGAGCTTGTTGAAACTTTTACGGTGGTAAATGATGTCTTGGACAAGAAAAATATTTTAATTTCAAACCTTTCTGCATTATCAAGTCTTGATGATGTCAAAAAAAGCATTGAAATGATTAACGCTGATGCAATTTCTCTTCACCTAAACCCTGCTCAAGAGATTGTTCAGTTTGAGGGAGATAGAAATTTTTTCGGTATTTTGGAAAATATTGAAAATATTGTAAAAAATATTGATGTACCGGTAATTGTAAAAGAAACAGGCTGTGGCATTTCGAAGAAAACTTGTGAAAAACTACTTAGCGTTGGAGTAAAATACATTGATGTAAGCGGTTTTGGTGGAACAAATTTTATTGAAATCGAAGATTTAAGAAGAACAGACTTGGACTTTACAAATATTTACAGTTGGGGCATACCAACCGCAAAATGTATCATAGATTGCAGAAAAATTTCCGATGATTTTACATTAATCGGCTCGGGTGGAATAAAAACTGGAGAGGATATTGTAAAAGCAATCGTACTTGGTAGCGATATGGTTGCCATTGCAGGAGAAATTCTAAGATATTTAATCCATGGAGGATACAAATTCGCAGAAGATTACTTAAAATCTTTGATATACCAAACAAAGATGATTATGTTACTACTTGGAGTAAAAAATATCGAAGAATTAAAAAAAGTTGAATATAAAACATTTGGAAAATTAAAAGATATATGTGAATATTAAAAAATGAGAGTTTTGATAACTCTCATTTTTTTATACTAAGAAAGGGAGACCTTAAAAACTCTTTGTCTTTAAATCTACTTTTAAAATATATGGTACAAATACAAATACCAATAAAACTAATCCTGAAAAAATGAATATATATGAGCTTTTGAAATTATCAAATAAAATAGAATAGAATAATATCCCAAGTGGATTTAAAAGCTGACAACCCGTTTCAATAATACTAAAAACTCTACCCTGATATTCATGTGGAACAGCCTTTGTAAACCATACAAACATCGGAGTATTTACAAAATTTCCAACAAAATTAACTCCAAATGCAAATATCACAAATACTATAAAATATGAAAAAGTGCTAAGTTTAAATAAAAGGGCAATTCCTAAAAATAATAAAACTCCAGCAGTTCCACGTATCCATTTAAAAGAAAACTCCAAAGGACTTTCTATATCTTTCATCATTGACAAAATTATAGATGAAACTATCATTGCTACTGGAAATGTCGCATTTACAATACCGTAAAGATAATCAGAAATCTTAATCTCATTAATCAAAACATAGGGCAGTCCAACCGAAACAGACGCAAAAATGAAATTTATAAACATCGCAAAGAAGATAATAAAAACTAAAACTTCTTTGTTTCTTATATATTTGATACCTTCGACGAACATCTTTAAAACTTTCTTTTCTTCATAATTCTCTGTTACTTCAGTCTTAATAAGATTAAAATTAATAAAAAGTACAATTAAAATAGTTATAAACTCAATAACCGCTTCCAAAAGCACAAAATAGATTAACTCTAATTTTGTAAGTAAAAAAACTGCTAAAACCGGAGAAATAATATAAACTCCTGAAGATGCTATCTGTTGAAAGGATTTTACCTTTTGAATATACTCTTCACATACAACTTTTTTTACAGAAGATGCAAAAGCATTATTTAAAAATTGATCTGCAACTTTTAAACAAATTAATAACATATAGGTATTAATTAAATTAGTTTCGGCATTAGAATTTAAACTTAAAGCATATAAAAGCAAACTTACAATACTAAAAAGCTGAGCAATTACAATTACAATCTTCTTATTATACTTATCTACAACAGCTCCAACAAAAGGAACTAAAACAAGAGCAACCAAAGGTCCTATAACTTGAGAAATACCAAAATTTAAAGCAGACTCAGTCTTTTTTAAAATCAAAAGTCCAATAATAAATGACAAAATAGAACTACCAAAATTTCCCGTTATAGTTGTCATAATTAATTTTATCATCTGTTTTCTTGATTCTTTTACAATATCCATAACTTTTACCTCTTAACACTTTATTTTGATTATATTATAAAACATATAATATAATATGTCAATAGTTTTTTGAGAATTTTTTTGTTGGTGATTAGTTTGGGGGATTGTAATTATTATTTAAGTCCTTTACAGGACCTACTATTGCTTGTTCACAAGCAATAGTAGGTCTGACGCAAAGATTGTTCAAATCTTTGATTTGAGTACAATCGACTGCGGAAATCTCACACTTATGCTTGCACACAAGCATAAGTGAATGTATCACAGATACATAAATAATTTCCCATAAAAAAAGACGGTGCACCGTCTTTATTTTCCAATACAGAAATTTGAAAATATATTGTCCAATATATTCTCTGAAATATTTTCTCCGATTATTTCTCCAAGCAATTCGTAGGAACGTCTTAAATCAACTTCACAACAGTCGAGTGGTACCATATTTTTAATATCTCCATAGAATGATTTTAAAAATTCCAATGAAGTTTTAAGACTGTTTTCATGTCTAACATTTGTGATTAATGCCTTATCTTTTATTTCTATTTTTCCATCGAAAAACATATCAATGATTGATTTTTCAAGTTTTGAAATACCTTCATTTTTAAGTGCAGAGATTTCTATAAGCTCAAAATTAATTTTTTCTTTTAATTTTTCTACATTCAAATTTTTATCCAAATCAACCTTATTTAAAATTCCAATAGATTTAGTTGTATTTGCAAGATTTATTATTTTTTCGTCTTCTTCGTCCAATTCTCTTGAAATATCGAACAAAACTAAATTCAAATCTGAATTTTTAACGGCCTCAATTGACTTTTGAACACCGATTTTCTCAACTACATCTGCAGTTTCTCTGATACCTGCAGTATCATTTATATTTAATTTGATTCCGGCAAGTTCAATATCCTCTTTAATTAAATCTCTTGTAGTTCCTGCAATATCTGTTACGATTGCTCTTTCTTGTCTTAGGATTCTGTTAAGTAAAGAGGACTTTCCAACATTCGGCTTTCCGATTATTGAAACATTTATCCCGTCTTTTAAGATTTTTCCCTTGTTTGACTCTCCAAGCAGATTTTCCATATCACTTATCAAGTTTTCAGTTTTTAAAATTACATTATCAAGTGGCAATTCCTCTTGCATATCTTCTGTGAAATTTATAGAATACTCTACAAAACTCAAAATATCAAGAAGTTTTTCTCTAAATTCTTTAATTTTCTTACTTAAATGTCCCTCTAATTGATTGATAGCACTCTTATGAGAAAATTCAGTCTTTGCCTTTATTAAGTCGATAACACCCTCAGCTTGAGAAAGATCAAGACGACCGTTTAAAAAAGCTCTTTTTGTAAATTCTCCCTTTTCAGCCAATACCGCTCCATTTTCAAGACATAGATTTAAAACTCTTTTAAGACAGACAATCCCTCCATGAGTGAAAATTTCAACAACATTTTCTCTAGTGTATGTATGAGGTGCAAACATAAAACAAGTCATAACTTCATCAACAAGTTCGTCTTGGTCGTAAATATGTCCGTATTTCATCATTCTGTTGGAGTTTTTATCTATTTCTTTTTTATCAAAAGGAATAAAAATCTTTTTTACAATATCTATTGAATTTTCTCCACTTAATCTTACAATGCCAATACCGGCCTCTCCAGTAGCAGTTGCAATAGCAACAATAGTATTTTCCATATTTTCTCCTTCAACGGGTGGGTGCCCGGGAATATTGTTCCACAATAAAGCAAAAGAACGCCTAAACGTTCTTTTTTGTTGCATATTAAAATTTAGGTTTTATTACAACCTTTCTATAAGGTTCATCACCTTCGCTAACTGTAAATACACCTTTCATATTGTGTAAAGTTGCATGAACAATTCTTCTTTCGTAAGCATTCATAGGTCTAAGTCTCATAACTTTTCTATACTTAATAGCTTTTTTAGCAAAAGTCATAGCCATTTCTCTTATAGATTCTTCTTTTCTCTTCTTATATCCATTTACATCTAAATAAACTCTTTTTTCTAAAGAAGTATTTCTTCTGGCAAAAATATTTAAAATGTATTGGATACTTTCTAAAGTTTCTCCTGATTTTCCGATTAACATCTTGAAATCTTCAGATTTTTCAATATCTATACTGATTGCTTCTTCATCTTCACTAAAGATTAATTCACAATCTGTTCCCATTTTTGAAATTAAATCTCTTAAGAAAACTTCTAATTTTTCTATATATTCATTTTTATCTATATTGTTTTCTTCTTTACAACAAGTTTCTTTAGACATTTCTATTTTTTCATCTTTTAATGTAACCTCAACTAAAGCATCTCTTGAGCCAAAGCCAAGAAAACCGCTCTTTGGTTTTTCAATTACATTAACATCAACACAAGAAATGTCAACTTTTAATTCATCTAACGCAAGTTTTACAGCTTCATCAATAGTTTTTGCTGATTTTGTAACGCTCATCATTTGCCCCTTTCTACTACTTACTTTCTTTTCTATTTTCATAAGCAGTTAAAGCTAATCTTAATAAAATTTCAACAACATTTGTACATGCCCAGTAAAGAGCAAGACCTGCTGAGAAACTTCTAGCTGAAATAAATATTATCAAAGGAAATATGTATTTCATAGTATCCATAGATTTTGCAGCAGGGTTATCTTGTTGGTCCCTATTGCTCAAATCAAGATAAATATATTGAGTAACAGCATTTATCAAAGGAAGTCCATATAAAAGTGGGTCAGGTGCAGATAAATCCTTTATCCAAAAGAAATTTTTCATAACATCAGCCTTTGCATCCCCAAAGATATATAACAAAGGTTCTCTCATTACTGAGAACATAGCTAAAACTAGAATCAAGTTGAAAATCATAGGTAGGCAACCACCTAATTGTTTAATTCCATGCTCCTTATTGAACTCCATAAGCTTCATATTCATAGCTTGTTGGTCATGTTTATATTTTTCTCTTATCTTTTGTTGTTCTTTAGCAAATTTTGCTTGAATCTTTTGATTTTTTATAGTACTTAAAAATACAGGGAAAAGTACAACCTTAAAAATTATTGAAATTATAATAATACTAATAGCTAAATATGAAATACTAGCCGGTTCAGTAGGTAAAATTGACGCTACCCCTTCATAAATAAATTTCAATAATGACCCCATTAAATTTCTTAAAAACGCCATTAATTCCTCCTATTTTAGTGGGTCATACCCACCTTTTCCAAAAGGATTACATCTTAAAATTCTCCATATAACTAAAAAAGTCGCCTTGAAAAAATTATATTTTTGATATGCTAAAATCGCATATTCCGAACAAGTTGGAGTAAATTTACACTTACCAAAACCCAAAAGTCCTGAAATATATTTTCTATAAAACTTTATAAGTAAAATCATTAATCTTCTCAATTTAAAACCTTCTTCAAAGCACAATTTATAAGTCTTAATAAAGACTTCTCAAGTTCAATGTAATCAATCTCTAAAGTGTTTTTTTTCGGTAAAATTACCATTTCATAACCTAAACCTAAATCGCACACATTAAGTCTAATAATCTCTTTTATTCTTCTCTTAATCAAATTACGCTTGTTTGCCTTTCCAAACTTTTTAGTAATGGAAACCCCAAACCTAGCTCTTTTTTTATTTGTTGGTCTAATAAAAATAGTGAATTCCTTATTCCAAAAATTCTTACCACGTCTATAAACAGTTTGAAATTCTCTATTTTTTCTTAATCTAATTTCCTTTTTCATACATCATCTTTCTATACATTAAAAAGCACAAATGTGAAGTTTAGAAAAAGGCCACACTAATGTTGGCCTATGCTGATAAAACTTTTCTATTTTTAAGTCTTCTTCTCTTTAATACAGTTCTACCTGCTTTTGTACTCATTCTTTTTCTAAAACCGTGAATTTTACTTCTTTTTCTTCTATTTGGTTGATAAGTTCTTTTCATTATAGATGACACCTCCTTGTTATAATCACCTTTAGGTTATTTAATAAAACACTACCATAAATTATAAGCTATTTAGAGTATAATTGTCAAGTCAAAAATACAAAAAAATTACAAATTTTTATACATATTTAGAGCAAACATATTTAAAGCAAAGTTTTTTTCCTTTTTTATCCAAGTAATTCAATCAAAACTCTTCTTTATATATTAATTTGAATTTTTTATCTGTTTTTGGTATAATTTAACTGTATAAAAATCTTTAAATATTTTAAAATTTTTTTTAAATTTAAGTTCGTTTGGGCTTTAATTTTTTTTGATTTTATTTTTTACAAAATCGTAATATGTGGATAAGTGGAATAAATATGTGGATAAATTGTTTATTATTTTTTAATAAATTTTGAAAAATTTTTTTAAAATTTGTATTTTTAAGCATTTTTTTATAAACAGGATAACTTTTAAATTATTGTGGATAACTTTTTAAAGTCTTTAAATAATTTTTTTGAAACAGCTTTTAAATGTTTAAATTTAAAGCTTTTAAAAATTTTATTCACTGTGGATAAATATGTTAATAACTTTTTTATGAGGAGTAATTTATGTTTGAGAATGAAATAATGGTCGATAGTTTATGGCTTGAAGTTTGTAATGAATTAAAAACAAAACTTGGGGAAAGCCGATTTGCTACTTGGATTGACGTTTTAAAGCCAATTTGTTATGTGGATAACAAGTTGATGGTGCTTTGTCAATCGAATTATATTAAAAATTTTATAAATGGTAATTTTAAGGAATATATTGAAGATGCAATAAATAACCAACTTTTTCCTTTGACTCAAGAAAAATCCGAGCTTTTACCTGTTGTTGCAACAGATGAAGTTTATTTAAATGCGATTAAAAATTCAGGTGGACAAACTTCGTTTTTTACAACTAGTAGTGAAAAGGGGAATAAAAAAGGAAAGTTAAAGAAGATTTCTTCTTCAAATAATTCTTCTTCTTTTCCTGATAAATTTACTTTTGACAATTTCATAAAGGGTAAAAATAACGAGTTTGCAATGGCTGCAGCTGAGGCAGTTGCCAAAAATCCTGCCGGAACTTACAACCCACTTTTCATTTATGGAAACTCAGGACTTGGAAAAACTCACCTTATGAAGGCAATAGGATATGAAATTCAAAAACATTTTGATTGTAAAGTTTTATACTTAAGTAGTGAAAAATTTACGATTGATTTGATTGATTCAATTAGGGATAAAAATCAAAATTCTGAATCCGAATTTAGGAAAAAATACAGAAATGTTGATGTTTTGCTTATTGACGATATTCAATTTATCGCTGGAAAAACTGCAACTCAAGAGGAATTTTTCCATACTTTTAATGAATTATACAGTAGAAATAAGCAAATTATCATTTCATCTGATAGACCACCTAAGGAAATCAAAAATCTTGAGGATAGGTTAAAAAGTAGGTTCAATATGGGCTTAACAGTTGATATTCAACCACCTGATTTTGAAACTAGAATGGCTATTTTACAAGATAAAATTAAATATGAGCCGATAGCTTTGTCGAATGATATTTTAGAATTTATCGCAATGAATATAAAGACGAATATCAGGGAGCTTGAGGGAGCTTTAATCAATGTTTTGGCACATTACAAGCTGAAAAAAGATGCTCCGATGACTGTTGATTATGTCAAAGGAATTTTATCTGAAAAGTTAAATGAAATGAATAAAAAAGAATTAAATATCGACTTGATTAAAGAAACTGTTAGTAATTACTTTAAAATAGAAATTTCTGATTTAAGCTCTAAAAATAGAGCGAGTTCAATCGCTTATCCAAGACAGGTTGCGATGTACCTTTGCAGAAATATGTTAGACTGTGCTTTGGGAAATATAGGTTCTGCTTTTGAAAAGGACCATACGACTATAATGCACGGTGTTAAGAAAATTGACGAAAAGATAAAGACGACAGAGTCCGTAAGACAAGATGTAGAGAACATAAAAAAACTTTTAGAAGATTAGTAAAGCCTGCTAAAGGTAAGGAAAGTACCATGTTCAAAGATTTCTCTTTGCACTTTCGTTTGGCTAAGATGAGCTAAGAGTGTAAAGAGAATGGTAATGTATGTTACAAAAAAGTAATTTTTGTTTTAAGGAAATTTTTAGTTATTCAACTTATATTGTTTAAAAGTCGGTGGATAAGTTGTTGATAACTTTTTATAAAATTTTTGTTGTTAATTGTGTTAATAAGTTTGTGATTAATATGTAAGTTATACAGTAGTTATACAGTCGGGAAATGTGTTGATTTAAATGTTAAAGAGTGATATTTGAGTTATCCACAGCCCCTACTACTATTACTACTAAATATATATATTTTTTTATGTATGAAAAAAGGAGAATATGATGGAAATAAAGATAATGCAAAACGAACTTTTGAGTTTGATAAATATATCTTTAAGAGCGATAAGTTTAAAAAATAATACTTCTATATTAGAAGGGATTTTATTTATCGCAAAGGATAATAAATTAACTTTAAAGTCAACTGATTTAGAACTTGCTATCGAAACTTCAACTGATTGTAAGGTTGTTGAGGATGGAGAAGTTTTACTTAATGCAACTATGATTTCTAATATAATAAGAAAATTACCTAATGATGAGGTAACTATAAAGGTTGATAGAGAAAAAGTCTTTATTCAAAGTGAAAATTCAAAATTCAATATTATTGCAATGGATATTTATTCATATCCTGAATTTCCAACTTTTGAAAATAAGGTTGATTTTACTGTTCAAGAAAATTTACTTAAAGTTGCTACTAAGCAAACTATTTTTGCAGCAGCGATTGATGATTACAGAATTGTTTTGAATGGTGTTGATGTTGAAATTGAAAATGGAAATGTAGATTTTGTTGCTCTTGACGGTCATAGAATTGCAAAGAGAAGTTTTAAAATTTCAGAAAATGTTGAAAATAAGGTAATTATTCCTCCAAGAGCTTTAAATGAACTTTCAAAGATTGTTCCGGAAGGTTCTGTTGTAGGCGTTTCTTTGGTTAGAGGAAGTGCAATTTTCACTTTTGAAAATACAATCTTTTCAACTAGAGTAATAGAGGGAGAATATTTAAATTACAGAGCTTTATTCTCTTATGAGCATAAGACTAAGGTAGTTGTTACAAGACGTGATTTGATAAATGCGATTGAAAGAGCAAATATTATCTACAAGGCTGAAAAAGGCGATTTAGTTACTTTCAGCATTGACGATACAAGTATTTTAGTTGAGGGTTCTTCTGAAATTGGAGATTTAAAAGATATTATCGACATTAAAAAAGAGGGAGATGACTTAAAGATTGCCTTTAATTCAAAATATGTTTTAGAGGGTCTAAAGACAATCGAACAAGATACTGTCGTAATAACATTTAACGGTAGAGCCGGAGCTTGTATCATAAGACCGGAAGATGAAAATATTAACTATACTTATTTAGTTTTACCGGTTTTACTACAAGATTATCAATATTAGGAGTTTAAAATGGAAGAAATTTTTATTGAAACCGAATTTATAAAACTTGACCAATTATTAAAATTTGCAGGGATTGTTCAAACGGGAACCGATGCAAAATACTTCATTTCTGAAGGGTTGGTTTTAGTTGACGGTAAAGTTGAAACAAGACGTGGAAGAAAAATCTATGATGGAATGATTGTTAGAGTAATGTTAGAAACTGAAGAAACTGTAATTGTTAAAAAGAGGTAAGTTTGATAGTTGAAAAAGTACATTTAACCAATTTTAGAAATTTAAAGGATATTTCTTTTGATTTTAAGGAAAATATAAATATCTTGGTTGGTAAAAATGGAATCGGAAAGACGAATGTTTTAGAGGCGATTTATTTTTCTCTTGTTGCATCAAGTTTTAGAGCTATAAAACAAGAGGATTTTATAAGTTTTAAAGAGAATTTTACAAAGGTTGATACCTTTGTTAAGGAAAAGGGATTTGAAAATAAAATTTCTTTTTTATACACAGACGATAAGAAAAAAGTTTTTAAAATAGATGATATTAAGCTAAAAAGTGTAAATGAGCTTTATGATTTTTCGAATGTTTTAGGATTTTTCCCTGATGAGCTTAGAATTATTACGGAAAGTCCGAATTACCGTAGAAATTTTTTTGACAGCTTTATTATGAAAATGATTAAAGGCTACAAGCAAAAGTTGAATATGTATAGAAATGTGATTTTTAGAAGAAATCTACTTCTAAAAGGAATGAATTTGTCAAGTTTTTATAAGCAAGAGATGAATGCTTTGACAAAAAAATCTGCACTTTTATGCTATGAGATTGCTTTAGAGAGAAAAAAGATGATTGACTTAATAAATAGAGAAATAAATTCCATTCATCAAAAGTTAGCAGGAGAAACTCTTTACATAGAGTATGAGTCAATTTTATCTGATTACAATAAGTCTGAAAGTGAGTGTTTAAAGGAAATTTTAGAAAATTTTTCAAAGTCTTATAAATTTGATTGCGAGAATAAAACTACAAATTTTGGAGTTCACAAAGAGAATTTTAAATTTATTTTAAATGGAAATGACGCGAAGAGTTTTTCTTCACAAGGTCAAAAGAGAAATATTATAATTACAACTAAAATGTGTCAAAAAAATATCTTTGAAGAGTTCAAAGGTGTAAAGCCTATTATCTTGCTTGACGATTTGTTCAGCGAGCTTGATGAGAATAGAAGATATGAGATTTTAGACTATTTAACTGAAAATCAAGTCTTTATAACGACGACTGATTTGTCATTTGTAAATAATTATAACAATGTAAATATCATAGAAATGGAAAATGTTAGAAAGGGAAGATATGAGTAAAGAAAAAATTAGAGATTATGGTGCGAAAAATATTAAGGTTTTAACCGGACTTGAGCCTGTTAGACTTAGACCTGGTATGTATATCGGTTCAACAGGGGCAAAGGGACTTCATCACTTGGTTTACGAAGTTGTTGACAACAGTATTGATGAGGCTTTGGCTGGTGTTTGTGATACGATAACTGTTAAGATTTATAAAGACAATTCTGTTAGCGTTGAGGATAATGGTAGTGGTATTCCGGTTGAAGTACATCCACAAACTGGAAAATCAACTCTTGAAACAGTTTTGACTATTCTTCATGCAGGTGGTAAGTTTAATAATGACGCTTATCAAGTTTCAGGTGGACTTCATGGCGTTGGTGTTTCTGTTGTAAACGCACTTTCAGAATGGCTTGTTGCCAATGTTAAGAGAGATGGAAAACTTTATGAGCAAAAATTTTCAAGAGGGGATGCGACTTCAAAATTAGAAGTTGTTGGAACTTCAAAAGAAAATGGTACAATTATAACTTTTAAACCGGATAGCGAAATTTTTGATACAACTATTTTTGAAAAAGAAATTTTAAGAAATAGATTTAGAGAAATGGCATTTTTAAATAAGGGTGTTAAGATTGTTTTTACAGATGAAAGAGAAGATTTTAATGAAACTTTCCATTATGAAGGTGGAATTAAGTCATTTGTTGAGTATATGAATAGAAATAAAAATGCACTTCACAGTGATGTTATTTACTTCCAAGGCGAAAAAAATAATTCACAAGTTGAAATTTCAATGCAATATACAGACGGATATTCTGAAAATATTTTAACATTTGCTAACAATATTCACACTCCAGAGGGTGGAACTCACTTAGTTGGTTTTAAAACTGCCCTAACTCGTGCGATAAATGACTATGGAAGAAAATATAATCTAATAAAAGATAAGGACTCAAACCTTCAAGGTGATGATACGAGAGAAGGTCTTACAGGTATTGTTTCAATAAAGCTACCAAATCCACAATTTGAAGGACAAACTAAGGCTAAGCTTGGAAATAGTGAGAGTCGTGGGATTGTTGAAACTTTCCTTTATGATAACCTAATGACTTTCTTGGAAGAAAATCCAAAGGTTGGTAAAATCATTATAGAAAAGGCGCAAAACAGTGCAAGGGCTAGAGAGGCTGCAAGAAAGGCAAGAGATTTAACTCGTAAAAAATCTATCCTTGACAATACAACTCTACCCGGAAAGTTATCCGACTGTCAAGAGAGCGACATTTCTGTAAATGAAATTTATCTTGTCGAAGGGGATTCTGCCGGTGGTTCTGCAAAACAAGGTAGAGATAGTAAATTCCAAGCCGTTTTACCACTTAAAGGTAAGATTATGAATGTTGAAAAGGCAAGAATTGATAAGATTTTAGGTTATGAAGAAATCAAATCAATGATTACTGCTTTTGGTACAGGAATCGGAAAAGATTTTAATTTAGATAATTTAAGATATGGAAAAATAGTTATTATGACCGATGCCGACGTTGACGGTGCGCATATTAGAACGCTTATTTTAACTTTCTTCTATCGTTATATGAAAGAATTAATCGAACAAGGTCATGTTTATATCGCTCAACCACCACTTTACGGAATAATCAAAGGGGTTAAGGTTGTAAAATATTGTTGGACTGATGAAGAATTACAAACAAGTTTAGATGAACTTGGTCGTGATGCTCATAGAATTCAAAGATATAAAGGTCTTGGGGAAATGAACCCTGCACAACTTTGGGAAACTACAATGAATCCTGAAAACAGACTTTTCCTACAAGTTAAAATCGATGATGAAGAGCTTGTTTCAATAGACGAAACTTTCTCAACTCTTATGGGAGATAAGGTTGAGCCAAGACGTGAGTTTATCGAACAAAATGCTAAATATGTTAAGAATCTTGACGCATAGGAGGAATAAATGGCTGAAATAGAAAATAAATTAAATATAATAGATGTAGATATTGAAAAAGAGATGAAAAGTTCATATCTTGACTATGCGATGAGTGTAATTGTGGCAAGAGCTTTACCTGATATAAAAGACGGATTAAAGCCTGTTCATAGAAGAATTATTTACGCTATGCAAGGTCTTGGACTTTTACCTGACAAGGCTTATAAGAAATCTTCAAGACTTGTTGGGGAAGTAATGGGTAAGTATCACCCTCATGGTGATTCTGCAATTTACGATGCAACTGTAAGACTTGCACAAGATTTCAACTTGCGTTACCCTCTTGTTGACGGGCAAGGAAACTTTGGTACAATTGACGGCGACGGTGCGGCTGCTCCTCGTTATACCGAAGTTAGAATGCAAAAACTTGCTCTTGAAATGTTAAGAGATATAAATAAAGATACAGTTGATTTCGTTCCGAACTATGACGAAAACGAAAAAGAACCTGTCGTTCTTCCAAGTAAATTTCCAAATCTTTTGGTAAATGGTGCTGCCGGTATCGCTGTTGGTATGGCTACAAATATGCCACCACATAATTTAACTGAAGTAATTGATGCGACTTGTGAATATATCGATAATTTCGATATTTCCATCGAAGAGCTTATGCAATTTGTAAAAGGGCCTGATTTTCCGACAGGTGCTAATATTATGGGTCTTGAGGGAATTAAACAGGCTTATCATACAGGACGTGGAAAGATTACTGTAAGAGCAGTTGCAAATATTGAAGAATATAATAATAGAAATAGAATTATAATTACAGAAATTCCATATCAAGTTAATAAAACTAATTTGATTATGAAGATTGTTGAGCTTATCAAGGATAAGAGAATTGAAGGAATTTCAGACTTAAGAGATGAAAGTAATATGAAGGGGATTAGAATTGTAATCGAATTAAAAAGAGATGCAAACCCAAATATTATTTTAAACAATCTTTATAAACATACACAAATGCAAACAACTTTTGGGGTTATAAACCTTGCGCTTGTAAATGGAGAGCCGAAAGTTTTAAACTTAAAGGAATTAATCGGATACTATGTTGAGCATCAAAGAGATGTAATCACAAGAAGATGTAAATTTGAACTTAAAAAAGCTGAAGATAGAGCACATATTGTTGAAGGACTTTTAAAGGCAATCGACCATATTGATGAAATCATCAAGATAATTAGAGCATCTTACTCTGATGCTTGTGAAAAACTTATGGAACGTTTCGGCTTTACTAAAATTCAAGCTGAAAGTATCCTTGAAATGCGTTTAAGAAGACTTCAAGGACTTGAAAGAGAAAAACTACAAGATGAGTACAATTCTCTAATCAAAGAAATTGCAAGACTTAAAGAAATCTTAGGAAACGAAAGATTAATCTTAAATATAATCAAAGAAGAGCTTTCTGAAATAAAAACAAAATTTGGAGATGAAAGAAGAACTGAAATCAAACCAAACTTTGATGAAATCGAAATTGAAGAGTTAATCAAAGAAGAAGATGTTGTAATAACTCTTACAAAACAAGGTTACATCAAGAGAATTCCTGAAGATACTTACAAAGTACAAAATAGAGGAGGAAAGGGAGTTGTCGCTCTTACAACAAAAGAAGACGACTATGTAGATAGTCTTTTTGTAACTTCAACTCATAGTATGATTTTATTTTTCACTAACAAAGGTAGAGTTTATAAACTTAAGGCTTACGAAATTCCAGAAGGAAAAAGACAAGCTAAAGGACAAAATATAATAAATCTTTTAGAATTGATGCATGGAGAAAAAGTTAATGCAGTAATACCGGTAAAAGATGCTGGAGCTGATGAATACTTAATTATGGCTACAAAGAATGGTACAATTAAGAGAACTTCAGTTGAACTTTTCAAGTCAATCAGAAAAGTTGGAATGAAAGCAATTAACTTAGTTGAGGACGATGAACTTATTCAAGTTAGAGTTTCAACTGTTGAGGACTCTGCAATCCTAGTAACTAAAAAAGGACTTGCAATCAAATTTGCCCTTTCAGATATTAGAGAAATAGGAAGAAGTGGACAAGGAGTTAGAGGAATCAAACTTGATAAAGATGATGAAGTTGTTTCAATGAATCTTGACTCTGAAGGAAAACACCTACTTGTAGTTTCTGAATACGGATTTGGAAAGAGAACCTTAGCCTCAAACTACAAAGTACAAAATAGAGGCGGAAAGGGTGTTAAGACATACAAAGTAACAAACAAAACGGGATATGTCGTTTCATCAAAAATCGTAAATCAAAATGATGAAGTTATCGTGCTTTCACAAAGTGGTGGAATCATAAGACTTCTAGTTAAAGATATACCTGTAAAAGGTAGAGATACACAAGGAGTTATCATCAAAGACGTAAATAAAGATGATGACAAAATAGTTGCAGTTGCAAAATATGTAAATGACGTTGAGTAGGGAGGTACGAAGTGGAACTAAAAGTTGATTTAAGAAGAGAAGAAGAAACACTTTTTGTTGATTTACAAGGAGATTTAGACATTAACTCAAACAAAGAATTAAAAGAAAAAGTTAATTCCGCCCAGGGCGTTAAAAAAATAATAATAAATTGTGAAAATCTTTCTTATGTTGATTCAACAGGACTTGGCGCTTTCATAAGCATCTACAAAAACATAAAAGAAAAAGGCGAAGGACTTGTAATAAGAGGATTAAAACCACATATCAAAAAAATCTTTCTTATTACAGATTTAGATAAAGTTTTTGAAATAGAGGAGTAATTATGGATAAAATATTTGTAAAAATTCCTTCAGAAAAAAAATATATCTCAACAATAAGACTTTTGGTCGCTTCCATAGCCAATACAATCGCTATGGATATTGAAAATATAGAAGATTTGAAAGTTTCAATTTCTGAAGTTATGAATTTCTTTGTTGAAAAATGTGAATTTGTAGAAATCGCAGTCAATGTTCTTGAAGATAAAATGGAAATAGAAGTAAGCTCAGACATTTCAATCTCAGGAATACAAGAACGAGAAGAAAATAAATTTGCTCTACTAATCCTAGAAAGCTTAGTTGACAAAATAGAATTTAAAGAAAAAAGTATATTTTTAGTTAAAAACAAAGGATAGAAATATGAAGAAAAAGGGATATAACAAACCAGATTCAGAAAAAATAAAAGCTCTTTTTAGAGAATATTTTGAAAATCCCACACCACAACTTAGAGATAAATTAATCGAAAAAAATCTATATATGGCTGAAATTTTAGCTAAAAAATATGTAAATCGTGGAATAGACTACGACGATTTGTTCCAGGTCGCAAGCCTTGGACTAATCTATGCCATAGATAGATATGACATTTCAAAAGGCTTTGAATTTTCAAGCTTTGCAATGCCAACTATCGTTGGAGAAATAAAGAGATATTTTAGAGATAAAGGTTGGGTAATTCGGGTTCCAAGAAGAATACAAGAGAACTCTAAAAAAGTTAATAATGCAAAATATCATTTAACACAAGAGCTTGGAAGAACTCCAACAATTAAAGATATTGCCGACTATGTAGAACTTTCAGAAGAAGACGTACTGGAAATTATGGAAGCTAGTAAAGTTTATACACCTCAATCCTTAGATCAAAGTTTTGAAAACTCAGACAGCGAAGACAAAGATACAAACCTAATCGACATAGTTGGAGAAGACGACAAAGAATTTGATTTTGTCGATAACCAAGACTTCATCAAAAAAACTTTAACAAAATTAACCGAAGTAGAAAAACAAATAATACTCGGAAGATATTTTGAAGAAAAAACGCAAGTTGCCCTTGCAAAAGAACTAAACATTTCTCAAATGACCGTAAGTCGCCTTGAAAAAAAAGCCCTTGCCAAGTTTAGAGAAGAGTTGAATATGTAAATTTATGAAATAAAAAATCAACGGGTTTCCGTTGATTTTTTTGTTGGGGAATGTATAATTTAAATAATTTGATGTATCTACGATATATTCACTTATTCTTGTAAACAAATAAGTTAGGGCTAGATTGACTAACGCTCGGGATGAGGTAGTGAGGGGTTTTAAATGTTAAGATACTATGACGTGAAAAATTTTCGTACTGGTCATAATGAGTAATTGTGTAAGCATACATCGAAAAAAAGTACAAATTAAAATCTTGTAACTCATTGCTTATTTTACGGATTTATATTACAATAATATAAGAAAAAGTATGTTTTTAAGGAGTTTATATGATTTATTTAGATAATGCGGCGACTACGGTTGTTCGTGATGAAGTTATAGATATTATGGTTAAGTATTTGAAAGAGTCCTTTGGGAATCCGTCATCTCTTTATGATTTCGGTTATTCTGTTTCGAGGGATATAAATTCTTGTAGGGAAGTAATTGCGAAGTACATAAATGCAAAGAGCGAGGAAATTTTTTTCAATTCTTGTGCGACTGAGGGGAATAATACTGCGATTTTCGGCTCGATTTCAAGTGCAAAGGGAAAGAATATTGTTTCAACGGATATTGAACATTCTTCTGTTTACAATGTGTTTAAGTCTTTAAAAGAGAAAAAAGAGATTAGGAGCTTAAAGCTTGATGATAGGGGCTATATCGATATTCAAAGTGTAAAAAATCTTGTTGACGAGAATACAGAAATTGTTTCAATCGCTTATGTTCATAATGAACTTGGGGTTATTCAAGATGTTGAAGGCATTGGAAAGGCGATTAAGGAAAAAAATAAGAAATGTATTTTTCATGTCGATTCTGCTCAGGCCTTTGGTAAGGTTAATATTGATGTTAGAAAATCAAAGATTGATATTTTAACTTTGAGTGGGCATAAGATTCATGCTCAAAAGGGAATTGGTGCAATTTTTGTAAATAAAAATATAAATTTAAGACCTTTTGTTTTGGGTGGAGGTCAAGAAAAGGACTTTCGCTCAGGTACTGAAAATGTAGCGGGTATAATGGGTTTAAAGGTTGCGACTGAATTTATGTATGAAAATCTTGAAAAAAGAAAAGAATATTTGCATCATCTAAGAGAGCTTTTAATAGGGGGTATTTCAGAAATCGAAAATCACAAATTTTTGACTAATGAAAATGGCGTTCCAAATATTGTAACGGTAGCTTTTGAAAATATTAGAAGTGAGGTGCTTTTACATTTCTTGGAAAGCGAAAAGATTTATATTTCAACAGGCTCTGCTTGTAGCAAGGGTAAAAAGAGTAGAACTTTTGATGGTATAAAACTTCAAGATAAGTACAGCGATGGTGTAGTTAGAATTTCAATGTCTGAGTTCAATACGGAGGAAGAGATTAAAATTTTTATAGAAAAACTTAAAAAATATATTGATGAAATTAGAATGATTATGAGAAGGGGAAGATAATGGATTATTTAATTAGTGTTAGCTTTGGAGAATTGACTTTAAAGGGAGATAATAGAAAAGATTTTGAAAATAGAATTATAAGAAAGATTAAAAAGGCTATCTCAAATTTTGAAGTCGAAGAATTTTACAAGGAGCAAGGCAAGGTCTATATCAAGGCTGATAAAGAGCTTTTTGAGGAAATGATTGAGCAAATTAAAAAAGTTTTTGGGATTTTTTATATTTGTGAAGTTTTACGTTGTGAAAAAAATGTAGAGAGTATAAAAGAGGCGACAAAGACTTTAATAGGTGATTTGGAAATAAATGAGGAAAAAACTTTTAAGGTTTTCGTAAATAGAGTTGATAAGAAATTTACTCCAAAATCTCCGGAACTTTCAAGAGAACTTGGTGGTGTAATTCTTAAAAATTTTGGCAATCTTTTAAAGGTTGACGTTCATAATCCACAAATGCCTGTTTATGTTGACGTTAAGGAATATGCTTATGTCTATGTTAAGAGATATAGAGGTTTTGGTGGACTTCCAATCGGCTCAAGTGGTAGGGGACTTCTACTTCTTTCAGGAGGTATCGACAGTCCCGTTGCAGGTTTTGTTATGGGAAAAAGAGGTATGGAAATCGGCGCGATACACTTCCATTCTTATCCGTTCACAAGTGAAAGAGGCGAAGAAAAGGTTAAGGACCTTGCAAAAATTCTTTCAAATTATGTTGGGAAATTTTCAATGACAAGCATAAATCTTTTACCTATTCAAAAAGAGATTGCAAGTAAATGTCCTGAAAAGGAAATTACAATTTTAGGTAGAATTTTTATGATGAAGATAGCTGAAAAACTTGCGATAAAACAAAATTATCACGCTTTGATTACAGGAGAAAGTCTTGGACAGGTTGCAAGTCAAACTATTCAAGGAATTACAGTTGTGGATAAATCTACTGAAATATCAATTTTAAGACCTTTAATTGCAATGGATAAAACTGAAATCATTGATATTGCAAGAACGATAGACACTTACGAAACAAGCATCTTGCCTTTTGAGGATTGCTGTACTGTGTTTTTACCAAAACATCCGGTAACAAAACCAAAGATTGAAGATATAAATAACAGTTTATCTCTTTTAGAAGTTGATAAACTTATTGATGAAGCATTGGCAAATAAGAAAGTGTATGAAATAAATGAACAATAATACGAAAGGTTTTTTATATACGATTTTAGGGGCGATTTGTTGGGGATTTTCTGGATTTTGTGGAGATTATTTGTTTTCTGTTAAAAAAATTTCTCCACTTTGGGTTGCTCCGGTAAGACTTTTAACGGCATCTGTGATTTTATTTGTAATTTCACTTTTTGTCGTCGGTAAAAAAACTTTTGAGCCTTTAAAAGATAAAAAAGACATTTTACGACTTATAAATTTTGGAATATCAGGGCTTGTCGGAGCCCAATTTACTTATCTTATGGCAATTTCCTATTCAAATGCAGGAACTGCAACAGTTTTGCAATATTTGGGAGTGTCTTATTTGGTTATCTATGTTTGTATAAGAAATTTAAGACTTCCAAGCAAGGTTGAAAGTATTTCCCTAGTTTTTGCATTAATCGGAACGTTTTTAGTTGCAACACATGGGAATATCAACAGTCTTTCCATAAATCTGAATGCTTTGTTTTGGGGACTTCTTGGAGGAGTTGGACTTGTAACTTACAGCTTAACACCGGTTGTGCTACTAAAAAAACATAATTGCTTTTCTGTTTTAAGTTATGCAATGTTTTTTGGTGGAGTTTTTTTGAGTTTGATTTTAAGACCGTGGAATATTGCTGTTGAATTGGATTTTTTAACAATAATGGCATTTTTAGGACTTGTGGTAATTGGAACGGTAATTTCATTTTTCCTTTATATGAGCGGAGTTAATCTCATAGGCCCGATAAATGCAAGTCTTTTAAATACCTGCGAGCCGTTGTCTGCAATTTTATTTAGCGTGGTGCTTTTGAATTTAAAATTACAATTAATCGACTTTGTCGGCTTTGCATTTATAATATCAACAGTTTTCATCTTGAAATTAGGAATGAGAGGAAAGTAATAGGAAATCTAGTGAATAATTTAATTTTATACTCAAAAAGGGGTCTTTTCGACCCCTTTTGTAATATATTTTTCTACCGAAAGTTTTAGTAAATTCGGTTATTTTTAAAATATCTTCCATAAAAACTTTCTTTTTATTTGAATAGTAATTCATTTATTCAAAAACTTTATCACTTTTGCTTTCCAAAACTTTTGAACTAAGTCCTATAAACCAGGCAATCATCATCGGGATAACCCAGCCAAGACTTAAGCTGTAAAGAGGAAGTCTTGAAACTATATTTGTAATAATAGGTAGGTTTATATTTACGCTTTGCAGGGATTCTACAACGGCTATGAATGTTACGACATAACAGATTAGTCTGTATGTGAATTTGTTATATGAAAAATATTTTTCAGTAAGTCCAAGTACTATTAAAACTATTGAAACCGGATATATAGCTATTAAAACAGGAACGGACACTTTTAGGATAGTGTTAAGTCCGAAGTTTGCAACTAGAAAAGAAAGGAAAGTCCAAAAGATTATCCATTTATTATATGAAACTTTTTCCTTTGTTAAGCCCTCAAAATATTTACTTATACTTGTTATAAGTCCGATACAAGTTGTTAGACAGGCAAGAGTAAAGATGCTTGCAAGTAAAACTATACCAAATTTTCCAAATACATATTGAGAAACAGTTGTTAAGATTTCGGCGCCGTTTTTTGCATTTTTAGTCAAGCCCGAAGTTGTCATTCCAATGTATGCAAGCATTGCGTAGATTACAAAAAGGAAAGAGCCGGACACCAAACCAACCTTAACAGTATAACCTACAACTTTGTTTTCGTCATCAACTTGAAAAGATTTAATCGCAAGAGAGATTACAAGACCGAAGTTTAACGCTGCGATTGTATCCATTGTATTGTAGCCTTCTAAAAATCCCTTAACAGTTGAAGAAGTTGCATAATCTCCAACAGGGCTTGTTACGGCATTCGGATTTTTAAAAAGTACGCCTAAAAACATTATAGTTATTAAAAGTAGAAGAGATGGTGTTAAAAATTTTCCCATTCTTGAAACTAATTTGCTTGGCTTTAAGCAAACCAAATAAGCGACAAAGAAGAATACAAAAGTGTAAATAAGTCTTGAAAAAGTAACAGATACATTTGTTGGTAAAAATGGAGCAACTGCCATTTCAAAAGGCAGACTTCCAGCTCTTGGGATACCAAGACCCGGCCCTATTGCCATATAAATCATTGTTGTAAAAATTATCGCAAAGTATTTGTCAACTTTTCCTGAAAGACCTGCAAGACCTTTAGTCTTTGCAACACATACAACACCCAAGATTGGAAATACAACGGCAGTTATACCGAAGAAAAGTAGGCTTTGAAAAGCAGAACTTCCTGCTTGCTTTCCAAGAAGAGGAGGGAAAATTAAATTTCCTGCTCCAAAAAATAAACCGAATAGCATTATTGCTACACTAAAAAATTGTTGTTTTGATAAATTGTTTTTCATAAAAACCTCCTGAATTTGAATTTGAATTTGAAATTGTATTGTTTGTTGTTTCTTCGCAATAAAAAAGTCCTTTGTTCTAATAGAACAAAGGACGAAATATTTTCCGCGGTACCACCTTATTTTTTCAAAAAATGAAACACTCAAACATCTAACAATGTCGGGTTTTTGTAACGCAAACCACTGCGGGATCCCTTACTTAATTCACGAATCCTTTAAAAAAGATGATTTTCAAAAATCTTCCGTATTAGTTCTCACCAAACACTAACTCTCTGAAACTTTCAATTTTCTACTCTTTCTTTCAAATTTATTATTATGTTAGATATTTTACCACCTAAAAAAATATTTGTCAATATATTTTTGTGATTTTCTTAAAAATAACTTAACAATATTACATTGATACTTTGGTTTAATTTTTATAAAGTGAAAATTTATGTTCATCTGTTGATTTTATTTGTATTTAATGATAAAATTATTGACACACAAAAGTTTTAGGAGGTTTAAATGAAGAAACAAGATGTAAATTTACAAAAGCTGAATATTTTTTCTGATTTATCTAATGAAGAAATTGATGAATTTAAAAAAGAACTTAATATATTAAAATATAAAAAGAATGCTTTTTTGTTTAAACCGGAAGATAAGGCTGAAACAATGTATATTATTGCAAGTGGGAAGATAAAAGTTTTTACTATAAGCAGTTCAGGCATTGAGCAAATGCTATATATTTATCAAAAAGATGACTTTATCGGCGGGCTTAATCTTTTAAAGAGGACAGCATATATTTACTACGGACAAGCCATTGAAGATACTTTGGTAATTTCACTTTCAAGGGAATGTTTTGACAAAATTATAAGTAAATATCCAAAGGTTACGATAAAAATTTTAGAGGAGTCATTTTTAAGAATACGTCATGCAGAGGATTTGGTAACAAGACTTATAGAAAATAGCGCAGAATTAAAAGTTGCCTCTCTATTGCTAAGCCTTGCAAGAAATTTTGGTGTAAAAAAAATTGACGGAATTTTACTTGAATTAAATATAAGTCGTGAAAATATGGGCTCATTTGCAGGACTAACAAGAGAAACCGTAACGAGAAAACTTGCAGAACTAAATGCAAATGGAGTTATCGAACTTATCGAAACGAAAAAAATACTAATAAAAGATGTAGATTACTTAAAGAATATAATAGGATAGAGATAATGGAAAATTATCTCTTTTTTTGTAAAAAAATGATAATAGTATTTCTGAAAGAAATAAAAATTAAGATTCTTATATGTATCGAATATACATAAAAAAATTTACTAATTGGTTTTTTTGCAAATCGTTAGATTTTTTTTAAGATAACTCAACCTTAGTTGTTGACTTATTTCTATTTAAGTGTTAGAATTTAATTGACTAATAAAAGTCAAATAAATTTTAAAAGGAGATTTATATGAAGGGATTTTTAAAAAAATTTTTAGTTCTGGCTTTGGCAGTTGGAATGTTAGGAGCTTGTTCTCCAAAACAAGCAGAGCCTAAGAAAGACACAAAGGTTGAAAAAAAAGAAGGCACTGAAAAGAAAAAAATTACAGTTTTTGCTGCAGCTTCAATGACTGAAACAATGGAACAAATCAAAAAAGTATATGAAGAAAAACATAAGAATATTGAATTAGTTTATACTTTTGATTCTTCAGGTACATTAAAGAAACAAATTGAACAAGGTGCACAAGCTGATATTTTTATCTCAGCAGCTCAAAAACAAATGAATGCTTTAGATAAAACTAAAACAGCGGACGCGAAAGTTGTTATTGATGAGGCGAGTAGATTTAATCTTTTAGAAAATAAAGTTGTACTTGCTGTTGCTAAGGGAAATCCTGCAAAAGTTGAAAAATTTGAAGATTTAGCAAATGATAATATCACAAAAATTGCACTTGGAAACTCTGATGTTCCTGTTGGACAATATTCCGAAGAACTTTTGAAAAATTTAAACATTTGGGAAAAAATTCAACCAAAAGTTACTTTAGGTAGCAACGTAAAAGAAGTTACAACTTGGGTTAAAGAAGGTGTTGCAAGTTGTGGTATAGTTTATGCAACTGATGCTTATTCAGCAGGACTTGAAGTTGTTGCTACTGCAAAAGAAGGAATGATTAAGACTCCTGTTTTATATCCTGCAGCAGTTTTAAAAAATTCTAAGAATGCAAAAGAAGCTAAAGAATTTTTAGAATTCTTAAAAGGCAATGAATGTAAGGCAATTTTTGAAAAAGTTGGCTTTGCAATAGCAAAATAATTTAAAAAATATTTTTAAAAAATAGTAGTACGAAAGGGAAGTGTTTATGGATCTTTATCCTCTTTTAAATTCGCTGAGAATTGCATTAATATCTTCTGTGATAACTTTTTTTATCGGAATATTCTTGGCATATTATATTTCAAAACTTAATAGATTTGTAAGGGGAATTTTGGATGTTATCCTAACACTTCCTTTAGTATTACCACCGACGGTTATCGGCTTTTTCATTTTGAGATTATTATCTCCGAGAAGTGCAATCGGAAGTTTTTTCTTGGAAAAATTTTCAATAAGACTTGTTATGAACTGGTATTCTGCAATCTTTGCAACTGTAGTCGTAACTTTTCCTCTAATGTATAGAATAGCCAGAAGTTCTTTTCAAAATTTCGATATGAATTTAAAATATGTTGCTCAAACACTTGGAAAGAGTAATACTTGGATTTTTTGGAGAATTACTTTACCTAATTGTAAACAGGGTATTTTAGCGGGACTTGTTTTAAGTTTTGCAAGAGCCTTAGGAGAATATGGAGCGACAAGTATGGTTTCAGGCTACACTCCAAACGATACGGCAACAATTTCAACAACTGTTTATCAACTTTGGAGAACGGGAAATGACGCTTTGGCTTATAGATGGGTGCTTGTAAATGTTGTAATTTCATTTACAGTTCTTGTCGTTATAAATATGTTGGAAAAGAAAGCGGTTAAAGATTAAATAAAAATTGGAGTAATTTATGATTTATGTTGATATTGAAAAGAATTTTGGAAAATTTAATTTAAGAACGAAATTTGAATTTGACAATGAAATAATGGGACTTTTGGGAGCGTCAGGAAGTGGAAAAAGTCTTACTTTAAAATGTATTGCAGGAATTGAAAAACCCGATAAAGGAAGAATTATATTAAATGATAGAGTACTATTTGACTCTGAAAAAAAGATAAATATTTCTCCAAAGGATAGAAAAATAGGTTATTTATTTCAAGATTATGCCCTTTTTCCAAATATGAATGTATATGAAAATATTAAAGTGGGTATAAGAGAAAAAGAGAATTTTGATAAATTCATTATAGAAAAACTTGAAGAGATGAGGATTTCTCATTTAAAAGATAAAAAAATTTATGAAATTTCTGGTGGAGAAAAGCAAAGAGTTGCTCTTGCGAGATTACTTATAAATAAGCCGGAAATTATACTTTTAGATGAACCTTTTTCTGCCTTGGACGACTATTTGAAATGGAAAATAGAATTGGAAGTTGGGGAAGTTTTAAGAAAATACAATATTCCTACAATTTTAGTTTCACATAGTAGAGAAGAAGTCTATCGACTTTGTAAGGAAATCTGTGTAATGTCAAGTGGAAAAAGCGAAGAGCTTATGCAAAAAAAAGAGCTTTTTAAAAATCCAAAAACTTTTTCGTCCTGCCTTATTTCAGGTTGCAAAAACTTTTCCGAAATTGAAAAAATTTCAGAAAATAGACTTTTTGCAAAAGATTGGAATGTTGAACTTGAAACTAGCGATGCAATTTTAGAAAATCATAAACTTTTAGGAATTCGTGCTCACTTTATTGAATTTATAAAGTCAGATAAAAATTCATTTGAAGTTGAAGTTGATAAGGTTATTGAAGATGTATTTAATTATATAATCCTAGTTCGTAAAAAAGGTGCAAGAAAATCCATAAGGGTTGAAGTAACAAAGGATATTTGGAAAAAGGTTGAAAACGAAAAAAATCTTTTTATAACTTTAAAAAAAGAAGATTTAATTTTGCTAGAAGAGAAAAATAATTAAATAAATCGAGATAGGAGATTATATGAAAGATAGATTTGGAAGAAATATCACCTACCTTAGAATTTCAGTTACCGATTTATGTAATCTTAGATGTAAATACTGTATGCCCGAAAGTGGGGTTGAAAGTCTTTGTCATAGTGATATTCTATCCATTGAAGAAATTGTTGAAATAGTTAAAATCGCATCGAAAAACGGAATAAAAAAAATTAGGTTGACAGGCGGGGAACCTTTGGTTCGTCGCGGTTTTATTAATTTGTGTAAAGAAATTTCTAAAATTGATAAAATAGAAGATATTGCAATAACGACAAATGGAGTTCATCTAAAAGCTATGGCAGATGAACTTTTTGAAAATAAGGTTAGAAGAATAAATTTTAGTCTTGACACTTTGGTAAAAGAGAAGTACAATGATATAACCAGAAGAAATGATTTTGACAAAGCTATGGAGAGTCTTTTTTATGCGATTGAAAAAGGTTTTAAGGTAAAGCTTAATGTCGTTCTAATCGGTGGCTTTAATGATGATGAGATAGAAAATTTTGTGAATTTAACCAAAGATTATGATATAGAAGTGCGTTTTATCGAGCTTATGCAAATAGGTGAAAGTGCAAATTGGAGTAAGGATAAATTCATTTCAAACAAGATTGTTTTAGATAAAATTCCTGATTTGGAGTTTGAAGGAGTGTCAGGCGTTGCAAAAATTTATAAAATAAAAGGCTATAAGGGGAAAGTCGGTCTTATAAGTCCAATAAGTTGCTCTTTTTGTGAAGATTGCAATCGTATAAGACTTACAAGCGACGGGAAACTAAAGCCTTGCCTACATTCAAGAGATGAAATAAATCTTAAAGGGCTTAGTGGCAAAGAATTAGAAGAAATTTTTAAAAAAGGAATTTATGAAAAACCTGAAAAACATCATCTTGAAGACGGAAAAAGTGAAAGTACAAGAGATATGAACAAAATCGGAGGTTAAAATGGAAGAAAAAGTTTTAACTCATATTAATGAGCAAGGTCGTGCAAAAATGGTCGATGTTGGCGAAAAGGAAAAGACTAAAAGAATTGCCAAGGCATTTGGGAAAGTTAGATTAAATGAAGAAACTTTTAATATCGTTGTAAACAAAAAGGCGAAAAAGGGTGATGTTCTAGCCGTTGCACAAGTTGCTGGAATTATGGGAGCAAAAAAAACTTCCGATATTATTCCAATGTGCCACCCGATAAACTTGGTCGGGGTCGATATTGAATTTAATATGAATTACGAAAAGTTTGAGATAGAAATCATTGCGACTACAAAATGTGTAGGAGAAACAGGGGTTGAAATGGAGGCTTTGTCTGCCGTTTCGATTACAGCTTTGACGATATATGATATGTGTAAGGCTGTTCAAAGAGATATTGAAATAACGGATATAAAACTGTTGGAAAAATCCGGTGGTAAAAGCGGAGATTTTATAAGGGGGAAAGATGAAAGTTTTAGCAGTTAGTATAAGTGAAAAAAAGGGAACAAAAAAACATCCCGTAGAGTACATAAATTTAATAGAAGATTACGGAATTGAGGGCGACGCTCATGCAGGAAAATGGCATAGACAAGTAAGTTTGCTTGGAGTTGAAAGTATGGAAGAAATGAAAAAGAAACTTCCCGAACTATCAGCAGGAGATTTTGCAGAAAATATTTTAACCGAAGGAATTGTTTTGTATAAATTACCGATAGGAACGATTTTAAAAATTGGCGAATGTACTCTTGAAGTTACACAAATAGGAAAGGAATGTCATCTAGGCTGTGAAATTAGACATTTGGTTGGCGACTGCGTAATGCCGAGAGAGGGAATTTTTACAAAAGTAATCAAAGGTGGGAAAATAAAAGCAGAAGATGAAATTGAAATCGTAGAAGGAACTGTTTAGACAGTTCTTTTTTGTATAGATAAATTAAGATGAACTAAATTTTAAAATAAAAAAATTTTTATAATCTTCTTTGTTTAAATTTTTTCAATTTGTAATTTTATTCAAAAAAATTTTTACATTGCACCAAGATAAACTGCTGAAAGTTGCTTGTTAGTTAGATAAATTGATATTAGAAATGAATTTTTTTCTAAAAATCAAGGGCGAAAATGAATAAATATACAAATGGAAAAGTATGTATTATTTTGAACAATAAACTTTAAAAATGTTTTCAAGGCACTTGATTATTCTTCATAAATATTGTATAATTATAACTAAATTTATAACATAAATCCATTCATTGATAAAAAACGATTTATTTTTTTATCTTTTAAAGAAATTTATTTCTATTTTTATGCTAAAATTTTTATCTTTTAAATTTTAGTTCAGTTTTTATTTCTTTTAACTTTAGCTTGTTACGTAAATGTAGTAATGCTTTGAATGTATTTATGATTTTATAGAGAATAATACTAAAACACAAGTTTAGGGGGAGAGTATCAATGGATGAAAAAGAATTACTTTTGGAAGTAAAGAACTTACATACAAGTTTTAGAATCCGTGATGAATATTTTGACGCAGTAGATGGCGTTGATATGAAATTATTCTCTGATGAAGTACTAGCGATAGTAGGGGAAAGTGGTTGTGGTAAATCAACTTTAGCTACTACTATTATGGGTTTACATAATCCGAACTTCACTCGTTCAACAGGCGAGATTATTTTTGAAGGAAAGAATTTAGTAGGTTTGTCAGAAAAAGAATTTAATGAAATTAGAGGAGAAGGTATTGGAATGATTTTCCAAGATCCACTTTCATCTTTAAATCCTTTACAAAGAATCGGAAAACAAATCGAGGAAGGTTTGATTTATCATACAAAAATGAATGCTGAAGAGAGAAAAGCTAGAGTTTTAGAATTGATTGAACAAGTAGGTATTCCTAATCCGCCTCGTGTTGCTAGACAATATCCACATGAATTATCAGGTGGTATGAGACAAAGGGTTATCATCGCTATTGCACTTGCTTGTAAGCCAAAGATTATTATAGCTGATGAACCTACAACTGCACTTGACGTAACAATTCAAGCACAAATACTAGACCTTTTGGTTTCTATTCAAAAGGAAATTAATGCTGGAATTATTTTGATTACTCACGATTTGGGTGTTGTTGCTCAACTTGCAGATAGAGTTTGTGTAATGTATGCAGGACAAATTGTTGAACAGGCACCTGTTTTAGAGCTATTTACAAATCCAAAGCACCCATACACAAGAAGTTTATTAAACAGTATTCCTCAAATGGATGCAGATGATGAAGATTTATATGTTATACAGGGAATGGTTCCTTCACTTAAAAATTTACCAAGACAAGGTTGTAGATTTAAAGCTAGAATCCCTTGGATAAAAGATGAAGAACACGAAGAAAATCCGACAATGCACGAAGTTGCACCGGGACATTTTGTAAGATGTACTTGTTACAAAAATTTTCATTTTAATGAAAAGGGGGATAATTAATGAGCTTTTTAGAAATTAAAAACCTAAAAGTTCACTACCCAATCAGGGGAGGTTTTTTCAATAAGATTATAGACTATGTTTATGCTGTTGACGGTGTTGATATGTTTATCGAAAAGGGAAAAACTTATGGACTTATAGGAGAAAGTGGTAGTGGTAAAAGTACTATCGGTAAATCTATAATCGGTCTTGAAAAGATTACAAGTGGAGAAATTATTTTTGACGGAAAACACCTTACTAAAAGAATGGTAAGAAAAGATAAAGAATTTACAAGAGATGTTCAAATGATTTTCCAAGATAACATGGCGAGCTTAGACCCTAAGAAAAGAGTTATAGACATCATTGGAGAACCTTTAAGAAACTTTGAAAAGATGACTGTAACTGAAGAAAGAAAGAGAATTTTAGAACTTTTAGATATAGTTGGTATGCCGGAAGATGCTTTGTATAAATATTCATTCGAGTTTTCCGGTGGACAAAGACAAAGAATAGGTGTTGCCAGAGCTATAAGTTTAAATCCTAGACTTATCATCGCTGACGAACCCGTTTCAGCACTTGACCTTTCAGTTCAAGCGCAAGTATTGAACTTTATGAAAAAGATTCAAAAGGATTTAGGTTTATCTTACCTTTTCATTTCTCACGACCTTGGGGTTGTAAAACATATGTGTGATTATATCAACATTATGTACAGAGGAAGACTTGTTGAAAGAGGAACAAAGGAAGATATCTACAAAAATCCACAACATATCTACACTAAGAGATTAATCGCTGCAATCCCTGGAACTGACCCAAGAGTTAAAGACGAATTAATCGCTAACAGAATAAAAGTAGAAGAAGAATATAAAGCTTTAGAAAAAGAGTATTATGATGAAAATGGTAAAGTATTCGACTTAATTAAACTTTCAGATACTCACTATGTAGCAAAAAAGGAGGTAAAATAATATGTGGAAAACCGTATTAAGAAGATTCCTTCTAATGATACCTCAATTAGTAATATTAAGTATTTTAGTGTTTATTTTAGCTAAATTAATGCCAGGAGATCCATTCACAGGAATGATTACTCCGACAACTGACCCTAAACAAATAGAAGCATTAAGAATAAAATATGGTTTCTATGACCCATGGTACCAACAATATTGGAGATGGATTACAAATATGTTCCATGGAGATTTCGGTACAAGCTATACATTTAAAATGTCTGTATCAGCTCTTTTAGGACAAAGAATCGGAAATACTTTCTGGTTAGCATTACTTTGTTTGATATTTATGTACACATTAGCATTACCACTAGGTATTTTATCAGGTAGATATAGTGGTTCAAAATTTGATAAAGCAGTTACATTCTACAACTTTGTAACCTATGCGATTCCTGGATTCATTTTCTATTTGTTAATGATTCTGTTATTTGCATATACATTGCATTGGTTCCCAGCATCAGGTTCAGTTGACCCGGGATTATCAGGTTTTTCTTATGTATTAAATAGATTACATCATATGTTGTTACCTGCAATTTGTTACGCTTTAATTGCTACAACAGGAACTGTTCAATATTTAAGAAATGAAATTATAGATGCAAAGAGTTCTGACTATGTAAGAACTGCAAGAAGTAAAGGTGTACCTATCGATAAAGTGTATTCACATCATATCTTTAGAAATTCACTTTTACCAATCGCTGCATTCTTCGGTTTTCAAATAACTGGTTTGATTTCAGGTTCTGTATTTATGGAAACAATATTCGGTTATCCTGGAATGGGTAAATTATTCATCGAAGCTGTACTATCAAGAGATTACTCAGTATTAACAGCATTGATTATGATTTTTGGATTTTTAACTTTACTAGGAAGTTTGTTATCAGACATCATTATGAGTATAGTTGACCCAAGAATAAGAATAGAATAATAAGGGGAGTGATAAAATGAGTAAAGAAAAAGAAATGAAAAAAGATGCTTCCCTAGATAAGAAAAATGTTACACCTAGTGCATTTAAAGTAATTGTTAGGGAATTTAGAAAAGATAAATTAGCAACATTTTCACTTGGAGTGTTCATATTAATACTATTAACAGTATTTATCGGAAGTTTGTTCTTCAACTTAGAAGATGTTATGAGAGTAAACCTTATGGACTCATTCTTAAGACCTGGAGAAGAAGGATACTTCTTAGGAACCGACCAAGCAGGACGTCCACTTTTAGGACAACTTTTCATCGGAACTAGAAACTCAATCATCATCGGTTCATCAGTAACTTTCTTAACAACAGTTACAGGTATAATTGTTGGTTTGATTATCGGATTCTACGGTGGTATTGTAGATAATATCATAATGAGAATTATAGACTTTATCCAAGTATTACCGGTTCTTATGATTATCATCGTATTCGTAACATTAGTTCCATCATACAATATGGTTACATTTGTATTCATCATGAGTGTATTCTATTGGTGTGGTATTGCCAGACTTGTTAGGTCAAAAGCCCTTTCAGAAGGAAGACGTGACTATATAAGCGCATCAAAAACAATGGGAACACCATCATGGAAAATAATGGTTGGAGGAATATTACCAAATATCAGCTCAATCCTAATCATTGACGCAATCTTAGGATTAGCAGGAAATATGGGTATTGAAATTGGACTTACATTCCTTGGATTCGGTTTGCCACCTGGAACACCATCACTTGGAACTCTTATTAATAAGGCGCTAGACCCTACAATATTAAGAGATAGAATGTATATCTGGTTCCCTGCATCAATGTTAGTACTCGTACTAATGCTTTCAATCAACTATGCTGGACAAGCATTAAGAAGAGCATCAGATGCAAAACAAAGATTAGGTTAGAAATAAAGATAATAAAAAGTTTAAAAAGTCGTTGTTTCCAACGACTTTTTTGTTGCATTTTTAAGTTATGCTTAGATACATTCCATTACCTTTGTATAAATGACAGAAAGGTAAATGAAATCCCTACTACGCAGTGAACACATAATTTAAGATAAAAATTGATGATAGAACACAACTAGGGTAAAAATCCAAAAGATTTGTTGCCTTACAATTAAATCGGAATTATACTTGTCCAAAAAGTTGTATCACTTAAACATGAATTTATACCTAACTTCAACCTCAAAAACCTTACTAAAGTTCTAAAAACCACAACATTAACAAATATTTGTTCTAATTTATTCCATAGATAAAAGAAAAGTTAAAAAAATTTACAATTTTTTTCAAAAAGGTATTGCAAAAAATATTTATTTGTAGTATAATATGATAAAGTTAAATAGAAGAAATACAAAAGAAGTGTAAAATACTTCTTAATTTTATATCTTCTATAAAACACGATAAAGTGAGATGTTGATAACGCATTTTACCGATTTCTGCATATCACGATGAAATTGTGTTAATACATAAAGGGGGATTAAGATATGAAAAAATTATCTAAAGTCGTTGCTTTGGCCTTGGCAACAACATTTTTATTTACTGCTTGTGGTAGTAAAACTGGAGAAAAGAAGAAAGAAGAGAAAAAAGTTGGTGTTCAAGACCAATTAGTTATTGAAAATGAAGGAACACCTGTTAAAGATGCAACTCTTAAGATTGCATACATAAGTGATTCACCATTTACCGGAATTTTCCATCAAGCATTTGCCAGTGGTAATCCCGATATGGAAATTTTAACTTATTCTACAAATGGAGCTTTCGCTGTTGATGAAAACTATAAATTAATAAACGGTGGTGGAGCCAATATTGAATTTTTACCAAAAGAAAGAAAAGCAATCGTAACTATTCATGAAAAATATACTTGGAATGACGGTACTCCTGTAACGTCAGCAGACTTTTTAGAATATTATAAAATTCTAGCTGATAAAGATTATACAGGCGTTCGTTTTGACGATGATATGCAAAATCTTGAAGGTATCGTTGAATATCACGACGGAAAAGCAAAAGAAATTTCAGGTTTTAAAACTATAAGTGATAAGAAATTTGAACTTACATTCAAAGTTTTTAACCCTAGTATCCTTTGGGGTGGTGGAATTCCACCTGAACCTGTTCCAAGTCATAAGTTAAAAGACATTCCTGTTAAGAAACAAGAGGAACATGACATTACTAGAAAGAATCCTCTTTCTCCTGGACCATACTACATTAAAGAAGTAGTTCCGGGACAACAAGTTGTTTTTGAGGCTAACCCTCATTACTATAAAGGTGCTCCAAAGGTTAAAACTGTTGTTTGGAAGATTGTTCCATCAGCTCAAATCGTTGCAGCTTTACAATCAGGTGAATATGATTTAACTGTTGGTTTAAATTCCGACCTTTACAGCAAAGTTAAAGAGTTAAAGAATGTTAAAATCGGTGTTAAAGATGAGTTATCTTACACTTATATAGGATTTAAATTAGGTAAATGGGATAAAGAAAAAGAAGAAGTTGTAACAGACCCTAATGCTAAAATGGCAGATGTTAAATTACGTCAAGCTATGGCTTATGCTATTGACAATGACGCTGTTGGTGAAAAATTCTACCAAGGTTTAAGAAGAAATGCAACACAACTTATGATTCCTGAATTTAAAGAATTCTATGATGAGTCTTTAAAAGGATATACTTGTGATATGGAAAAAGCTAAAAAACTTCTTGATGAAGCAGGATACAAAGATACTAATGGTGATGGAATAAGAGAAGATAAAAATGGCAAACCATTTAAGATTAAATTCGCTTCAATGTCTGGTGGTGCTATCGCTGAACCTATAGCTCAATACTATATCCAACAATGGAAACAAATTGGTTTAGATGTTGAACTTACTACCGGAAGACTTATAGAATTTAACTCATTCTATGAAAAAGTTAAAGCTGATGACCCTGAAATAGATATTTACCAAGCAGCTTGGGGAACCGGCTCAAACCCTAACCCAACAGGTCTTTATGGAAGAAAAGCTCAATTTAACTACCCAAGATTTGCAACTCCTGAATTAGATAAAATCTTAGATAAGATTAATTCTTTTGAGGCAGTTGATAAAGATTACAGATCAAAAGCATACAAAGAATTTGCAAATTATATGTTTGAAAATGTACCGGTAGTACCTACATTATTCAGAAAAGGTATCGTTGCTGTAAATAACAGAGTTAAGAAATGGGATACAACTCCTGGTAAGAATTTTGGCTTATTCGATGTTGAATTAACTAAAGACGCACCTGTTAAATAGATAAAATAAGGCCAAAAGGAACCACGAAAGTGGTTTCTTTTTTTGTGGAAAATTGGCTAAACTTAAGGAGAGTATATCAGCTAAATAACCTATTTTTTACATTAGAAAAATATTTTCCGAACTTAAACTTTTTAAAATCATATATGATAACTCTAATCAGTTATAAATGTTAAAAAAATGTAATGATTATAAAAAATAAAGAAATTTTATTTTTGTAAAAAATTGACAAAAACACAAACATTTGTAACGTTGAAATTAAGCCATTATTATTATTAAATTTTTGCACTTAAAATAGAAATCTAAATGATTAAGTTAAGTGATAATACAGTAGTCAAATTTAAAATATTGATTAAATTTTATTTTTTTCGGGAAAAGCCTTTTATTTTAATTTTTTATATGCTATAATATTTGATGTAAAGATAAGATATGTTTATTAGATGTTGATTTTAGCTCATCTAATGTGTATATATGATTTTTTGTATTATACAACTTAGAAAACGATTTATCTTGAAAATATTTATTTTTCTCAAGGAGGAATGATGATGAAAAAAGCATCAAAATTAACAGCTTTAGCCTTAGCTAGTTTAATGATACTTTCAGGTTGTGGAGCTAAAGGCGGAAAAAAAGAAGAAAAGAAAGCTGAAGGATTTAAACCAAATCCGGTTGTTGAAAACGAAGGAAAAAATATTGAAAATGGTACTTTAAAGGTTGGTATCATTGGAGAATCACCTTTCAAAGGCGTATTTAATGAGGCTTATGCTCAAGACGGTTTTGATATGGGTATTATGCAATGGATAGGTCAATCAGGATTCTTCGATTCAGACCCTGACTTCAAAAATGGAGATACTGGACAAGGTAAGTTTGAATTCAAACCAGAAGAAAAGAAAGCAATTCTTACAATTCATGAAAAAGCGACTTGGAGTGACGGAGTTCCTGTTACTGCAAAGGACTTTTTAAGATATTACTTAATCATTGGTCATAAAGACTATACAGGTATTCGTTTCGGTTCTGACTACTTAAATGTTGTTGGTATGAAAGAATATCATGAAGGAAAAGCTAAAGATGTTTCAGGTGTTAAAGTTCTTGATGACAAACACTTAGAAATCAACTTTATTGAATTTGACCATTCAATATATTGGGGTAAAGGAATACCTTTTAACCCAGTTCCAGATCATATTTACAAAGATATTCCTGTTAAAGAACAAGAAGCTCATGACGCTACAAGAAAGAATCCTTTATCATGTGGTGCTTATGTAATTAAAGAAATCGTACCTGGACAACAAGTTATAGCTGAAGCTAATCCACATTATGCATTTGGAAAGCCAAAAACTCCAAAAATTCAAATTAAATTAGTTCCATCAGCTCAAGTAGTTGCTGCAACAAAATCCGGTGAATATGATATTATCGATTCATTCGGTTCAGATTTATATGAAAAATTCAAATCATTAAAGAATGGTAAAGTTGTTACTAACTATGCAGGTGGATATGGATACATTTCATTCAAATTAGGTAAATGGGACAAAGAAAAGAACGAAGTTGTAACAGATCCTAATGCTAAAATGGCTGATAAGAACTTAAGAAAAGCAATGGCAATGGCTGTTGATAGAGATACTGTAAATAAGAAATTACTTAACAATTTAAGTAATCCTCTATACCAAATCATTCCACCATACTTTGCTACAATTTATGATAAAGACTTCAAAGGTATCCCTTATGATTTAGAAGGAGCTAAAAAACTTCTTGATGAGTCAGGATACAAAGATACAAATGGGGACGGAATAAGAGAAGATAAAAATGGTAAACCATTAAAGATTAAATTTGCTGCAATGCAAGCTGGAGCAACTCAAGAACCAACTGTTACTTTCTTTATACAACAATGGAAATCAATCGGTTTAGACGTTGAACTTACAACAGGAAGATTAATCGAATTTAACTCATTCTATGATAAGCTTATGGCTGATGACCCGGAAATCGATATGTACATGGCTGCTTGGAATACAGGTACTAACCCTGACCCTTCAGGATTCTATGGAAAACATGAAAATTTCAATATGATGAGATTTACTTCTCCTGAAATGGATAAATTGTTAAAAGATGTTGTTACTTTAGACAATGTTGATCCTAAGGTTAGATTAGACCATTACAAAGCAATTAGCAAGTATTTAGTTGCTGACGAAGCTATCGTAATTCCAACTTTCTCTAACACTACAAAAGCATTTGTAAACAACAGAGTTAAAAAGTATGATATCTCATTACCAGAAAAAGATAAAGCGCCATTTAGAAATTCTGATATTGAATTAACTAAAGACGCTCCAGAAGTGGATAAATAGAAAATAAAATTTTAAAAGTGCAGATTATTCTGCACTTTTTTTGTGGAAAAGTAGCTGAAGTTGGGGACTTTGCTTTGCTATATGCTATGAGGTGAAAATTTAGATACCCAATTTCTACAAAAAAATCAAAAAAGCCTAAAAAATCAATGTATATCCCTTTTTTATAGACTTCAACTGTGATATAATTAAAATAGGATTATGAAATAATCCTATTTTAATTTCATCATAGTTTACTTTGAATTAATTGTATAAAAGAAAATTGTGATATAATTAAAATAAGATTAATAAGATAAGAATACAAGGAGGAAATATGATAGGGATTATAAGTGCTCTTAATGAGGAGTTAATGGAAATTATAGATAAAATCGAAACTAAGAAGGTGGTTAAAGGTTTTACTTTTTATCTTGCAAATATTTATGATAAGGACGTTGTTCTTGGTATTTGTGGTGTTGGTAAGGTAAATTCTGCGATGTACACTCAAAGTATGATAGATAATTTTTCTCCTGATACGATTATAAATATAGGAGTTGCCGGTTCTACTGATGATGCTGTAAAGATTGGTGACTTGGTTATAGGGACTGAATATTTTTACCACGATTTTGACTGTACCGAGGCAGGCTACACTATGGGACAAATTCCTGCTCTTAGGGATGTTAAATTCATTGCAGATAAAAGGCTTGTTGACCTTTCTTATGAAAAGGCTAAAAAGGTTTTGTCTGAGGACAAGATTTTTAAAGGGATTATAGCGACAGGAGATGTCTTTGTTGCTAAAAAAGAAATAAAGGATAGAATTAAAAAGAGCTTTAACTCACTTTGTTGTGAAATGGAAAGTTGTTCAATCGTGCATACTTGCCATTTGAATAATGTTAAGTATTTGGCTTTGCGTTCTATTTCCGACAATGCAAATGAGGAGGCAGACTGCGATTTTGAAACTTTTGTTGCAGAGTCAAGTAAGGTGGTTAAAAGTATTATTTTAGACATTATAAAGGAAATATAGCTATGATTGAAATTAAAAACTTAAAAAAGAATTATGGTAAATTTGTTGCTATTGAGGATTTTAATTTACAGATTGAAGAGGGGAAGGCTTACGGCGTTTTAGGTAGGATTAATTCCGGTGGAACTACGATTTTCAATCTTTTATGTAATTATACTTTAAAAGATGATGGAACTATTTTAATCGATGAGAAAGAGCCTGAAGATGCTCGTGATTTGATCTATATGTGTCCTAAAATGGAGTTTTATAGTGGATACACCCTAAGACAGGTTTTGAATTTTATTGCCGATTTTAATGATGAATTTGATTTGGCTTATGCTTTGGAGCTTTGTGATTCTTTTAAGCTGGAGCTGGATAAGAAATTTAAGGCTGAGGAAAATGTTCAAAATTGTACGATTTTTAAAACTATCGTTACGATTTGTATGAAAAAGAAATATTTGCTTTTCAATAAGCCTGAAATCGGACTTTCAAGTCTTGATATTAGAAAACTTAGCGATATTCTTATGGGGAATATTAAGAGAAATGGCTACACTCCAATAATTCATAGCAAAAATGTAAATTATTTCTTCGACTATCTTGACTATATAATTATAATAAAGGATAAAAAGGTTGTGCTTTTTGAAAGTCGTGAAAGGCTTGAAAAGATGGTTTATTCGATTTCCGGCTCTCTTGACCTCATAAGTACAGCTGTTAAGGATAAAAATGTCTTGGCGATTAGAACTCTCAAAAACTTTTCTAAACTCAAAATTGCATACATTTTAGCAAAAGATGAGGACGAACTTAGAGCACATGGTAGTAGGACTGTATCTTTAAAAGAGATTTACGAGGCCATTACTATGGTTGAAGGAGGTCATTAGTATGAAAAAAGGACTTTCACTTTCTTTAAAATTACTATTTAAAACTTTTTTAATGGGGATTTTAGTTTCTGTTTTGTTTGAATTGGTATTTTTAAAATTTACTAAATTTTTAAATATAGATGTTAATTTTGATGTGGAAATTTTTTGGATGATACTTGTTGCAAGCTTTTTGACTTATATCTTCTCGAAGAAAAATATAGTCAATCACTTATTTATAAATGGTTGTAGCAGAAAAAGGATAAGTACTATCAGGATTTTAAGTTGTATAATTTACGATGTTTTGTTCTTTTTGCTTTTTATTTTGTATGAAATTTTTTATGGAGATTTGATTTCTAACATTACAGATACCGGCACTATTATTCATTTGGCTGTTGTGTATTTTTCTATAAATTTTGTATCAGAAATATCTACATTTTTGAATTTGATTTACAAAAGTATCTCTATAAAAAAGGGAAAAGGCATAAATAAAACTTTTTATAGATACATTTACTCTTTTATTTTTATCGCCTTGGCCTATTCATATAGATTTATTTATCCAATTATTCAAAAGTACTATAATGATATAGTGTCAATTGTGATTTTAGTTGTTGTTTTTGTGTTACAAGTTTTACTTGCTTATATTAATAAAAGAATAATTTTGAAGGTTGATATAAGAGCTTAGGAGGATTTATGGACGGATATATATTAGCGCTTGACCAAGGAACGACAAGCTCAAGAGCGATTTTGTTTGACAATTTAGGAAATATCAAAGGCGTTTCACAAAAGGAATTTAGACAAATTTTTCCAAAAGCCGGCTGGGTTGAACACGATGCAATGGATATTTGGGCGACACAATCGGGAGTTTGTAGGGAAGTTTTGGAAAAAAACTTTATAAGACCGACAGAAGTTCGTGCGATTGGGATAACAAACCAAAGAGAAACGACGATTGTTTGGGAAAAAGAAACCGGAAAGCCTGTATATAATGCGATTGTTTGGCAATGTAGAAGAACTGCCGAGATTTGCGAAGATTTGAGAGAAAAGGGATATGAAGATTTAATTTTTGAAAAAACCGGATTAAAACTTGATGCCTATTTTTCGGCTACAAAAATAAAATGGATTCTTGACAATGTAGAGGGAGCAAGAGAAAGGGCCAAAAGAGGAGAACTTCTTTTTGGTACAGTTGATACTTGGATAGTTTGGAACTTGACAAGAGGTAAGGTGCATATAACCGACTTTTCCAATGCCTCAAGAACTATGCTTTTTAATATAAATACATTGCAATGGGACGATGAAATCTTGGAGATTTTAAATATACCAAAAGCGATGTTACCCGAAGTTAAAAATTCAAGTGAAGTTTACGGACATACAGATGAATACACATTTGGAGGGGCAAAAATTCCTATTGCATCTGTAATTGGCGACCAACAATCTGCATTGTTCGGACAAGCGTGTTTTGAAAAAGCTGAGGCGAAGATAACATACGGAACAGGAGCGTTTCTTTTGATGAATATAGGAAAAGAAGTGATGAAGTCAAAAAAAGGACTTTTAACGACAGTTGCTTGGGGATTGAACGGAGAAGTAACATATGCCTTAGAGGGAAGCATATTCATCGCAGGAGCAGGGATTCAATGGTTAAGAGATGAACTTAGATTGCTTTACGATGCAAGTCTATCTGAACAATATGCAAACTTAGTTGACGATACTGAAGGAGTTTACATAGTTCCGGCATTTACCGGACTTGGAGCTCCATATTGGGATATGAACGCCAAAGGAGCGATGTTCGGACTTACAAGGGGAACGAAAAGAGAGCATATTATTCGTGCCACTTTGGAATCAATAGCCTACCAATGCGTTGACGTCTTTAATTGCATTGAAGAAGATACAAATATAAAGATACAAAATTTGAAAGTTGATGGTGGAGCAAGTGCCAACGGATTTTTATTACAATTTCAATCCGATATGTTGAACACGGAAGTTATAAGACCGAAAGTTTTGGAAACAACTGCAATGGGCTGTGCATTCCTTGCAGGACTTGCAGTCGGCTTTTGGGAAAGTACGGATGAAATAAAGAAAATTTGGGAACTTGATAGAAAATTTGAACCGAAAATGAATGAAACGGTTAGAGATGAAAAATTGAAAGGCTGGCATAAAGCTGTATCAAGAACATTAAATTGGGATTAAAATGAACGAGATGTAAATCATCTCGTTTTTTAGTTGATGTTTATGGTATTGGTTTCTTTAACTTTAGCCACAAACAAAACAGAGAACCCTAGAACCTTGTTATTTAATAAAAAAATTTAATAAAAAGCATAAAAAAATTAATAAAGGATAAAAAATATGCCAAAAGAGCATTGACGGAAGGAGTAAAGGTTGATATAATATTAAGGCACTTGAGGGGAGGCCTTTGAGAGTTATAGA
>NZ_KQ960148.1:137711-156510 GCF_001553085.1 Parvimonas sp. KA00067 | reverse complement strand
GACGCAACAATAGGTGCAAAAGCACAAGAAGACAAGAAAACATCAGTTGATGAAACAGGTAAGAAACCAGTTAAACCAACAGATGACAAACAATACACTGGCGTAAAGGTAAACAATCCTGATAAAGATACAAAAGTATCAGCCAAAGACGAAGATGGTAAAGATGTACCAGCAGAAATCGACAAAAATGGCAATATCGTAGTAACACCAGGTAAGAACGTAGATGGACCAATCACAGTAACAGTAGAAGATCCAGACATACCAGGTGGAAAAGTCAAAGTTGAAGTACCAGTTGAAGGCCACAAGAAAGGCCGAGACGACAATGGTTCTGACACAACACCAGAAGACAAAAAAACATCAGTTGATGAAACAGGTAAGAAACCAGTTAAACCAACAGATGACAAACAATACACTGGCGTAAAGGTAAACAATCCTGATAAAGATACAAAAGTATCAGCCAAAGATGAAGACGGTAAAGATGTACCAGCAGAAATCGACGGAAATGGTAATATCATAGTAACACCAGGTAAGAACGTAGATGGACCAATCACAGTAACAGTAAAAGACGGCGACTTTGATAAAGACAAAACATTTGAAGTACCAGTAGAAGGTCATAAGAAAGGCCAAGATGACAACAACTCTGAAACAACTCCAGGTGGAACAACAGATCCTACAAATCCAACTAATCCAACAAAACCTGGCGATGACAATAAACCTGGCGATGATAATAAACCATCAGACAAGACTATCGCTGATAAGGTAGATCCAACAGTTCCAGGAAAGACTAAAGTAAAAGATCCTTCTAACTTAACTGATGAAGAAAAATCTAAGGTTAAAGAAGCTATTGAAAAAGCTAATAAGGATAAATTCCCGCAAGGAACAAAGGTTGAAATTGGAAAAGATGGTACAGCTACTATCACTTATCCAGATGGATCAAAAGACACTATAAAAGGTAGTGATTTAGTTGAAAAGATTGCTGATACATCAACTAGACCTTCTAGACAAGACAAACCATCTAAGAACTTACCAAAGACAGGTATTAAATCAGAAGCTATGATGATGGCTGCTGCAGCTCTATCTACTTTAGGTGGATTGTATGTTTCAAAGAAGAAAAAGGAAGATGAACAAGAATAAATTACTTTGAAATATTTAAGTAAAAATTTGAGTCAGAATCCGAAGAATAGTAGGTACAAAACCCATTTATAATGGAACTGTAACCAAAATGATAGTGCTGGAGGTGAGTGAAAAACTCACCTCCAAATCTATATAAAGAATTACAAAGAATAGTTACAGACTGTAGATAAAAGCTTGTATAATTAAAAGTTATACAGGTTTTTTTGTGTATAAAATCATTAAAATATTATATAATAATATCAATATAAAGGTTGGGATTTCAATGATTACAAGACAAAAGAAGAAGATGGATCGAGTACAAATAATATCAATGGAAGATTTAGTTCCAAAGGAACATCTACTTAGAAAAATATAAAAGTGTATAGATTTTAAATTCATTTATGATTTGGTAGAAGATAGATATTCAAGTGATAAGGGAAGACTGAGTATAGATCCTGTAATGTTGATAAAAATTCCAATAATTCAATATATGTTTGGAATAAAAAGTATGCGTCAAACAATAAGAGAAATAGAGGTAAATGTAGCATACAGATGGTTTTTATGGATAGATTTTTATGAAAAAGTACCTCATTTTAGTACGTTTGGAAAGAATTATACGCTATAAGAAAAGAAATAAACATTATAAAAGCTCACCTAGCAAAACTAGATGAGCTTTTTTGTCTGCACTCTGAGGAACTTGCTTAGGCAAGTTCCTTTTACATTAATGGTGCGAATAGTTTTAATAGTGATTGTAATATTCTTGTGATTAATTTTCTTTTCTTTATCCATTCTGGTGTAATGGCTATGGATTTTTTTAATGTTCTTTCAAAATCTCTTTTTACATCTTTTATTATTGGAGTTCCGAATGTCCAAACGGCACATTCAAAGTGTAGGTATAGACTTCTGTAATCTAAGTTTATGCTACCTATTACTACAAATTCATCATCGCAAACAAAGTTTTTTGCGTGAATAAATCCTTTTTCAAACTCATAAATTTTTACTCCGTTGTCAATAAGTCTTTTGTAAAAAGAACGTGTTAGTAGATGTACATATTTTTTATCTGGAATATGTGGAGTTATTATTCTAACGTCAACTCCGGTTTTTGCTGCGCTTATTAGTGCGTTTTCCATTTCCCAAGTTATGATTAGATAAGGCGTTGTAATGTAAATATATCTGTTTGCACGTCTAATCATATTTAAGTACATATTCTCACTTGTAGATTCTTCAATTGGGGTTTCCGAAAATGGAATTACAACTCCAAGTTCTTCTTTTATATTTGAATTTTTTTCAATATCTTTTTTATCATACAGGCTATTTAAATCTGTATTTTCTCCTGTCGAGTAATCCCAGAGAGATATAAACATATTTATAAAAGAGGCAACGGCATGTCCTTCAAGCTTTAATACAGAATCTTTCCAGTAACCGTATTTTTCGATTACATTTATATATTCATCAGCTATATTTATTCCACCGGTATAAGCTATTTTTCCATCTATTATGGTCATTTTTCTATGTGTTCGGTTATTGTGTTTTGGCAAAATAATTCCATGTATTTGATTAAATTCTACAATTTTTATTCCATAGCTTTTCATTTCTTCTATTTTTTTGTTGGATAGAGTAAAAATACTTCCAACATCATCTAAAATTATTTTTACATCTAATCCTTTTTCAGCTTTTTCTTTTAAAATTTTTAAAACAGAATCTAAGAAAAAACCTTCAGAAATTATAAAGTATTCCATAAAAATAAATTTTTTCGCACTCTTTAAGTCATTCAAATATTCTTCAAAACTTTTTTCCCCCGATGAAAAATATTTTGTCTTAGTATTAAAGAATACCGGACTACCGGTAGCCGTATTTACATATTTTGCTTGTCTATATACATTCATATCAGAGTCATTTAAGTTTTCTATATCGTAATCTTTTGTTAAATCCATTGAGTCTTTGAACTTTATAGAAAAGTTAAAAAGTCTTTTTTTAACTGATTTCAAAAGACGTTTTTCCCCAAAAGTTAGATATATTATACCACCTAAGAAAGGCAGGGCGATAGAAATTAATATCCAAGTTATCTTAAAAGCAGGATTTATATTGTCATTTATGATTATAAATGTAAAAATCATACCAACAATTAAATTTAAACCATACAAATAAATAAAATATTTATTAAAATATAGTAAAAATATAATTAAAAGAGTTAATTGTATTAAAAACATACAAGTTATAAAGAAAATCCTACTAAAAATAAAATTAAAAAATTTTTTCATTTTTTCTCCTAAATTATAATAAAGGTAAACAAAAAGTACATTTTACAATGTACTTGATTTTTGGCGTTCCCGGGGGGAATCGAACCCTCAACGGTCCCTTAGGAGGGGACTGTTATATCCATTTAACTACGAGAACATACTAAAGAAAGCTTATGAGCTTTCTTTTAATTTTTTAAATTCTTCTCTTTCCATTTTTGAAAAGATGCAACCACAATAATCTTGTCGATACATTCCAAACATTAATGAAAGTTCTACACTTCTTTTATATCCATTTCTTTTTTTAAAATCAGATGGAAGGTGCTTTACTCCGATTTCTTCAGCAACTTTTTGTCCGATTTCGTTTAAAATTTGTGAATTTTTATGTGGACTTATAGTAAGTGTTGTCGTGAAGTAGTCAAAATTTTCTGCTTTTGCTAAAATTCCAGCCTCTCTAAGTCTTAATTCATAACAATTATGGCAACGGATTGAGCCTTCTCTCATCTTTTCCATTCCCTTAACTGTTCTGTAAAATCTATCTACATCATATTTTCCAACGACCATATTTATTGGATATTTTCCTTTTATTTTTTCGATAAGTTTTCTTTGCTCTTCAACTCTGAAAAAATATTCTTCCTTTGGATAAATATTCGGATTGTAATAAAAAATTGTAATTCTAAAATAGTTAGACAAATATTCAAGACAATAGCTACTACAAGGGCCACAACAAGAATGTAGTAGAAGTGTTGGAACGTATTCTTTTTTTTCGTTTTCTTTTATTATATTGTCCAACAATAGTTGATAATTTTCTTTCATATCTGCCTCCTTATCAATTTATTTTATCATAACTGTTAAGAAAAATCAAATATTTTTAATGTTGACAATAATATATATGTGCAGTATAATGTACATAAGGAGATGGTTTTATGATTAATACAACTATAACAAATTTTAGAAAAAATTTATTTTCTTATGTTGAAAGTGCTGTTGAGTATAATGATATTTTAAATATAAGTACAAAAAATGGAAATGCGATTTTAATAAATGAAGAAGAGTATATAGGTTTGATTGAAACTTTATATTTAATTTCTAATCCTGAAAGTAAAGAAAAATTAGATTATGCGATAGATTTGAAAGTTGAAGATTGTGAAGAATTTTCTTGGGAATAGTTATGGAATATAGGATATTTATAAGTAAAAAGGTAAAGAAAGATCTTGAATTAATAAAGTCTTTGCCAAACTTAAAGAAAAATGTGGATAATCTTTTAAAATTGATTTCAAAAAATCCATTTCAAACCCCGCCGACTTATGAAAAATTTGTTGGAAATTACAAAGGAATGTATTCCAGAAGAATAAATAGACAACATAGACTGGTTTACAAAGTTGAAGAAGAAAGTAAAGCTGTAATTATTGTAAGTATGTGGAATCATTACGAATTTTAAATGAATGGAGAGAACTATGAGAAATATTATGCTCACTTTAAGTTATGATGGTAGTTTGTTTTTTGGTTTTCAAAAGCAAGATGATGTTGTAACTGTTCAAGGAGAGATTGAAAAGGCTTTGAAAAAAATTACCGGAGAAGATATAAATATTATTTCTGCCGGAAGAACGGACAGGGGTGTTCATTCTTTAAGGCATATTATAAATTTTCATACTGAAAGTAGTGTTGGAGTTTTAAATTTTAAAACTGCTTTGAATCACTTTTTGCCTGTTGGTGTTAGAGTTTTGGATTCTAAAGAGGTTTCAAAAGATTTTCATGCAAGATTTGATGCAAAGATGAAAACTTATAAATACATTTTAAATTTAGACGAAGTTATGGACCCGATTTATTATAATTACAAGGCGAATTTTCCTTATCCATTAGATATTGAAAAGATGCAAAGAGCAAAGGAAAATTTTATCGGAAGAAAGAGTTTTAAATCTTTTATGGGGCCTAGAACGGACAATACCAATCCTGTTAGGGAGATTAAGTCTTTTGAAATCTACAAAGAAAATAATGATGTAATTTTTTTGATTAAGGGTCAAAGTTTTATCAGAAATCAAGTTAGAATAATGGTTGGAACTCTTGTAGATATCGGAAGAGGTATGATTTGTGAAAATGAACTTAAAAATATTTTAAAAAGTGAGGACAGAACAAAGGCGGGAGTTACTTTAAGCCCTAATGGTCTTTACTTAATGGAGATTTTGTATGACGAATTTTAAAGATTTAGATTTTTTAGTTGAAAGTTTAAGAAAAGTAGATAACGGAAAAAATCATATTTTTATTACAGGAAATATAAAAGTTGGGAAAACTACACTTTTAAAAGCTTTTATAGAAAAATATTACAAGGATTCAAAAATTGATGGAATTATGACCGAACTTGTTATAACTGATTTATTTAGAATTGAGCTTTTTAGATATGGAACTGATGAAAGATTTGTAATCGGAGAAAGAAAAAACGAAATGGAATTTTTTGATGATGTTTTTTTGAAAAAAAGTTTTGAGTTTATGGAAGGTTTTAAAGATAATGATATTTTAATTTTTGATGAAATTGGAAATAAGGAATTACACTTAAGAGAATATTCAAAAAAATTGCTTTCTCTTTTTGAAAAAAATCGTATTTTTGCAGTATTAAAAAAAGCGGGTAATCCAATTATAGATAATTTAGATAAATTGGAAAATTTTGTGATTTTTGATTTGGATAAGTTTTATGAATAGAGATAAGTATTTTATGAGCCTTGCTTTAAAAGAGGCAAAGAAGGCTTATGATAAGGGAGAAGTACCGGTCGGTTGTGTAGTTGTTAAAGATGATAAAGTAATTGCAAGAGGACATAATCAGGTTTTAAGTAAAAAAAGTGGAGTTTATCACGCAGAGATTGTTGCGATTAACAAAGCTGGACAAAAACTTGGAGATTTCAGGCTTGAAGATACGGAGCTTTTTGTAACTCTTGAGCCTTGTTGTATGTGTGCTGGTGCGATTGTAAATAGCCGGATAAAGAGAGTTGTCATCGGGGCAATGGATATTAAGCGTGGCTTTTGTGGCTCAATTGAAAATGTATTGGATAGACAGGAACTTAATCACAGGTCGATAGTTGAAACAGGAGTTTTGGAAAAGGAATGTTTGGATATTTTACAAGATTTTTTCAAAAATTTGAGGAGTGAAAAGAAAAGTAAATGAAATTAGTTGTTTGTTTGGATAAGAATAATGGAATTAGTTTTTTTGGTAAAAGACAAAGTCAAGATGAATTGCAAAGAAAAAATCTTTTTGAATTGATTGGAAATTCAAAATTTTTCTTAACAGAAAATAGTTTTGACTTATATCAAGACTTTGAATTTAACTTTGAAATTATTTCTGAAAAAACTGAAATTTTAGAAGATTCTGTTTTTTTGTATGAAGGAGAAGAATTAGAAAGATTTTTACCTTTTGTTGATGAGATAATTTGTTATTTTTGGAATAGAGATTATCCTTTTGATGAAACTTTTGAAGAATTTTTAAAGCCAAATTGGAAAGAAAAGGAAAGTTTTGAGTTTGAAGGGAAAAGCCACGAAAAGATAACTAGAAAGATATTTAAAAGGGAGAACAATAATGAGTAGAAAAGACAAAAATTTATTATTTAGAATGGCCATTTTTGTTGTTATAATATTAGGAACATTTGTCTATCGTAATTACATAAAAAAAGAAATTAAGGAAAGCAAAGTAACTAATATAGTTGGGCTTGATATAAATAATTTACCTGAATATAAAGGAAAACCGTATGTAGTTATAAATAACAACGAGCCGAATTTTGAAAAAAGTGAACTTGTTACAAAGTCTTTTGAAAAATATTCAGAGCTTGACAGCTTAAAAAGATGTGGAGTTGCTGATTCTATCATTGGCAAAGATTTGATGCCAACTTCAAAAAGAGAAAATATTTCTTCAGTTAAGCCTAGTGGTTGGAAATCTATAAAATACAACGGAATTGACGGGAAAAGTTTGTATAACCGTTGCCATTTGATTGGTTTTCAACTTGCAGGAGAAAATGCAAACAAAAGAAATCTTATAACCGGAACAAGATACTTGAATACGAAAGGAATGTTACCTTTTGAAAATATGATTGCAGATTATGTTAAAGAAACAAATCATCATGTAAGATACAGAGTAACACCTATTTTTGTTGGAAATGAACTTGTTGCAAGAGGTGTTCAAATGGAGGCAATTTCTATTGAAGATAATGGAAAAGCTGTTAAGTTTAATGTATATTGTTTTAACGTTCAACCAAATATAGAAATAGATTACAAAACAGGAAATTCAAGAAAGAAATAAGTTTTAGGAGATTTTTATGAAAAATTTTAAAAAATATTTAGTTCTTCTATTTTGTTTGACTTTACTTTCAGCTTGTGGAAGAGATAAGATTGTACTTCCAAAACCGGCTGATTTAGATTATATTAAAGTTGTAAGAGTTATGAACAAAATAGATGAAAAAGAAATTTTGAAAATCGAAAATCAAGAAGAAATAAAAAATTTTGTAGATGAAATTTCAGGAGCAACAAAAACTAAAGATGAATCCATTCAAGATGAGCCTGTAAATGTGGATATGTATTTTAAAGTTGAATTTTACCACAAAGTTTCTAAAGATAATCCGTCAAAATTATATATTTATAAAACTAAAAAATATACAGAAAAAGAATATATTTACTTTGAACAACCTTACAGAGGAATATTTAAAAAGAATTTAAATGACTTAAAATTTATTAAAGGATTACAGTAAAACGAAAAAAATTTAAACAACTATTTGATTAATAGTTGCTTTTTTATTTGTAATTATGTAAAATATATATGAACGATTTTTTTGCTTGATTTAGTTTTAAACAATTAACTCAAATGAAAAAATTGTTCAAATTGAAAAAGGAGGGATTTTGAATGATTGAATTCAAAAATGTATCAAAAGTTTTTTCTAAAGGTGTTAAGGCTGTTGATAATGTTAGTTTCAAGATTGACGAGGGAGAAATTTTTGGATTTCTAGGTCCAAATGGGGCAGGAAAGAGTACAAGTTTAAAAATGTTAGTTGGAATTTTAGAACAAACTGAAGGTAAAATTACAGTTAACGGAGTTGATACTCTTGAAAATTCTATAAAAGTTAAGGAAATGATTAGTTATGTTCCTGACAATCCAGATATTTATACAAAAATGACAGGGATAAAATATTTGAATTTTATTGCTGATATTTATGGTATAGATGAAAAGGTTAGAAAAGAAAAAATTGAAGAGTACAATAAAAAATTAGAACTTGGAGATGCTATTTACAGTACAATAGAAAGTTATTCACATGGTATGCGTCAAAAATTAGTTTTAATCGGTGCATTAATTACTTCTCCTAAGGTTTTAATTCTTGACGAGCCTATGGTTGGTCTTGATGTAAAAACTTCTTTTAACTTAAAAACTATCTTGAGAGAATTTGCTGATAGTGGAAATACTGTAATTTTTTCAACTCATGTTATGGAAGTTGCAGAAAAGATTTGTGATAAATTAGTCATAATAAATAAAGGAAAAATTGCATTTTGTGGTAAATTATCTGAACTTAAGACTGAAGAAAATTCAAATGAAGATTTAGAAAAAATCTTCTTGGAGTTGACAGATAATGAATAAATCTAAATTATGGACTTTAATTAAATATTTTGTTTCCATAGATTTTTTTGCAATTTTATCTATAAAGCAAAATTTGAAACTTAAAGGTAAAAAGTCAGCTGGTTTTCAAGGAATAATGTCTGTATTGTTTATATTGGGCTTATTTGTTTGGGGAGCTCCTAAACTTGGTAAATTTTTTGCCGGATATTTAAAGACAGATGTAGGTAGTGCATACTTAACAACTTTTTCTGTTGGAATATTTGTTGTAACTGTATTTTTGTCTTTGGCAACGGCATTTGTTTTTATTGAAAAGAATAATGAAACTGAAATATTATTGTCTTTACCGGTTTCAGGTAGCGATATATTTTTATCAAGAATATACTCTTTAGCAATTACATTTTTCATATCATTCTTTTTGATTTTTATAATTGCATTTGGTATAACAGGTTATACACTTGGCAAGAGTATTGAGTTTTATATCTTTACATTCTTAGGATTGTTTTTACTTAATCTACAAGCGATTCTTTTAACAGGTGTTATAATAATTATTTTTGGTAAATTGGTAAGAACAAGTAAAATATTCAATAGATTTTTGAAATTAATCTATGGAGTATTTGCACTTGGTTTATTTGGGGCTTATATGGTATTTACACAAACTGCATCAAATCCATCTTTGGGACTTACAGTTACAGAAGTGCTTAAAGATGTTGAAGGTAAATTATCTAAAGTGTTCTTCTTTGTAATGTGGATAAAAAAAATAATTCTTTCAAATGATATAGTTACGTCAATTACAAACTTAGGAATTGGTTTAGTTATCTGTTTGGCACTTTCATTTGTTTTGAAATTTTTTGCACAAAGAAACTATCTTGAAATTTTAAGAAGTGTAAATGTGGTTTCAAAAGAAAGTAAAGCAGTTATCGAAAAGAGAAAGAAACAAGGAGTTTCACAAGGAAGACAATATAAATTTATGGTATTATTCAAAAAAGAATTTTACGAAATAATAACAACACCAACATATTTTATGCAAATAGTTATAATAGATATAATGTTAGTTGTTGGAGCTTGTATTGGAGTATTTTATGGAATTTCAGAGAAAGAGCAAATAAATATGGCTTTGAATCTATTTTTAGCTAATGTATCTATTGGATATATGGTTTCTGCTGCATTTGGAGTTGGTGCTATATTTGGACTTTTCTGTGGACTTTCTTCACTTACGACAAGCTCTGTTTCAAGAGAGGGAAAATCTTTTTGGATATTGGCAAGTGCACCGATAAATGTTAATACACATATACTTCCAAGAATATTTGCTTGTCAAGCATTACATTTTGTAACAGTTTTTGTTATTGTGGTGCTTTCTATGTTGATTTATGTTTTTAATCCTCTTTGCTATATAGCAGTTTTACTTGGAATGGCTTTAACATTATTCACAAGTGGAAGTTTGAATATGATTTTAGGATTGATAAATCCATATTTTGATTGGAAAACACCAAAAGAGGCGTTAAATGGTGGCGCTGGTGGAATAAATGTATTTGTTTCAATCTTAATAAATTATGGACTATATGCCTTAATAATATTTTTAACAGTTAAACTTTCCCAATGGAATTACGAATTACCTTATATAGTTCTAGCAAATGTTGTTATAATTTCAATATCAACAGTAATTTCTTATCTAATAGATGTGAAACTATTTAAAAGATTATTAAAAAGGTTATAAAAGAAAACGTAAAAATAGCGACTTTCATAGTCGCTATTTTTATGTCGTAATATTATTCTCCTTGTAATGTTATTGCAAATTGAGGAATTAATTGTTTTTTTCTTGAAACTACATTTTTTAATATGCAAGAGCTTTCTCCTGCCTCTACATTAAATGATTTTTCAACTAATTCCTTGCTATCTTTTCCGAAATAGATTAATCTTGTATTTTTATCTAAAATATTTGTAATCATAAAGAATATCATATCTAAATTTTGTTCTTTTCTAAATTTTTGAAGATATTCACTTAATTTTTCAGAAATAACTTTTTCTTCATCATAGTTCATTGAATTTATTTGTCCAACTCCAAATGACACATCTTGAATCGTAAATTTCTTAAAGTCTTGTTTTGAAATTTCTTCAGCACTTTTTTGAGTAAGGTCGCTACCAGCTCTAAACATATTAAAAGCATATTCTTCAAGATTTATTTTAGAAATTTCTGCAAGTTTTTTAGCCGTTTGCTCATCAAGTGCTGTACAAGTTGGAGAACGGAAAAGAAGTGTATCGGAAATTATTGCCGAACACATTAAACCTGCTATTTCTCTTGGAATTTCTACATTGTTTTCTACAAACATTTGGTAGATTATAGTTGAAGTACAACCAACGGGTTGATTTCTGAAATAAGCTGGCGCCACTGTTTCTAAGGTTCCAATTCTATGGTGGTCAATAATTTCTAAAATTTCAGCCTCTTCGATATTTTTAACCGCTTGAGAAACCTCGTTATGGTCCACAATTATAACCTTTTTTCTTTTTGGGGAGATTAAATTTCTTCTTGAAATCATACCGATATATGTTCCGTCATCTTTTAAAATAGGGAAATCTCGGCGCCTGTTTTTAGTCATTATGTCTTTTATGTTGTTTGTAAAGTCGTCTAGTTTAAAAGTTATTAAATTCTTTTTTTGCTTGAAAAAACTAACAGGAATACTTTGGTGAATCAAACGTGCAACAGTAAAAGTGTCAAAATTTGTTGTTATAATCAAACAATTTCTATCTTTTGCAAGATTTGTGATAGTTTTAGAAACTTTTGCACCCTCGCAGATGATTATACAAGATGCACCCATTTCAATGGCACAAAGTTGTGATTCATATCTATTTCCCGTTATTACAACATCATATTTTTCTATATATTCTTCCATAAGGTCGGGGTTTGCAGTTGCAATAAAAACTTTTCCCTTTTCTATAATTTGATTTACATCGCCGGTTATCAAAGTTCCGTTGATTGTCTCAATTACATTTTCATAAGGCGTTTTTGCAGTAGCAAGTGTATTAGATTCATAAATATTCATATATGAAGTTGCTATATCTTCAAGAGTAATTATTCCGTCCAATTTGTTATCTTTATCTGTAACAACAAGAGTGGCTTTGAACTTATCTTCCATAATATTCCATGCTTTTTTTAATGAAATATTTTCTGATATTCCATCTACAGAAGAAATCTCCAAGTCCTTGACTTGCGTTCCAACATCAGTGATTAGGTCCGGAACTTTACAATTAAAATGTTTTAATACAAAACTTGTTTCTTCATTGATTTCTCCGGCTCTCATTGGTATGTAGTTTGAATTTTCTATTTTATTCTTTAAATATGCATAAGAAATTGCAGAACAGATTGAGTCGGTATCAGGATTTCTATGACCGATTATAAAGACATTTTCTTTTTTATCCAAAGTAGCTCCTCCTAAATTTATACTAATTAGTGTTTAGTATTATTATAATATACAGTATGGTAACAAAATTTGATAAAATTGTCAATAATTTTTTATGCTAAAAAAATAGAACCAAAAGGTTCTAATTTTTCTTTGACATTTCAATTGTTTGTTTTAATAAATCATTTTTTAATTCCCACAAATCTTTAGAAAGGTCAACTTTGTAGATATGTGGATTGTCAAATCTTTTAAATTCTTCCCAAAGGCTTTCAACTTCACTTTCACAATATTTTTTAACTTCTTCAATATCGGGTAAATCGTAAATTAATTTTCCTTTATTAAAAATTTGTTTTAACATAGGTCTTAAAATATAATCTTCGTAAGTTGTAGTTTTCCAAGTATAGATTGGGTGGAAAATTGAAATAGGTTTTGTTTCATCAATTTTTTCGTCAAACAATGTAATTAAATCAGCTTCAGCTTTATTTGTTTTTCTATCGTAAATTCTGTATAGATTTTTAAAGCCCGGTGTTGTAATCTTATCAACATTTTCTGAAACTTTTATCTTAGGAATAATTTTTCCGTCTTCTTCAACTGCAACTAATTTATAAACACCACCAAAAACTGGGTGAGTCTTTGAAGTTATAAGTCTTTCTCCGATACCGAATGAATCAATCTTTGCGTCTTGATGTAACAAATCTCTAATTGTATATTCATCAAGAGAATTTGAAACGACTATTTGTGCATCTTCATACCCTGCATCATCTAACATTTTTCTTGCTTGTTTTGAAAGATAAGCCAAGTCGCCACTATCAAGTCTAATTCCTTTCGGTCTAATTCCCATTGGCTTTAAAACTTCATCAAAAGTTTTTATTGCATTTGGAATACCTGATTTTAAAGTGTTATATGTATCAACAAGTATAACACAGTTGTTAGGAAAAGACTTTGCAAATGCTTTAAAAGCATCAAGTTCGGTATCAAACATTTGTACCCAAGCGTGGGCCATAGTACCAAGAACAGGAATGTCAAATAATTTTCCCGTTAAAACATTTGAAGTTCCACAAAGACCTGCAATGTATGAAGCTTTTGCTCCATAAACTGCAGCGTCAATTCCATGAGCACGTCTTGCACCGAATTCCATAACAGCTCTACCTTTTGCAGCTCTCTTTATTCTATTTGATTTTGTTGCGATTAGACTTTCGTGATTGATTACTAATAAAGCAATAGTTTCGATTAATTGAGCTTGAACGGCAGGACCTCTAACAGTCATTATCGGTTCTTTAGGGAAGATTACACTACCTTCAGGAACAGACCAAATATCACATTCAAACTTAAAATTCTTTAAAAAATTCAAAAACTTATCATCAAAAGTATTTAAAGATTTAAAATATTCAATATCTTCATCATTAAATTTCATTGAATTAAGAATTTCAACCAAATGCTCTAAGCCTGAAAAAATTGCATAACTTGCATTATCAGGATTACTTCTGTAAAAAATATCAAAATATGTAATTTTGTTGTCCAATTTTTCGTTGAAATACCCTTGAGCCATAGTATATTCATAAAAATCTGATAAAATAGAAATATTATACTCATTAAAATTTCTCTTCACAATACACCTCCATAAATGTATTAAATACTTATTAATAAGTATATCACAAAAATTTTATATTTTAAAGGTTAAAAATACATCTTTTATTTTATTTAAAACTACCATAATTAAATTGTAACAATATAAATCGAATTATAAATTTATATAAGATAAGGTTATTATTTGTAAAAAACTTTTAAAATTTAAAAATTGTATTAATATTGTTACCATATTAGCTATTGTTTGTGCAATAAGATAATATTTTAATAGAAAAGGTCGATTTTTAGTCGATCTTTTTATTTATAAATTTGTAAATAAAAATTATTCTTATTTGTATAGATTATTTTTTGTTTTTGTGTTACAATATAGAGGCGTTAGAAACATTTTAAATTTTCTAACTTCAAAATTTTTTCAAATAGGGGGTAATAATATGAAAAATATTTTAAAAAAAATTTTTGGTTTATCTTTAGCAGGGGTAGTATTTTTAACCGGTTGTAGTGCAAAAACTGAAAATAAAAAAGGAGAAGATAATTCTAAAAATAAATTAAAAGTTGTAACGACAATTTTTCCAGAATATGATATAACAAGAGCTATCGCAGGGGATAAAATTGATTTACAATTAATGATAAAGCCGGGAGTTGATGTTCATTCATTCAGTCCAACTCCACAAGATATAAAAACTGTTGAAAATGCAGATGTTTTTATCTATGGTGGTACTTCTCATGATAAATGGGTTGAAACTTTGACAAAGAGTGTTGATATGAAAGATAAAAAAGTTGTAAAACTTACAGATGGTATTCAACAACTTGAAGAAGAAACTGTCGAAGGAATGAAACATGAACATCATCACGAAGGAGAAGAACATTCTCATAAGCATAAAGAACATGAAACTTGTACAGAATGTGAAGATGAAGAAAAGCATGACCATGATCACGAACATGACCATGACCATGATCACGAACATGACCATGATCACGAACATGACCATGAACATGAACATAAAGACGGTGAACATCATCACCATCATCATGGTAATGGAGAAGAAGTTGAGTTGGACCCACATTTTTGGACTTCTCCAACAAATGCCATTGCAATGGTAAAATCTATTACAAATAGTCTTATAGAAAAAGATTCTGCAAATGCAAGTTTTTACAAAGAAAATGCAGAAAAATATATTAAACAATTAGAAGAAGTTAATAAGGAATTGAAAGATGTTGTTGCTAATGCAAAAATCAAAAAAGTTGTTATTGCCGACAGATTTCCATTCAGATATTTGTTCAACGATTTAGGTTTAGAATATCGTGCATTATTCTCAGGTTGTAGTGTTGAATCAACTGCAAGTGCCGGACAAATAAAGAAAATGGTTGATTATGTAAAGGAAAATAAAATTCCGGTTGTTTACCATATAGAAATGGGTAAAGGAGAAATGGCTCAAACTGTTGCAAAGGACTCAGGTGCTAAAGTTAAACTTTTACACTCAATTCATACTGTAACAAAAGATGAATTTGATAAGGGTGTAACTTATATTGACCTTATGAAACAAAATGTTGAGGCACTAAAAGAAGGACTTAATTAATGAAAGAAAAAATTTTAACTTGTGAGAATTTAGAAATTTCTTACAAGAATAATAAGATAATTGAAAATCTTAGTTTTTCCGTTGATGAGGGAGATTTCTTCCTCATCTTAGGAAAAAATGGAGTTGGAAAATCTACTTTGTTGAAAGGAATTTTAGGTTTAAAAAATATTTCTTCAGGAAATATCGTGAAAAATTTTAAAGTTTGTGGATATATGTCCCAAGAAGTTTTATTAAAAAAAGAATTCCCATCAACAATATGGGAATTTGTTTTATCTTCAAGAGCTGTCTATTCGAAATTTTTTTACAGTTCAAAAGATAAGGATATAGTTAAGGAAAACTTAAAAAAATTAAATCTTTGGGAAATTAAAGATAAGAGCATAAGTGCATTGTCTATTGGACAAAGACAAAGAGTTTTGCTTTGCAGATGCCTTTGTGTTTCTGAAAAAATTATTTTTTTGGACGAACCTACAAATTCTTTAGATATAAATGTTAGAAAAATGTTATATGAAGTTTTAGAAAAATTGAATAAAGAGGGACTTACTGTCGTTATGATAAGTCATGACGAAGAGGCTTTTAAATATTCTAACAAGGCTTTGATTTTAGGAAAAGAAAATAAAGTCATAGACAATGTTTTGGAAAGTTTTGAAAAGGGGGAAATAAAATTTGATTAGTTTAATTTCAGAAATGTTAAGTTATCCCTTTATGGTAAAAGCTATTTTCGTTGGACTTTTGATTTCAATAAGTTCTGCATTACTTGGAATAACTTTAGTTTTAAAAAGATATTCAATGATAGGTGTTGGACTTTCAAATGTTTCATTTGCAGCACTTTCAATAGCACTTTCATTTGATATTTCTCCAATGGAATTTTCTATGCCGATAGTAATTATTGCAGGAATTATCCTTTTAAAATACGGAGAAAAATATAATATAAGTAGTGATACTGCAATTGCTCTTTTAAGCTGTGTTTCCGTTTCAATCGGGGTAACTTTTACTGCAATAACTAAGGGACTTAATGTTGACGTTTGTAATTACTTATTCGGTAGTATACTTATTATGAAAAGAAGTGATATGTATATCAGCTTTGTATTGGGAATAGTAGTTTTAATTTCTTATATATTGTTGTATAATAAAATCTATACGATTACTATTGATGAGGACTTTGCAAAGGCAAGTGGTGTAAATGTAAATTTATATAATACTTTAGTTACAATTTTGATTTCTGTAACCATAGTTATAGGAATGAAATTTATGGGAAGTATGTTAATCTCTTGCTTGATTATATTCCCTGCGATGACATCAATGAGGCTTTTCAAAAGCTATAAAGTCGTTGTCATCTCTTCGGTTATAATTTCAGCAATAGCACTATTCATAGGAATAACTTTATCGTATATATACTCAACGCCAACAGGTGCAAGTGTAGTGCTGGTTAATTTAGTTTTATTTATCTTAGCCAGTATAGTAGGGAGGTTTATTCATGAATAAAAAAATATTTAGCTTAGCTTTATCTTGCTTATTACTTTGTTCTTGTTCAAAAGAGAATAGTAACAATAATTCTAAATTTGTGAAAAACAAAGAAAATAAAAATGATATACAAAGTGCTGTAAAAAAAGACCCTGAAAATGCAGGAACAGATAAAAATCAAAATCCTGATGATTATAAAATTGAAAGACATCAAAATAAAGACAATTCAAAAGATGAATATGTAAAACCGGAAAAAAAAGATGAACTTACAAAAGAACAACTGAATGAAAAAAGAGATGCTGAATCTAAAGACGGAATAATAAATATTTCTGACGGAATTTTTTTAGCTCTTGTAAATGATATTTATATAAATAAAGATGAATATGTTGGTAAAAAAGTTAGAATATCCGGACAAAATAGTAGATTTGAAGATAAAGATACAGGAGAAGTGATTTATGCAATTTTGCGTGAAGGACCTGGTTGTTGTTACAATGACAGCGTAATTGGTTTTGAGTATATTACAGATGGAAAATATCCTGAGCCACAAAAATGGTATGAAATGGTTGGAGAGGTAATAATCGATAATTACAAAAGTGGAAAAGTTGTAAAACTTAAACTAATAGACATAAAAGAAACAGAACCAAAGGGAAAAATAATTCATTTTCAAAATTAATTACATTTTATATTAAATTGAAAGGTAGTACATAGACCTAAAATGAGGTCGTTACTACCTTTTTTCATTCTCAATATCTTCTTTGTTTTAGAGATGCTTAATTTCTTCATCTGCCATTAAATTTTTTTCTTCTATGTTTTTCATTTTCTCGTTTTCTTTCTTTTTATTTTTGAGTAAAGAAAAAACAGTAAACTGAATTTGATTTACTGTTTCATATATCTATTTTTTATTTGAAGCTATTTTCTATTAAAAATTGCACTTGTCCTAATGGAATATTAAATAGGATACCGTAAATAGACATTCCAAGTAGCAATACTGCAACAACTATGCCTATTTTATAAAGACATCCGTTACTAACTTTAGATTTTTTTACTTTTATATTGATATAGCTATATATGAGAAACACTGAAAATATAAAAGTCAAAATATAATTTGGTAACATACTCATTATACTTTACCTTTTAGTTGCAAAATTTACTCCAAAACTCAACCCAGTCACTGTGTTCTTCTCTTTGGTCAATGTAAGTGAATGTTTCTTCGTCATACCAATCGTGATTTACTATATCGTCAATAGTCTTAGGAACAAAAAAGTTGAAAAATTCTTTCTTGAATGAGTTTCCGTATTGTAGATAATAGGAACCTACCATCTTGGTGAAATTAGTTTTCTTTACATCTTGTGGTCTATAAAGAAGTTCTTCACCAACCTGAGTTAAATCAGGGCTTACCTCAAGAAAAACTAAACTTAAATCGCTTTTTTTATAGCCAAGTATAAAACTTCTGTACTTATAGGAAACAGTACGAAGTACCGCAAAATTAGCTCCACCTATATCTTCTGAATAAGCATAGATTATTTTATATTCTGAGCCATTATCTACTTTACTATCAAAGATTTCTCTCATCAACGACTTGTTTCCATCACTTTTTGCTTTATCTAGTTCAACTTCTTTTTTTCCTCCAAACAGTCCGAATAAACCCATTTTTCTATTCCTCCAATTACTTTGTTTTTAAGTATAACTATACTTTACTTTATTATACTACTTTTTAGTTGTTTTTTCTATCACTTTTTATCTGGCGTCAATTATTTTTTCGTTTTTTCATATTGTAGGAGTGGTCAACCTATTTATTGTTTATTAATTCTTTTTAGAATGTATTACCTTAAACAGCTTATCTTG
>NZ_KQ960148.1:0-137611 GCF_001553085.1 Parvimonas sp. KA00067 | reverse complement strand
ATTACCTTAAACAGCTTATCTTGAAATGTTTCTTTACTTTTTTTATCAAAATATATCTCTGTTACAAAGGTCTTTCCGTTTATCTTCTTTGTTAAAATATCATCAGGCCTTTTATGTTCTTCTGTCTGTATTTCTTTAATATCTGTTTTCTCATTTTCTGCCATTTAGTTCCTCCTTTTGACTTGTACAAAAAAGATTTCCTGTAATTAGGAAACCTCCTTCGCTTGGGTGATATTTAGTTTTAGGTTGTTATTGTAGTTTCTTCTTTGCTCTAAATTCATCTAAAATTTATTTAGATAAGTTTTTTTAAGGTAATTTAAGGCGAAATATGATATAATAAGAATTACAATAGATTAATCTAAAATAAAAATTTTATTTCACCATAATTTACTTTAATTTTGTTATCATAATGGAATTATGGTATACTATTGTAAAAAGAAAAAAATAAAAAAGGAAGAATATATGGTATTAGAAAATTTATATTTAATAGTTGCAATAACTGAAAAGAGTAATGCAATAGGGAAAGACAATAATTTATTATACTTCTTAAAGGAAGATATGAATTTCTTTAAGGAAAAAACTTGTGGAAATTCAATAATTTGTGGAAGAAAAACTTTTGAAGGCTTTAAAACAAAGCCTCTTCCAAAAAGAAAAAATATTGTGTTGACAAAGAGTGATTTTTCTTTTGATGGGGTATCAGTATTTAAAAGTATAGAAGATTTGATTGTTTTTGTAAAAGAAAATCCAAGCGAAAAGTTTTTGGTTTGTGGAGGTATGAGTATTTATAAGCAATTAATTGATTTTTGTTCAAAGATGTATGTTACAAAATATGAAGAAAAAGAAATAGTAGATGCAGACAGTCATTTTCCTAAAATTGATGAAGAGATTTGGAAAGTTACTGAAAAAATTAATGGGGAAAGTGAAAATCCAAAATTAGCTTTCTATACTTATGAAAGGATATAAGATTATGAAAGATAAAGGTGTAATTGTAAAGAAAAAGAAAAAACAAAGTAAGGGACAAAAATGGTTTTGGAACATATTATTTGTAATATGTTTGGGACTTTTTATTTATTCAGCAGGAAATGTAATTAAAGACTATTATGGATCATATAAAGCAGGACAAAACTTATCCAGTTTAAAAAAATCTGTTTTTAAAGATGATTCAGCTAATGCTAGTGAAAAAAATACAACAGTAAAAAAAGTTGTAAATTTAAAAGAACTTAAAAAGTTAAACTCCGATTCAATCGGTTGGTTGGAAGTTCCAGATACTAATATTGATGAGCCTTTGGTTCAAGGTAAGGACAATGATTACTATCTTTGGAGAGATTTTGATAAAAAAACTTATCCTGTAACTGGAACATTGTTCTTAGATATGTATAATAAACCTGATTTTTCAGATAGAATTAGTTATATTTTTGGACATAATGTTTGGGATAAAACTAAATTTTATGCATTGCAAAAATTTGAAGATAAATCATTTTTAGAAAGTCATAAAACATTTTATCTTTATACGGAAAAAGGTAAAATGGAATATGAAGTCTTAGGAGTTGATTTAGTCGATCCAAATACGCCTTTGTATGAGCTAACATCAAAGAGAAATGAAGATGTAAATGCAATGAAAAAAGAATTAACTAAACATATTCCAAAAGAAGAAGTTGATAAAATTGATGAAAATACAAAACTTTTAATGCTTGTAACTTGTAAGACACCAAATGATAATTCAGCAAGAAGAATTTTATTTGCAAAGTTAAAAGAGAAGTAAATTTTTAAGGAGATTTTACATCTCCTTTATTTTTTTTGTGAAAAATTGTAAATTTTAAGGATTTATAGTATAATTTGTATTGACATTATAATTTTTGGTTTTAATATAGAGGAGAATTATGGACAAGATAAGTGTTATTGTACCTGTATATAATGTAGAAAAATATGTGAAAAAATGTTTGGAGTCAATTTCAAATCAAACATATAAAAATATAGAGATTATTATAGTTAATGATGGAGCTACAGATAATAGCGAAAATATTTGTAAAGAATTTGTAGAAAATGAAAATAGAGCAAAACTTTACACTAAAGAAAATGGCGGATTATCCAGTGCAAGAAATCATGGAATACAATTTGCTACAGGAAAATATGTATTATTTATAGATTCCGACGATTATATTGCAGAGGGAATGGTTGAAGAACTTTATAAAAATATAAAAGCTGAAGATGCAGATGTATCTGTTTGTGGGGTTTATAATGTTTATTCCGACAATCAATCTCCACAGTGTAAGGAAGAAATCTATTTTTGTTGTGAAAAGGACAGATTCTTAAAGGAATATTTTATCGGAGAAAAAATTCCTGGCACCATCTGTAATAAACTTATAACTTATGAAATTGCTAGTAAAATTTCTTTTCCTGTAGGTAAAATATATGAAGATGCTTTTTATCAATTTGAGCTTGTAAAATATGCTAAAAAATATGTTGTAACTACAAAGCCTTATTATTATTATTTTCACAGAGAAAATAGTATTACGACAAAGCCATATACTATAAAAAATATGAATTGCATAGAAATTTATTCGAATTTTTATGACTATATAAATAAAGAAATTCCTTCTCTTTTGGAATATGCTTTTTTTAGACTTTCCTATGCCCATTTTATGGTTTTTGATAAAATGTTAATGATTAAGGATTATAAAGAAATTAAAGAATATAGAGAAGTTTTAGGATTTTTCAAGAAAAACTTTTGGAGAATTTTTAAAAATAAAAATTTCAGAAAAGGTAGAAGAATAGCTGTATTAATGTTAAAATTAAATGTTAAATTATATAGATTTTTACTTTTACAAGATTTAAAGAAAAAAGGAGTAAATACTTAATGGAAAAAAAATATCTTTCTATGGACAAAATAAAATCCATAGAGCTTGAAATTTTGAAATATGTTCATGATTTTTGTGTTAAAAATGATATAAAATATTTTATAAATTACGGAACGTTGATTGGAGCAGTAAGACATAAAGGATTTATTCCTTGGGATGACGATATAGATATTTGTATGTTTAGAAAAGACTATGAAAAGTTTATAGATTTATTTTCAAAAGATGATGGAATTTATAAAATTTTATCTTTGGAACTAAATGACAAATATTATAATAACTTTATTAAAGTTGTAAATTCAAAGACTAGAATTGAAGATGGAAGAAATTATAAGACTTATGATTCAGGAATTTTTATTGATATTTTTCCTATGGATTTCTTCGATGATTTAAGTATAATTGAAAAGATATATAAGTTAGAAAGTTTTAAACTTCTATCTTTTTCGAAAAAAGAAAATATTCAATATGGTGATAGTAAATTAAAGGATTTTATTAGGAGATTTTTCTGGACAGTTTTAAAACCAGTTTCACCTAGATATTTTGCTAAGAAAATCAAGAAAATTGTTGAAGCAAATGCTAAAGATAGAGGGAAATATTTAGGGCTTATAGGTTGTTCAAAGTGGAAATATGTTGATATGTTTGACTATAATCCTTTTGAAGAATTAATAGAGCTTGATTTTGAAGATTGTCATTTTTTTGCACCGAAGAAATATGATGAAATTTTGAGAAAATATTATGGAGATTATATGGAATTTCCACCTGTTGAAAAGAGAGTATATCCTCATGAAATTAAAGCTTATTATATAGATTAGGAGATTAAGATGAAAGAGAGACTTACAGTTGATGAGCTAAAAAATTATGAATTAAATATTTTAAAGTTCATCGACTATGTTTGTAAAAAGTATAATATAAAATATTTTGTAAGTTATGGAACATTACTTGGAGCGGTAAGACATAAGGGCTTTATTCCTTGGGATGATGACATAGATGTTGCAATGTATAGAGAAGATTATGAAAAATTTCAAAGAGCTGTAATTGAAGAAAATAATGAAAGATATACAATTTTATCCAAGGACAACAGTGATTGGTATTTTCAAAACTTTTTTGTTGTTATAGATAAGCACACTCTGTTGGAAGATAATGTAAAGAGAAATAGAAAAGACAGCAATGTTTTTGTTGATGTATTTCCGATTGATAAATTTAATGACTTAAATTTTGTTAAAAAAGCACATTTGATGGTAACTTTGAAACATATTTGCTTCATAAAGAAAAAATATATAATTCATAAAGATAGCAGAATAAAAGATTTTTGCAGAGTTGTCTTCTGGTATTTGTTGGCATTTGTAAATCCGAGATATTTTACAAAGAAAATTGAAAAATTAGTTGAAAAATATGTTGATAAAAATGGAATTTATGAGGGTGCTATTGGGCTTGATAAAACCGGAATGAAGGAGGTTTTTGAAACAGGAACTTATGAAGAATTAATAGAATTGCCTTTTGAAGATATGATGGTACCTGCTCCTAAGAATTATGATAAGATTTTAACTCAATTTTATGGAGATTATATGCAAAAACCTTCAGATGCGGAAATTGAATATAAATCACATCTATTAGATGCTTTTAGAATAAAATAAGGGAGAAATAATTTTAGATATGGCAAAAAATATAAAAGTTAATGCTTTAGCTAGTATTTTGGTTAGAGTTTTTAATATTCTGTTTCCTCTGATTACGGGGCCATACCTTGCCAGAATTTTGAGTAAGGAAGCCTATGGGGAATTTAATGTTGCGAATTCTATATTGAATTTGTTTATTCCATTTGCTGCATTTGGAATATACAGTTATGGAATACGTTCAATAAGCAGGGTTAAAAATAATATTAAAGAAATAAGCAAAAATTTTACCGTTCTTTTTTCTATAAATGTAATAAGTTCTTTAAGTATTGGAATTTTGTATATTGGATATATGTTTTTAAATGTAGATTCCAATATGTACATGTTGTATATTGCACTTAGTATTCAAATTTTTACTCAATTTGTATCGATAGAGTGGATGAATGAGGCATTTGAAAACTATGGATTTATTCTCTTTAAGACATTATTTATCCGTGTGCTTATGCTTGTTTCGATTTTTGCATTTGTAAAAAAAGCAGATGATATAGTAAACTATGCTTTCATTTTATCAATTACAAATCTTATAAACTATTTAATTAGTTTTTATTATATAAAAAGAAAAGTAAAATTTGTAAAAATTGAATTAAAAGATATTCTTATCCATATAAAGCCTTTAATCGGAATGTTACTTTTAGCCAACTCATATATGTTATATACTGCGTTGGATAGAGCTGTGCTTTCATTATTGGATGCAAAGATTTCAGTTTCCTACTATACCTTTGCATTATCGATAGCTCAACTAATAACGAGTGTAGTTTATTCTATAATAGTGGTAAGTATTCCAAGACTTTCATACTATTATGGGAATGGCGACGAAAAAAATTATACGGAATTGTTAAATCAAGTTGCCAAGACATTTTTATTCTTGGTAATTCCTATGGGGATAGGATTAAGTTGCGTTTCTGACGAAGTAATGCTGATATATGCAGGAGAAAAATATTTGGAAGCAGGTTTTATTTTAAAACTGTTTTCACTCAGAATTGTTATGTGGGCATTGGATCAACTTCTTGCAAATCAAGTTTTATTTGTAAGAGGATATGAAAAAAACATAACGGCATTTTACTTTATAGGGGGATTTCTAAACTTAATTTTAAATATAGTTTTATTGAAATTAAAAGTTGTCCAAGCTGAATATTTTGTTTATACAACTTTATTTTCAGAAATTGTAGTATTGATTATTCAAGTTTACTTTATAACTAAGAGAAATATTATTTCTATAAACGGGATATTAAAATCTTATGTGAAATATGTACTGTGTTCCATTCCTTTTTTTGCAATAACTTATGGAATAAATCATACTCTAAAATATTCATTGGCATTGAATTTACAATTATTTACCAGATTACTTGCAATAATTGTATCCTGTGTATTATATTATTTTATAATTATGTTAATTACAAAGGACAAAATTTTATTTGTTACAATTGATGGAATAAAAAGTAAGTTTAGAGTTATAAAATATAAATTAAAAGCAAAAAAATATAAAGGATAATAAATTAAAAAATAATATTATTTTATAATAAGAAAGTTCTAAAATTTTTAAATCTTTAGGACTTTTTTATTGTTCATTTGTTTATAATATGTTATAATTTATGAACAAACTGTTAGGAGGTATTTATGTTAACATTACAACAATTTGATATTTTAAATTTATTTTTTAAAAATCAAGATAAAAAATATACTCAAAGAGAAATTTCAGATATTACAGAAATTTCTTTAGGAAAAGTTAACGAAACTTTAAAAGAATTAAAAGATAATAAATTTTTAGATGAAGATTTAAAAATAACAGATGCAGGATTTGAGGCATTAGAGCCATATAAGGTTGATAATGCAATTATTATGGCTGCCGGAATGAGTTCAAGATTTGCACCTCTTTGCTATGAGAGTCCAAAGGGTCTTTTGAATGTAAAGGGAGAAAAATTAATTGAAAGAGAAATTTTACAGTTAAGGGAAGCCGAAATTGAAGATATTACTTTAGTTGTAGGATATATGAAAGAAAAGATGTTTTATTTGGCGGAAAAATTTGGTATAGATATTGTTGTAAATGCAGATTATTACAGATTTAATAATACTTCATCATTAATTTTAGTTACTGAAAAGTTAAAAAATACTTATATTTGTTCTTCAGATAATTATTTTCCAAAAAATCCTTTTGAAAAATATGTTTATAGGGCGTATTATTCTGCAGTTTATCAAGAAGGAGAAAGCGACGAATACTTTGCAGAATGTGATAAAAAGGGGAGAATTAAAGGAATAACAATTGGTGGTAAAGATGATTGGATAATGTTGGGTCATGTGTTTTTTGATAGAGAATTCAGTAATAAATTTGTAAAACTTTTAAAGGCAGAATATCATGAACAGACAGTTAGAGAAAATTTATGGGAAAATTTTTATATGCGTCATTTAAAAGAATTGGATAATATGTATATTAAAAAATATGATGCAGAGGATATAAAAGAGTTTGATTCATTAGAAGAATTAAGAATTTTTGATGAAAAATATGTAACTAATTCCGACTCTAAAATTTTCCAAAATATTTGTGGAGTTTTAAAATGTAATGAAGAAGAAATAAAGGATATTAAACCTATTAAAACGGGAATGACAAAAACTTCTTTTAAATTTAGTCACAATGGTAAGTCTTATGTATATAGACATCGTGGCCTTGAAACTGAGCTTATTATAAATAGAAAAAGTGAATTTGATTCAATGAAAATTGCTAAAGAACTTGGATTAGACGATACTTATATTTATATGGATAGTGAAAAAGGCTGGAAAATTTCAAGTTATATTGAAGATGTAAGAATCCTTGACTATGAAGATAAAGAAAATGTAAGAAGAGCAATTTCAATGTTAAAAAAATTACACACAAGTGGTCGTGAAACAGATTTTGAATTCAATATTTTCGATGAAATCGAAAACTTTAAGTTAAAAATAAAAAATTCACATCGTGATGATTTTGAAGATATGAATTTAATGAATGATAAAATTTATAAGTTGAAAGAATTTTTGGATAAAGATTATGTTAAGAATTGTCTTTGCCATTGCTATAGTTATAACTTGAATTTTTTAATGGATAAAAATGATGGAATGTATTTAATTGACTGGGAATATTCTGCAATGTCTGACCCTGCCGGAGATATTGGTTGTTTCATAACTTGTTCAAAATATTCTTTTGACGAATCAATAGAGATAATAAAGGAATATTTTGACGGAAATCCTACTGATGAAGAGTTAAGACATTATGTTGCTTATGTTGCAGTTAGTTCGTTCTATTGGTTCTTATGGGCAATTAATCAGGAAATTCAAGGAAAGAGTATTGGGGAATATTTGTATATTTGGTATAACCATACAAAAGAATATGCAGATTATGCCTTTAAATTATATGAACAAAGTGGTAGTAATGAGTAATTTATCTATCGAAAAAATTATTTATGAGCAAACTTAAAAGAGATTAGACATAGTCTAAGCAAGATTATGAATTTCCTAAAAATATTAAAGGCAATCTTTTTGAAAGGTTGTCTTTTTTTGTATTTTTGAGTATTGATTATGTATTGTTGTTGAAAAAAAGTACTGTTTATGGTATCATACATTATTAGTGGGTGATAAATTTTGAATGAAAAAATAATTGATATAAAAAATTTAAGATATGAATATTTAAGTGATGATAATAAAAAAAGTATTGGTTTGGACGGAATTAGTTTTTCTGTAAACAAAGGGGAATTAATTTCTATTTTAGGTCATAACGGAAGTGGCAAGTCAACTTTGGCAAAACTTTTGAATGCACAATTTGTTCCGACAGATGGAGAGATTGAAATTTTTGGAATTAATACTAAAGATGAAGAAAAAATTTGGGATATTAGACAAAAATGTGCTATGGTTTTTCAAAATCCTGATAATCAACTCGTAGCAACTGTTGTTGAAGAAGATGTTGCTTTCGGCCCTGAGAACTTGGGTATTGACCCTGTTGAAATAAGACAGAGGGTTGATGAGGCTTTAGAAATTGTTGAAATGGGGGATTATAAAAAGCATTCTCCTCATATGCTTTCAGGGGGACAAAAGCAAAGGATAGCGATAGCGGGAGTTCTTTCTATGAAACCTGAAGTTATAATTTTTGACGAATCAACGGCGATGCTTGACCCGATTGGAAGAAAAGATATTATAGATACTATTTTGAAATTGAATAAGGAAGAAAATAAAACTATTTTATATATAACTCATTATATGGAGGAGGCTGTTTTGGCTGATAGAGTTATTGTACTTAACGAGGGAAAGATTGAATTTGATGATAGTCCTAAAAAAGTTTTTTCAAATGTTGAGCGTTTAAGAGAGCTTGGACTTTCCGTTCCACAAGTTACAGAACTTTCTTATCTTTTGAAAAATGAAGGAATAGAAATTCCAACCGACATTTTGACTAATGATGAAATGATAGAATTTTTGGAGAAAAAATTAAAATAATGGATATAAATTTTAAAAATGTAAGTTTTATCTATGGAGAAAAAACTCCTTTTGAAAAACTTGCTTTAGATAATATAGATTTGACAATAAAATCAGGAGAATTTGTTGGAATTATAGGACATACAGGAAGTGGTAAGTCAACTTTGATTCAACATTTTAATGGAATATTAAAGCCGACAACCGGAGATGTTTTTATTGGCGATATGAATACGAAAGATAAAGAACTTGCAAAGAGTGGTTTGAGATATAAGATAGGGCTTGTTTTTCAATATCCTGAATATCAACTTTTTGAAGAAACTATAGAAAAAGATATTGCTTTTGGCCCCAAAAATATGGGACTTAGTGAAGAAGAGGTTACAGCAAGAGTTAAAGAGGCAATGGAGATTGTTGGACTCGACTATGAAACTAAAAAGGATAAATCTCCTTTTGAAATTTCCGGAGGACAAAAGAGAAGAGTTGCAATAGCAGGAATATTGGCGATGAAACCGGATATTTTAATTTTAGATGAGCCGACTGCCGGTCTTGACCCAAAAGGTCGTGATGAGTTATTTTTCCAAATTAAAAACCTTTATGAAAAAAATAATATTACGATAGTTTTGATTTCTCATAGCATGGAAGATGTTGCAAAACTTGTAAATAGAATAATCATAATGAAAAATGGAAAAATTCATTTAGATAAGAATACAAAAGAGGCTTTTAGTGATGTTGATGATTTAAAAGAAGTAGGACTTAATGTTCCACAGATTACAGAACTTATGGATACTTTAAGAAAAAGAGGTCATCATTTTAGCAAAAATATTTTGACGGTCGATGAGGCTTTTGAAGAAATAAAAAGAGAATTGAGGAAAAATTAATGGTAAAAAATATATCAATAGGTCGTTTTTTTCCGGGAGATAGTATTATTCATAGACTTGACCCCAGACTTAAATTATATTTTATTTTTATGTTTATAGTTTCTATATTTTTTATAAAAAGTTTTTTAGTTTTTATACCACTTGCGATTTTTTTGTTTTCAATTATAAAAATTGCAAAACTGCCTGTATTGATGGTCTTAAAGGGATTAAGAGGAATTTTTTACATTGTTTTGTTTACTGTAATTTTGAATGTAATTTTAACACCTGGAGAAATTTTATTTAGAATATGGATTATAAATATAACCAAAGAGGGAATTAAATTAAGTGCTTTTATGAGTGTTAGAATAATACTTTTGGTTATTGGAACAAGCCTTTTGACTTTAACTACAAGTCCTATTGTACTTACAGACGCTTTGGAATATGTTATGAAACCTTTTGAAAAAATTAAGTTTCCTGCGCATTCTGTTGCGATGATGATGACAATAGCTCTTAGATTTATACCGACAATTTTAGATGAAATGGATAAGATAACAAAGGCACAAACAGCAAGAGGAGCAGACTTTGAAACAGGAAGTATAATTACTAGAGCGAAAAGTTTGATTCCATTACTTGTACCACTTTTTGTAAACGCATTAAAACGTGCCGATGAGCTTGCAGTAGCTATGGAAGCTAGATGTTACAGAGGTGGAGAGGGAAGAACTAGAATGAATGTTTTAAGATACACAAGGACAGATTATTTAGTTATGGCATTTATAACCATAATTTTTGGACTTGTTATAGCATCAAGGTTTTTCTTAAATGTTTGGATTTTTAATTAATAGAAAAGGAAAATAAAATGAGTTTTGATGGAATTTTTACAAAAGCAGTTGTTGATGAAATAACACCACTTTTGTTAAATGGAAAAATAAATAAAATAAATCAACCTGATAAAAATGAAATAAATATACAGATTTACAACAAGGAAAATTATAAATTATTGCTTTCTTGTGCAAATAATCTTTCAAGGATTCATTTGAGTGAAAAAAACAAAAAAAATCCTATAACAGCATATAATTTCTGTATGTTGCTTAGAAAACATTTAGTTGGCGGAACGATAAAAAATATTTATCAACATAAAATGGATAGGGTTGTTTGCTTTGAAATCGAAAATTTGAATGAGTTAAAGGAGCTTAATAAAAAACTTTTAATCATTGAAATAATGGGAAAACACTCAAATATAATTTTAGTAGATAAAGAAAGTAATAAGATTATAGATTCTATAAAACATATAGATTCAAGACAAAGTAGTATCAGAGAGGTTTTTCCGAATAAGGACTATTTCTTTGTTAAGGACGAAAAAGAAAATATTTTAGAAGAAAATTACAGATTGCCATCAGAAATTTTAAAAAATTCTGAGCCGATTTCTATGAAGAAATTTTTTTACACTAATTATTTAGGTTTTTCTCCGACTATTTCTTATGAATTACTAAATAATTCTAATATTGATATGGATATAAATTCTGTAAATCTTAGCGAAGATGATATTCAAAAACTTGATGAAAATTTTAAAATTTTAGTTGAAAATATAAAAAATAAAAAATATTTTCCAATTTTAATTCAAGATGAAGTTAAGAATAATAAAGATTTTTACTGCTTTGATTTAAATTTATATAAAAATAAAGAAAGTGTTTCAAATATCTCTAATCTTGTAGAAAATTTTTATCACAACAATTCTTTAAGAGATAGGATAAATCAAAAGGCATCAGGATTTAAAAAAGTTTTAACTACAAAATTAAACAGACTTTCAAACAAATATTTAGCAATGAATGATGAACTTTTGAATAATAAGAGTAAAGAGGACTTGAAAATTTTCGCTGATTTACTTTCCATAAATATTTATAAAATGGAAAAAGGTATGAAAAAAATCGTGCTTGAAAATATTTATGATAATATGAATGAAGTTGAAATCTCTCTTGATGAAAAAAAATCTCCAAGAGAAAATATTGAATCATATTATAAAAAATATAAAAAATTAAAAACAGCTGATGAAATTATAAAACAAGAATTACCGAAAATAGAAACAGAAATTGCATACATAAAGCAAATTTTAGAAACTATTGAGATAATCACAGAATTAAATGAGCTTTCTGAAATAGAAGAAGAATTGATTTCTTTAGGTTATGTTAAGAAGAGCAAAAAGAATAAACAAAAACTTGAAAAGTCAAAACCTTATGTGTTTGAAACAAAATCCGGAGCACTAATTTATGTCGGAAAAAACAATTTGCAAAATGAAAATCTAACATTAAAGGTTGCAAATAAAAATGATATATTTTTCCACGCACAAGACGTTCCAGGTAGCCATGTAATCTTAAGAGGAGCAAACTTGACAGAAGACGACTATAAAATTGCAGGCTTTTTAGCTGGATATTACAGCTACTTCAAAAACGAAGGCTATGCAAATGTAGATTACACAGAAAAAAAACATATCCGAAAAGCAAAAGGAACAGGTCTTGGAATGGTCTATTACGATAATTATAAAACACTGTTTATTGACTTCAAAGACAAATTATTTGATGAATACAAAAAATAGAGCAACGAAAGTTGTTCTTTTTTTATAGATATTTGTTTCAAAAAAATATATAATATATGCGAAAGTATTTTGTTTTGGATAAAAAATATTAATAGGGGTTATCAAGCCCCTTTTTATTGTTTAATTTAGGTTTTCAATAGGTTACCATTAAATAAAAATTTATATAGTTTTTTATAAAAATATATTAATAAATAAAAATTCAAATAAAAAACCACTATTTTAACATTTTGCGTTTAAATAGTGGTTTGTTTTTTATTGGTGGAGATGGTGGGTGTCGAACCCACGTCCGAAAAAGCATTCATATCACTTTCTCCGAATGCAGTCAATTTTAAATTTCCCAATAACCTATAAATTAACAAACTCAGTTAGAGGTATCTTATAAATACAATTACAAACTTAAGAACTTTTGTAAAGGTTGCCCACGAAATTAATGATAGAGTTTAGACTTTTGTGGGGAAAGAATAAACTCCAAATAGCTGACTTACGCAGCTAATGCAAAATTATTATTTTCTGCGTTTATATTTAATTTACCACTTTTTATGTTGGTTGGATACAACAATTCGCTTATAATACTGCAACTTCCCCGTCGAAGCCAGTTCATCCCCATAATTAAAAAAGTAGCTTTATAAAGCTACTTTTATTATACCCATATTTTGTGATTATGTCAAATTTGAAATATATTTATTGATTTAATTTTTTAAACATTTTTGAAATTAACACAAAAATTGTAATGATTGAAATAATCGCAAGGAGAAGTAAAATTATTGTTAGTGTATCTTGATATAATCTTTTATATTTTTTGAAAAATTCAAAAACTCTGAATATAAAAAAGAAAATTATTCCTATATTTATCACTAATAAATATTTTGTCTTTTTTGTTAATAGTATTATTATAAATATAAATATAAAAATTAGAGAAATAACCAACAAAAAGTTTTTAAATATTGTTGGATTGTGCATATATGGTTGATCTTCCGGATAACTACCTGCTGATAATTCTAGAGTTATTAGGTAGAATAAAAATATTAAAAAACTAAATATTGAGTAAATTTTTTCTTTTATAATTTTCATAAAATTCTCCTTTTTAATTAAATTGTCTTTATTAACAACTTTATTATATTACATTGAAATTTATTTGTAAAGTGTTGTTTTAAATAAAAAATATTTTACAATTTTTTATTAAATTTTCGTAACAAAGTATTGTAAAAATTTTTTGTCCGATTTATAATTTATTAATATAAAAATAATATAAATTTTTAAGGAGAGAAAGATGTTAAAATCAATGACTGGTTATGGTAGAAGTGAGTTTATTGATGAAAATTATGATTTATCTTTTGAAATGAAGTCTGTTAATCATAAGTTTTTGGATATTCAAGTTAAGCTACCATATTTTTTAAATTTTTGTGAAGAAGATATTAAAAAAGTTGTAAGAGGAAAGTTGTCGAGAGGTCGTGTAGATATTTTTATAAGAGGAAAGCAAAAATTTTCTGAAGGTAATTCCAGTTTGGAGGTTAATTATAATTTAGCGGGTGCTTACTTTGAGGCTTATAAAAATATTTCTGAAAATCTTGGAATTGATGCTCCTGTCGGTATCGGACATATTATTCGTAATGAAAATGTTGTTGAAGTTAAGACTTCTGATATTGATGAGGAATTTTTGAAAAAAAATGTTTTGTCTGCTGTTGAAAAGGCAGTTGATGAGCTTGTTGCTATGAGAACTGTTGAGGGAGAAAACTTAAAGAATGATTTAAGTGAAAATCTTTTGGCTTTTGAAAATAACTTGGAAGGCATTAAAGAAAGAAAAGAAGATGTTTTAAATAATCAAATCGAAAGATTAAAGTCAAAACTTTGCGAGTTTTCAAGTGAATTGTCCGAAAGTGAACTTAACAGATTAAATCTTGAAGTAATTTTTTATACGGATAAGCTTGATATAAGTGAAGAGATTACAAGACTTAATTCACATATTCAAAATTTTAAAAAGTTTTTAGGTCTTGAAACTCAAGTTGGTAAAAAGATTGAATTTTTACTTCAAGAGATGAATAGGGAGATTAATACGATAGCAAGTAAGTCAAATAATTATGCGATTTCTACTTATGTTATCGAAATGAAGGTTATTATAGAAAAACTTAGAGAACAAATTCAAAATGTTGAATAGTTTTGGAGGTAGTATGAAAAAGGGATTTTTAATGGTTGTTTCCGGTCCTTCAGGAGTTGGAAAGGGTACTATTTGTGATATTTTGTTAAGAGATAATGAAGATATTAAGTATTCAATTTCTGCTACAAGTAGAAATAAACGCCCTATGGAAGAGCATGGAAAAAATTATTTTTTCATTTCAAGTGATGAGTTTGAAAAAATGATTGAGGAAGAAAAACTTTTAGAATATGCAAAAGTTCATGGTAATTATTATGGAACGCCGAAAGATTTTGTTTTAAATTCAATCGATAATGGTGATGTAGTAATTTTGGAAATTGATGTTCAAGGTGCTTTGCAGGTTAAGAAAAATTATCCTGACGCAGTTTTAGTTTTTGTTTTGCCACCTGATTTTGAGGAGCTTAAAAGACGACTTGTAGAACGTGGAACTGAAGACGAAGAAACTGTAAATTTAAGAATGAATAATGCAAAAAAAGAAGTTGAATTTTTGAATGAATATAATTATTCCATTGTGAATGAATATGTAGATGATAGTGTAGAAAAAATGAAGGCTATTATTCAAGCTGAAAGATTAAAAATAAAAAAATAGGAGGAATGAGATATGATAAATCCATCATTTAAAGAATTAGAAAAAATTGACAAAAGTAGATATGCATTAGTTGTAATGACTAGCAAAAGAGCGAGAAGAATTGTAAACGGCTCTAAAAATTTAATGGAAACAGATGCACAAAAACCTATTACTCAAGCGCTTCAAGAAATTGTAGCTGAAAAGGTAACTAAAAAAGAAAAGGAAGATTAAGATGAAAAAAAATATTTTAGTTGGAGTAACTTCGGGAATTGCTATTTATAAGTCTTTGGACTTGGTTAGTATGCTAGTTAAGGCAGGTTATGAAGTTAATGTTGTTATGACTGAAAACGCAACTAAACTTATAAATCCTTTGATTTTTGAAACAATTAGTCAAAACAAAGTGTATAGTGATATTTTTGAAAGAGATATGGATAGTGAAGTTAAACATATCAAACTTGCAAAAGAGGCTGATTGCTTTGTAATTGCACCTCTTACTGCAAATACTATGGCTAAACTTACTTATGGAATTGCTGATAATTTAATTACAAATATTGCTCTTGCTCATACTAAAAAGATGATTTTAGTACCTGCAATGAATGTTAATATGTATGAAAATCCTATTACTCAAAAAAATATTAAGACTTTGAGTGAAAGACATATTGTTTTAAGTCCTGACTATGGTCGTCTTGCTTGTGGCGATTATGGTAAAGGTAAATTTCCTAAAGCTGAAAAGATTTTTGAAGAAATTGAAAGTTATTTTGTGAAAAAAGATTTGCTTGGGAAAAATATTTTAATTGGAAATGGTGCAACTGTTGAAGATATTGACCCTGTTAGATATATTTCAAATTATAGTAGTGGTAAAATGGGAAATGAACTTGCTCTTTGTGCTAAAAGGCGTGGAGCTAATGTTAAGGTAGTTTGTGGAAAAGTTTCAAGCAATTATAAAAATTTTGGATTGGAATATATTGATGTAAAGACAAATGAAGAAATGTTTAATTCTTTAAAAGAAAATTTTGAAGAAACAGACATTTTAATTATGCCTGCTGCACTGGTTGATTTTAAAGTTAAAAACAAAAAAGATTTTAAGATAAAAAAGACTTCAAAGTATGAAAATATTGAGCTTGAGGACAATATCGACATTTTAAAAACTATTGCAAAGAATAAAAAATCACAATATGTTGTCGGCTTTGCCGCAGAAACAAATTCAGTAAAAGACTATGCTATATCAAAGCTTGAAAATAAAAATTTGGATATGATAGTTGCAAATGATGTTTCTGTAAAGGATAGAGGCTTTGGTTCAGATTTCAACAAGGTTAGTATAATTACAAAAGATTCTGAAGTTGAAACTGAAGTTTTGACTAAGAGAGAAATTGCAGATAAAATTTTAGATGCTGTTTTGGAGAAAATATGTTAGCAGAAGTTGTTGTTAAATCTTTTTTACTTTCAAGAGCTGAAAATATTTTTACTTATAGAGTTCCGAAAGAACTTGAAGGAGAAATAAGTGCAGGTAAAAGAGTAATTGTTCCTTTTGGAAAAGGAAATAAGGGAACGGTCGGTCTTGTTTTGAATATTTTAGATGAAAAAGATGTTGAAACAGATATAAAGTTCAAAGAAATTAATATGCTTATAGATGAAAAAGAAATTGTGAGTAAAACTCAGATTGAACTTGCAAAATTTATGAGCGAAAAATACATTACAAATCTTTCTTATTGTCTAAATTGTGTTTTACCTCCGGGAGATTGGAGCAAAATTGAAGAATTTTTTGTTTTAAATAAAGAAAAAAATTTTGAACTTTCAAAAGATGAAATGGAATTTTTTTCTAAGAAAAGAAATATTTTAGAAATTCGTGAGTTTTACAATGATGATGAAAAGATAAATTCTTTAATCAAAAATGAAATTTTAGTAAAAAAGTACAAATATAACAACTCAGAAAATAAATTTTTAGAAAAATTTGTTAAACTAAATGAAGAATTTGATTTTTTAAAAATTCGTAAAAATGCTGTAAAACAATTAGAACTTTTAAATTTTTTAAAAGGAAAAGATTTTGTAAGCGTTAAAAATTTAAGAGAAAATAATTTTTCAAAACAAGTTATAGACTCAATGCTTTTGATGAATGCTCTTATTTTAACTGAAAATAAAGTTTATAAAAATTCTGTTGAAAAAACAAGTAGCTATAAAAAATTAAAGTTAAATAAGGCACAACAAGAAGTTTTAGATAGTATTTTAAGTTCTAAAAATAATAAATTTTTAATTCACGGAATAACAGGAAGTGGAAAGACTGAAATATATTTACAACTTGTTGAAAAAATGTTAGAACAAGGAAAGAGTAGTATAATTTTAGTTCCTGAAATAAGTCTTACTCCACAAACCATTGAAAGATTTTCCGGACGTTTTGGAAATGATATTGCAATCATTCACTCAAGACTTACAATGGTTGAAAAACTTAATCAATGGAAACAAATTCAAGATAAGGATATAAAAATTGTTGTTGGGGCAAGGTCTGCGATTTTTTCCCCAATTAAAAATTTAGGGCTTGTGATAATTGATGAGGAGCATGAGTCAAGTTATATAAGTGATCAAAATCCAAAATATTATACTCATGAAGTTGCCGAGCATTTGGTAAAATTATCCGGAGCAAAACTTGTTTTAGGTTCTGCAACACCGTCTGTTAATATTTATGAACTTGCGAAAAAAGGAAAATTTAAACTTTTAGAGCTAAAAAATAGAGCAACAAGAAATTCATTGCCTAAAGTTGAAATTGTAGATATGCGTGAAGAACTTTTACTTGGAAATAAAAGTATTTTGAGTAACAGTCTTTACGAAGAAATACAAAAAACTTTGGATAGGAAAGAGCAGGTAATTTTGTTTTTAAATAAACGTGGCAGAAGTTCTTTTGTGTTTTGTAGAAGTTGTGGCTATGTTTTGAAATGTGATTATTGTGATATTTCAATGACTTACCACAAAGACAATCGAAAAGATATTTGCATTTGCCATATGTGTGGAAGAACGAAACAAAAGCCTAAGATTTGTCCAAGCTGTTTTAAACAATCCATAAAAGAATTTGGTTTTGGAACGGAGGCTTTGGAAGAATATATTAAAAATACCTTTAAAGATGCAAAAGTTCATAGGATAGATTCGGACACTTCAAAGGAAAAAGGTGCTTATGAAGAAGTTTACCAAAAAATGAAAAACAAAGAAATTGATATTTTGATTGGTACACAGATGATTTCAAAAGGGCTGGACTTTCCGAATGTAACTTTGGTTGGAGTTGTTCTTGCAGATATTAGTTTGAATATTCCATCTTTCAGGTCAGCAGAAAAAACTTTCCAACTTTTAACTCAGGTTGCAGGACGTTCAGGTCGTGGAGAAAGACAAGGAAAAGTTGTAATTCAAACCTACAAGCCAAGTCATTACTCGGTGGTTAATTCTTCAGAGCATAATTATGAAGAATTTTTCAAAGAAGAAATAAATTTTAGAAGAAGTTTTCTCTATCCACCAAAGGCTAATATAATAAATTTTCAATTTAGAAGCAAAAGTGTCGAAAATTGTATGGAAGAATTAAAAAAAATTAGAGATTTGATTTTTGAAAGATTTAAAAAAGAAATAAATTTAAAAAATATAATTATTCTAGGGCCTAATCCAGATGCGATAAAATGGGTAAATATGGTATATAGATATAATTTGACAATAAAAGTTCTAAAAGACGAAGATGTATTTAGACAATTTTTAATGGAATTAATTTTTAATAAAAAGTATTCATTTAATACTGAAAAAAATGGAAAATTAATTTTGACAATAGATTAAGGAGGAAAAATGGCATTAAGAAATGTTAGAATTGATGGCGATCCTGTTCTTAGAAAAAAGGCAAGGAAAGTCGAAGTTATAGATGATAAAATAAAAAATCTACTAGAAGATATGGTAGAAACTATGTATGATTCAGATGGAGTTGGACTTGCTTGTCCACAAATTGGAATTTTAAAAAGACTTGTAACAATTGATGTTGGAGATGAACATGGACTTTTAAAAATGATAAATCCGGAAATTTTAGAAGTTTCAGGAGAACAAGTTGGACCTGAAGGTTGTCTTTCAATTCCTGATGTGAGGGGTTTTGTAAAAAGACCTGAAAAAGTGAAATTCAAATATACAGATATTGACGGAAATGAACAAATTATAGATGCAACAGACCTTTTGGCTGTTTGTGTTTGTCATGAGATTGACCATTTGAATGGAGTTCTATTTACAGACTTGAGCTTAGAGGGCGAAGAGGCTGAAATGTACGAAAAACTATATTACGGTGAGGAAGAATAATGAAAAAAATAATTTTTATGGGAACTCCTGATTTTGCAGTTCCACCTTTGGAAGTTTTGAATGAAAATTTTGAAATTTCTTTAGTTGTTTCTCAAAAAGATAAACTTAGAAACAGAAAAAAATTATTACCGACACCAGTAAAGCAAAAGGCATTAGAGCTGGGTCTTGAAGTCATAACACCGGATAGTGTAAAAAGTGATGAATTTTTTGAAATTGTAAAAAAAATAAATCCGGATTTCATTGTTGTAGTTGCTTTTGGACAAATAATTGACAAGCGATTAATTGACTTTATGGGAGGGAAGATTTTAAATATTCACGCCTCAATTTTGCCTGAGCTTAGAGGCTCTGCACCGATAAACTGGGCTATTGTAAATGGGTTAGAAAAAACCGGCGTTAGCATTATGTCAATTGATGTTGGACTTGATACAGGAGATGTTTTAGATATTGAAGAAACTGAAATTTCTGATTTAGATAATGCTGAAACACTTTATGAAAGACTTTCAAAAATGGGTTCCACTTTGATTGTTGAAACTATGAATGACTTTGAAAATAAATATAAAAATAGAATTAAGCAGGGAGTTAATTTTTCCTATGCTCCGATGATTAAAAAGGAAATGGGAAAATTAAACTTTAATGATACTTCAAGAAATATTTTTAACAAAATAAGAGGTTTTTATAATTGGCCAAGTACATTTTGTGAATATATGGGAGAGAATATAAAAGTTCATAGAGCTGAAATTGGAACAGAAAGTCCGAATGTCAAAGTTGGAACAATTTTTAAAACTTCAAAAGACGCAATCTTTGTTAAAACACTTGACGGTAGCATAAAACTTTTGGAAATTCAATTTGCTGGAAAGAAAAGGGTTTTAGTTAAAGACTATCTTCGTGGAAATTCTATAAAAGTTGGAGAAATTTTAAGCTAATGAGAAAAATTGCAGTTGAAATTCTTTGTGAAATCAAAGATGAAAATTCAAACTCTACAAATTTATTGAATAAAAATGCAAAAAATATTTCTGAATTGGATAGTAAATTTTTAAGAGAAATAGTTTATGGAACATTGGAAAATCGAATTTATTTAGACTATATAATCAAAAAACTTTGCAAACTTAGAATAAAAAAATTCAATCCATATATTTTAAATATTTTACGAATTTCAATCTATCAAATTTTATTTATGGATAAAATTCCGGAATTTGCAATAATAAATGAGGCAGTTAATCTAACAAAAACTTTTAAATTAAAGAAGTTTTCGTCCTTTGTAAACGGCTCACTTAGAAACTTTTTAAGAAATAAGGAAGATTTTACAAAAATAGAAACAGAAAATTTGGAAGAAAAATTTGCTATAAAATATTCTACGAACATTGATGTTGTAAAAATTTTACTTGAAGATTATGGAAAAGATGAAACTTTGAAAATTCTTGAAAGCTCTATGGATAGACCACATTTTGCGATAAGAATATCATCTTTTGAAAAAAGTGAAGAGGAAGTTATTTCAGATTTAAAAAATTTTGGATATAAACTAAAAAAATCGGAAATTTCAAAATTAACATATTTTGTAGAAAATCCAACCAATATATTGGAAACAGAAAGCTTTAAAAATGGAGATTTTACAGTTCAAGACGTTGGAAGTATTTTGACAGGAGAAGTTTTAGCTCCAAAAGAGAATTCAAAAGTTTTGGATATTTGTTCGGCTCCCGGTGGAAAAACTTGTCATCTCGCTTTTCAAATGAAAAATACCGGAGAAATTTTTGCCAACGATATTGTAAAAAGTAAATTAAAAAAGATAGAAGAAAATTGTAAAAGACTTAATATAAAAAATGTAAAATTATTAAATTTTGATGCATCAGTTTATAAAGAAGAACTTAAAGAACAATTTGACTATATACTATGCGATGTAATCTGCTCCGGAGTTGGCGTTATGGACAGAAAGCCTGAAATAAAATTATTTAGAAGTAGAGAAACAATCGAAGAAATAATTTCTTTACAAAGAAAAATTTTTGACAATGCAGTCCAATATCTAAAAGTCGGTGGAGAAATAGTTTATAGCACTTGTTCAGTTTTGAAATGTGAAAATGAAGAAAATGTAAAATATTTCTTATACAAACATAAAAATTTGAAGATAAAAGAAGTAAAATTTTTAGAAAAAGAAGAAAAATTTATAAAATTATTACCTGAAAAACAAAAACATAACGGATTTTTTATAGTTAAGTTTTATAAAGAAGGATAAAAGATTGAAGGTTAAAACTTCAGTCTTTTTTGTTGAAATAAGATTTTATATGATGTATAATAAATTTAATTGATTTTGTAAATTGTATAAAGGAGAGATAAAATGTAGAGATTATTAAATTTTGAGTTTAAAATTTAATATATGTGAGGTAGGGAATGAAAAATTTTAAAGATAAGCTGTTTTGTTTGAAAGGTTATTACTTTTTTTCAAGCTTAGTTTTTTATGCTCCTGTGGCTCTTTTGATTAGAACTTCCAGAGGTGTAAGCATTTCAGAATTTTTTATTTTGCAGGCGATTTTGTCTTTTGGTATTTTTATCTTTGAAATTCCTTTTGGAATAATTACAGATAAAATCGGCTATAAAAATTCTATAATTATTTCACATTTCTCTATGTTATTAGCTAGAATAATACTTTTGTTTTCTTTTAGCTTTGAGTTTTTTGTACTTGAATCTATACTTGAGGCAGTCGGTTTTGCTTTTGCTTCGGGAACTATAATTGGTTATGAGTATGAAATTATAGGTGAGGAAAATTTTGCAGTGGAATCTTCTATTCTTGGTAATTACTCAACTGTTGGCTTTATAGTTTCAACAATAAGTTTTTACTTTATGAATAAATATTTCGGACAAAATTTTCTGATAATTTTTACAATTATTTCAACTTTTATTTCTTTTTTATTTACTTTATTTTTAGAAAAAGAAAAAGGTTTTGAAAAAGATGATACTAAATTGAATTTCAAAAGTATTTTAAATAAATATTTAATCATTTTTATGGTGTTTAATGGAATGATTAGCATAACATTTATTTTGATAAATTTCTTTTATGTAGTCATTTTACAAAATATAAATTTAAGTGAAAACTATATGACTTTCGTTATTTTGTTATATTCTGTAATCGGACTTTTGAGTCCCAAAATTATAAAAATGTTTGGAGAAGTCAAACTAAAAAGAAATTTGTTTATATTTTTGACTATGAGTTCTGTTTTACTCATGTCGTTAATTTTAATAAAAAATATTTTTGTTATACTGCCAATGATTTTTTTACCAATGTTAATTGGAATTGTTGAAACATATTTTTCAAAGGTTGAAAATAGATATGTAGATAGTTTGAATGACAAAAACAGAGCAACTATTTTATCAACTTTCAGTATGGGAGCGAATGTTGTTGACTTTGGATTTTTATTTGTTTCATCAAAACTAGCTGAGAATAGTTTAAATTATAGTTTTATTTTTGTGAGTATATTACTTTTGATATTTGGATTATTTTTTGCTGTAACAAAATTCATAGAAGAATAGAGAAATGTTAAAGGAGCTTTTTATAAAGCTCCTTTGTCCTTTTTATAATTTATTCCTTGATATGAATTTTTTTGTTTTAATATTTTTCCGACTTCGCCAATTGTTTTAATTTTATCTTTTGACCATAGGGGAGCGATTAATTTTGTTTTGTCGCCGTCGCCCGTTAGTCTGTGAATTATGATTTCTTTATCTAAATTTTCTATTGCCATAATTAAAGCATCTACATATTCATTCCAAGTCAAAGCTTTGAATTTATTTTGTAAATAATCTTCATACAATTCACAATCATTTTGAATGAAAAGGCTATGAATTTTAATTCCCCAAGGTTTTTGTGAGTTTACATAGTCGATAGTATTTTTAAAATCTTTTTGATTTTCGTTTGGCAAACCGAAAATTATATGAAAAATAGTTTTTATATTTAATTCTTTTAATTTTTTTACACAATTTTCAAAAGTTTCCGTACTGTAACCGATATTCATAGCATTTCTTGTGTTTTCGTTCGAGCTTTGTAGTCCAAGTTCGATCCAAACTTCAATTTTTTTATTTAATTCATCAAGCAAATTATATATTTCTTCATTAAAACAATCAGCCCTTGTTGCTATTGACAATACTTTTACATTCGGAAAATTTATCGCCTCATAATACATTTGTCTAAGTTGTTCTATTGGTAAAAATGTATTTGTATAGCTTTGAAAGTATGCGATATATCCTTTATCGACATTTTTATCTTTTAAAAATTTTATCTGAGCATTTAACTGTTCTATTATGGATTTTCGTTTTGTTGTAAATTCACCACTTCCGTTTTCAGAGCAAAATTTACAACCACTTTTACCATTTTTTCTATTTGGACAAGAAAACCCTCCGTCAATGGAGAGTTTTAAAAGTTTTGAGCCAAATTTTTCCTTTAGATAAGAACTTAAAGTGTTATATCTTTCCATATTATCTCTTTCTTAATTGTTCCTTTTGTTCTAAAACATGTCTTTTCAACTCATCTAAATATTCTATTTCATCATTTGAAAAATCAACATTTTTCAAGAATCTTCCTGCACCTTTTATTACCATTAATTCAGGATTTTCAGGATTTATTACATTTAATCTTGTTCTGTCGGTTATTAATTCAACAAAGCCGGGAATTAATGATGAGCCACCTGTTAGAATCAATCCCTTTTCAAAAAGGTCGGCAATCAATTCTGGTGGAGTTTTTTCTAAAGTTTCAGTTATTGCATTTAAAATTTTATTTAAAGTCATTCCAATTGCATGTGAAATATCTGAACTATTTACAAAAATATGCATAGGAAGTCCGTTCATTACATTTCTTCCCTTTACTTCATACATTTCTCCGTCGCTAGTTGGATAAGCAGTTGCAATGGAAAGTTTTATAATTTCAGCAGTATTTTCTCCAATCAACATATTATATCTTGTACGAATAAAGTCTGCGATTGCTTCGTCAACTGTGTTTCCGCCAATACTTAAACTTTTTGCAATTATAATTTCTCCATTTGAAATTACAGAAATATCTGTCTTTCCTGCTCCAATATCCACAACCATAGTTCCTGAAGGGTCATTTATATTTATGCCACAACCTATTGCTGCAGCGATTGTTTGTTCCAAGAGTACAACATTGTTTGCTCCGGCGAGTTTAACCGCTTGAGTTATTGCTCTTTTTTGTACTTGAGTTAATTCACTTGCAATACAAACTAAAACATTCGGTCTAAAAAAGTTTTTTCCAATAGATTTTTTAATTGCTCTTTTTATGATTGCTTCTGTTACGTTAAAATCTACAATATTTCCGGCGACTAAAGGTCTTTTTGCAACTACATTACCGGGAACACGTCCTAATAATTTTTTTGCAGTTTCTCCGTAAGAAATTATTTTATTTTTATATGTATCCATAGTAACTATTGATGGCTCGTTTACTATTACACCTTTATTTTCTACGAAAGTCGTTACTTTTGATGTTCCAAAATCAATAGCAAGAGTTTTTCTAAAATATTTCATAATATCTCCTAATATAATTTTTATTTTACTTATGTTAATTATTTAATTTAAAGCACATTTTACATTATGCTATTATAATTTTACACTAAAATTAGTATATAGTAAAGTAGGAGTTTAATTATTAAAAAAATTTGATAAAATTGTTCTAGTGTAGTAAAATAAGAATGATAAAATTAATAATATGGAGGACTTTTATGTTTAGAATGAAAAACAAACTTAATAGTTTATATAATGCAAATAAAGAGGTTAAGTTTGCTCTTATAGGAGCCGGGAAGATGGGTAAAGGACTTGTTAATCAACTTTCAAGAATTAAAGGTTTAACAAGTGCCGTTGTAATTGATGAAAAGCCTGAAAAAGCTATGGATGCTCTTCTTTCTTCCGGAATTAGAAAGTCGGATATAACTACAAGTGATAATATAAAAATAATAGAAAATTCTATAAAAAATGGAATGTATGTAGTTTCTGATGACTATTCCATTGCTTGTAAATTACAAGATATTAAAGGAGTTGTTGACGCAACGGGTAATCCTCCTTTTGGTGCCGTTCTTGCGATGGAGGCAATCGAAAATAGAAAACATACGATTATGTTAAATGTTGAATGTGATGCTGTTATTGGACCTTATTTATACAATTTAGCCAAAAAGAAAAATGTAATTTATACCGGTTCTGCCGGAGATGAACCGGGTGCAATTATGGAGCTTGCAGACTTTGTTTTAGGTGCAGGTTTTAAACTTCTTGCTGTCGGTAAAGGAAAGAACAATCCACTTAATTATTATATTACTGAAGATGATGTTAGAGAAGAGGCCATTTCAAAAGGTCTTTATCCAAAAATGCTTGCAGGTTTTATTGACGGAACAAATACAATGATTGAATTGACAAGTGCAGCTAATGCTTTGGGTTTTGTTCCTGATGTTATTGGTTGTCATGGGCCAACAACTACACCGAATGAGCTTGGAAAATTATTTTCTTTAAAAGAACAAGGTGGAATTTTAAATAACTATAAAACGGTAGATTTTGCTTTTGGAGTTGCTCCGGGAGTGTATGCAATAGTTACAAGTGATAGTGATGAAGTACATGACCTAATGAAGTATTTAAAAATGGGTGATGGACCTAACTACGCAATTTACAGACCATATCACTTAACAAGTTTAGAAACACCGATTACAATTTACAATGCAATCGTTGAAAAAGAGTCAACTATTGTTCCTGCTTGTGGACAAGTTTCAGATACTGTTACAGTTGCAAAAAGAGATTTGAAAGCTGGAGAAATTTTAGAGGGAATTGGTGGAAAGTCTGTTTTTGGTACAATAACAAGCCATGCAGACCAAAAAAATAGAAATCTTTTACCGATTGCTATGATTACTAAGAAAACAAAATTAAAAGTTGATGTAAAAAAAGATGAGCTTATAACTCTGGATATGGTTGAGCTTGATGAGGAACATATCATTACAAAACTTAGAAGAAAACAAGATAAATTAGGTCTTTAGGAGAAGGTATGGAAATAATTTCTCGGTATAAAAATAAAATTGCTATCGGCATTTCTGTTGTAGCAGTTATTATTTTAATTATATTTTTGACTGTGAAATTTGGAGGAGGCTCGAATAAAGAAGTAGCCTTTGATTTTTCAAAACCATATACAAAAATTGAATTTATAAAAGATGAAATGTATATTTTTGAAAAAAATAAATTTTCACGCTTTAATAAAAATGGAAAATTAAAAACAGAAAAAGAAATTTCAAATAATGGAAAAATTAGAATTTCTAACGATATTATATATTCTCTTATGCCTAATGAAATAATTATGTATAGTAAAAATTTTGATGAGATAAAAAAAATATCTTTAGAGAAAGAAAGTCAAGATTTTTTTATTGAAAATAATAAATTGATTTTGATAAATAATGCAAGTTTTAAAATTTTTGACGAAACTTTAACTGAAATATATTCAAATGATGATGTTCAAAGTCCGGGGTATGTTAAATTTTCAAAGGACAATAACAACTTTGTATATACAGATTATGTTAAGTCGGAAAATTCAATAAAATCGAGATTTCACATTTTAAAATTGAAAGACAAGTCAACTATTTGTGATTTCACTTTTTTTAATGAATTTATAATTGATTTTGGATTTGTAAATAATTCTGACGATAAGATTTACGTTGTTACGAATGAAAAGTTATATCTTTTTGAAAAAAATATTATAAAAAATCAATATTATATAAAAAATTTAAAGGATATTATCTATGATTCCGAAAAGATTTATTTGATTTCAAACGATATAAAAGTTTTTAATGCAAAAGATTTAAAACTTGAAAAGGAAATTGCTATTGAAGGAGAATATATAAATGCTCATAATTTATCAGAAAATATTTTGTTGGTAAAAAAAAATGGGTATGTATTAGTTGACAAAAATAGTTTTAATCTAAAAGAGTTTCCTGCTGAAATCGTAGATTCAGTTGATAGTGAAAATTCTGCATATTTGATATTAAAAGATAGATATAAGAAAATAAAGTAGGAGGTGTTTATTTTGAACGAAAAGTATTTATTATTAACTTTTAATTCAGTTAATCATACAATGCAAATAGAAAAAGAACTTAAGAACTTAGAAAAGAAATTTAAAACAATTCCAACGCCTAGAGAAGTTAGTCGTTCTTGTGGACTTGCGATATTACTTGACCCAAGCGAACTTGTGACTGTAAAATCATTGAAAGAGGACGGAAAAAATGTTGATTACATTTGGTCTTTTGAAAAAACACAAGATAGAGGAAATGTAATAACGGAGATAAATATTAATGAATAAATTTTTTAAAAATTTTATTTATTCGGAGTCGCTTAAAAGTTTAATTATAAAAATAATTTTATCAGTCATAGTTTTTTTGATTGCTAAAATTATTATTTATATTTTTAAAAAAGCTCTAAAGAATTTAGTTAAAACTTATAAATCGAATGATTTTAGAAATTCTAAAAAAGTAAATTCAATTGTTTCCATATCATCAAGTGTTTTGAAATATATAATTTATTTTATTGTAATAGTTATAATTTTAAGTATTTTTAATGTAAATACATTGTCCTTAATTGCAACTGCTGGAATTGGTGGTATCATCATTGCCTTTGGAGTTCAAAGCATTATCAAAGACCTTTTTAGTGGGATTTTTATTTTACTTGACGACCAATATAATATCGGTGATGATGTAATTATAAATGATATTGCCGGAAATGTTATTACTATAAATATGAGAAATACACAGATACAAGGTTATGATGGAAGTATAAATACCATTTCAAACGGAAGTATTACTACTGTTACAAATTTAAGTAAAAATAACCAAAGATCTATTGTTACTTTCTGTTTTCCAACTGATGTGGATATTGAAAAAGTTAAGAAAATAATAAGCGATTTTTCAACTGAATTTCCAGAAAAACATAAAAGTGTAATCAAAGCTCCTGTATTTTTCGGAGTTACAGAAATGGAAAGTTATTATATAAAAATAGCTGTTGCTCTTTGGAGTAAACAGTCAACACAATGGCAAAATGAAAAAATTTTAAGAGAAGAATTATACAAAAAATTTAAAGAAAAAAATATTGAATTTTTAAAGTTCGAAAATGGTGATAAAATTGTATAAATATCAAGTATCAGACATTGTTGTATTAAAAAAAGAGCATCCTTGCGGAACAAATAGATGGCAAATTTTACGAACCGGCATTGATATAAAATTAAAATGTTTGGGATGTGAAAGAGAAGTTTGGGTTAAGAGAATTGACTTTGAAAAAAGACTTAGAAAAGTTGAAATAGACGGAAAGCTTTATAAAGTTGCCAATCTTTAAAGGAGGTAGTTATGGATTTTTTAGAATTAGCAAAAAATAGATATTCTGTTAGAGAATTTTCTTTTAAAAAGGTTGAAAAAGAAAAGATTTTAAAAATTTTAGAATCTGCAAAAATTGCACCGACTGCAAAAAATAAACAACCGATAAAAATTTATTATTGTACAGATGATGAAAAGCTAAAACTTTTAAATGAATCATCTCCTTGTGAGTACAACGCACAACTTATGTTTGTAATAACTTATGATTTAGACGAATGTTGGTACAACAAACATAGTGGCATACCAAGTGGAATAGTAGATGCGACAATAGTTGCAACACAAATGGTATTAGAGGCTGAGGACTTAGGCTTAGGCTCAGTTTATATTGGAGCTTTTGACCCTGAAATAGTTACTAAAAATTTTGAAATTCCTGAAAAAAATAAAATTGCTATGCTTTTATTTATGGGATATAAAGGAGAAAATGCTATGCCATCTCCAATGCACGAAGAATACAAAAAAGACGAAGAATTATTTGAAGAATTAAAAATTAGATAAGCAGTGGGATTATATGGATAAAATATTAGAAGATTTATTTTCTTTACAAGATATTGAATATAAAAATTTTAATGCAAAACTTATTCCTACAGTAGATAAAGACTTAATAATCGGAGTTAGAACGCCTGATTTAAGAAATTATGCAAAAAAATTATTTAAAGAAGATGAAAAACGAAGCTTTAAGTTTTTAAATAGTCTTCCACATAAATATTATGAAGAAAATAATTTACATGGATTTTTAATTGAGCAAATAAAAGATTTTGATTTAGCTATGGAATATACAGAAAATTTTATTCCTTTTATAGATAATTGGGCGACTTGCGATTCTTTTTGTCCGAAAGTTTTTAAAAAATATGTAAATGAAACTTATGAAAAAATTTTACTTTGGATAAAGTCTGATAAAACTTATGTTGTTCGATATGGAATAGGACTTTTGCTTTCAAATTATTTAGATGAAAATTTTAAAGAGGAACATTTAAAAATTGTTTCAAAGATTAGGTCTGAAGAATATTATATAAATATGATGATTGCTTGGTATTTTGCTACTGCTCTTGCTAAAAAATGGGACAGTACGATTTTCTTTATAGAAAATAAAAAACTTGACGATTGGACTCACAACAAAGCAATTCAAAAAGCAATAGAGAGTAGAAGAATAACTGATGAACAAAAAATATATTTAAGAAGTTTAAAAGTTAAGATAATGAGATAAAAAGAGCGACTGCTCTTTTTTTATTGGACTTGACGAAAATATTTTAATGTTATAAAATTAGATATTATGTATATTGTTGGAGGATTAATGGAAAATCTAAGTACGGTTATCGAAAGATTGAAAAAATTACAACAAAATTTATCAGAAATTGGTGATTCACTTTGACATTTCAAAGTTAGAGGAGACTTATAGAGATTTAGAGGCTCAAACTTTAAAAGAAGATTTCTGGAATGATTCTAAAAGTGCAAAGTCAATTCTTGATAAAATGAAAAGTTTAAAATTTAAAATTGAAACTTTTACTTGTTTAAGTAAAAAAATTTCGGATTCAATAGAATTTTTAGAAATTTTATCTGATGAGGAGTTTATGGAGTATGAGAAAGAAGTTTTAAAAAATATTAAAAATATTGAAAAAGAATATTTTGCATTAAAGTTAGATACTCTAATGGTTGGAGAATATGATTCAAACAATGCTATTTTGGAAATTCATGCAGGAGCAGGGGGAACTGACGCTCAGGACTGGACAGAAATGTTACAACGTTTATATACGAGGTGGATTAGCAATAAGGGTTTTTCATTTTCCATTTTGGATTATAATTCCGATACTGAAGGGGGAATTAAGTCTGTTACTTTAAAGGTTGATGGAGAAAATGCTTATGGCTTTTTAAAGGGAGAAAAGGGCGTTCATAGGCTTGTTAGGATTTCTCCTTATGATTCATCAAATAAAAGGCATACAAGTTTTGCAAGTGTCGATGTATTTCCGGAGATTGAAGAGATTACAGATGTTGAGATAAATCCGAAAGATTTACGGATTGATACTTTCCGTTCAGGTGGAGCGGGTGGTCAGCATGTAAATAAAACGGATTCGGCTGTTAGGATAACTCATATTCCAACGGGCTTAACTGTTTCTTGTCAATCCGAAAGAAGTCAAATGTTTAATAAGGATACGGCTATGAGGCAACTTGTTGCTAAACTTTTGATAATAAAACAAGAAGAAAATAGAGAAAAGATAGAGGATATTCAGGGTAAATATTCACAAATAGCTTGGGGCTCACAGATAAGGTCTTATGTTTTTCAGCCTTATACTCTTGTTAAGGATCATAGAACAGGTTATGAAACAGGAAATGTGGAGTCTGTTATAAATGGTAATATTGATGAATTTATAAATCAATATTTATGTGAATTGATTAAAAAAAGTAGGTGATTTTATGAAAAGAGAAAAAATAACTAGAGCAGTTGCTCTTATATTAGCTTTATTAATGTTAGCCGGAGTTTTTCCAACTGTTATAGGATTATTTAGATAATGTTGGTTATTGATATAAAGTATAACAAGTCAAAGGAAGTTTTTGAAGTGATTTTTGAAGATGAAACAAAACTTCTTTTGAATTATAATATTTTTGAAAAATATAAAGTTTCTGTTGATATGGACTTTTCACAAACAGAAATTTTGGAGATGAAATATTTTTCAGATATTGAAAGAGCAAAGTCAAGAGCGATAAATTATATTTCCGGAAAATTAAAGACAAAATATGAAGTTAGATTAAAACTTAGAGAAAATGAATTTTCAAATGAAGTAATAGATGAAGTTTTAGAAATTTTAGAAAATGAAGAATATTTGAATGACAGGCTTTATTGTGAAATTTTCATCGAGGATAAAAAAAGATTAAACGGTTATGGAAAAAATAAAATAAAATCTTTATTAATTCAAAAGGGAATTTCAAAAAGCATTTTTGAAGACTTTTTAGATAATTTTGAATATGAAGATGAATTTGATAATGCTGTTAAAATGGGTATAAAAAAGTTGAATCTATTGGCAAATGAAGAAGATAAATTTAAGAAAAAGCAGAAAATTATAAATTATTTAGCTTATAGAGGCTTTAGTTTTGATGTAATAAATGATGTTTTAAAGGAAATTTTGTGATGACTTTTGTTTATATTGTAGAGTGTAAGGACGGGAATTTTTACACCGGTTATACAACTGATTTAAAAGGACGGATTGAAAAGCATAATTTGGGACTTGGGGCAAAATATACAAGGGGAAGAACTCCTGTAAAACTTATTTATTTTGAAGTTTTTGAAACAAAGTCTGAGGCGCTTAAAAGAGAGATTAAGATAAAAAAATTAACTAGAATACAAAAAGAAAAATTAGTATTAAATTTTGATAAGAGTAAATTTTCTACTTATATGGAAGGTGATTTTAATGGTAATTAACGAAAATTTATATGAGAAATATAACAATTTAAGAGAAAATTTAGCAGAATTATTACTTTTAAAAGAGGAAATTATTTCAATTAGAAATGATTTAGTTTTAGAGGACGAAGAAAAGTTTAAACTTTTATATAAAAAAAATATAGAAAGTCTTGTAGAGGTGCAAAAACATTTAGAAAGAGATGTTATGAATCTTTTCAGGGCAAATGAAATTTTAAAAACACTTGAATTTTCAAACAATTTTGTCGATGTTAGTCAAGTATATACAATTATAAATTCTGAAAATAATAATAGCAAAAAGTTTAATTCAAACGAAGTTAAAAATTTTGTTGGACTTTTTGATGAACTTGATATTGAGGAAAACAAAAATTGTGATGATGTTTTTAAAGCTATTGCAAAGGAAATATCTCCACATACAAATAGTGAAAATTGGGATAGAGAGCTTTGGAAACAGACTTTAAAGGCAAAGGCTGACGACAGCAAAAGAACTATGAATAAGATTTTTAAGACAATCGAAGAGAAAAGATTGAATAAAAGTCCGATAGATTTTAATATTGATGAATATTCTAAAAATATTAGGACTTTGGAAAATAATTTAGAGTTTTTAGAAAGAGAAGTTAGAAATCTTGGAGAGTCTTGTAAAGATACTCTTGATGAGAAAAAAGTAAAAAAGATGACTAAATTGTTAAAAAAGGTTGAGAATAAAAAAGTTGAAATCAATCATTCAATAGAAATTTTGACAAAAATTAGAAATGGTTTAGTTGACGGCTTTATAGCATCTTTACCTGCAAATAAAAACGGAATGTTAAATTAGGAGGAGAATATGGAATTAAAATACGAAATTACAGAAGAATTAGGAGTTTTATCTGAAAATGAAAAAGGCTGGAGAAAAGAATTAAACTTAGTTAGCTGGAATGAAAGAGACGCTAAGTACGACATAAGAGATTGGAACCCAAGCCACGAAAGAATGTCTAAAGGAGTAACTCTTACAAAAGAAGAAGCTGAGGCTCTTTATGAAATTTTAAAAGAAGAATTTGGAGAATAATGTGAAAAAACTTTTTGGAAAATTTATTTTAGGTCTTTCTAAAGTTTTAGATGTAATTTTGGGAGGACTTGTAAATATTTTATCTTACATTGTAAATTTACTTAGCAGTTTATCTGTATTTTTAGTAATACTTGGAATTGGATTTTTAGCCTTAGGCTCATTTATAATTCCGTTTATACTTATAATTTTACTTGCAAGTCCGTTTTTCTGGGCAGTAATTTTTGTTTTTTTCATCGTGCCGTTTTTGGGAAAGAAATTTATTTCATTTTTAAGGTATGTTAATTATTCATTATGTGAATATTTGAATGATTACGGAAACTTTTTAATGGGAAATAACAAAAACTATTCATCTTTTAGAGAATATAAAAGAAAGTACGAAAGAGCACAAGAAGAACAAAGACAAAGAGAACGTGAAGAAAGACAAAGACGTGAAAGAGAAGAATGGGAAAGACGATTTAATTCATTTAATGAATATTTTTCACAAGGTGGTTTCTATACGAACTATCAAGGTCAAGGTTATCAAGGCTATCAAAATTATAACGGAGCCTACTCCGACCCGTACAGCGACTTTAAAAATAAATTTGAAAAGTCTTGTGATGAGTTGGAATTTAATACCTATGATATAGATTTTTACCAAGTTAAGTTGCAATACAGAAAACTTGCTAAAAAATATCACCCTGATTTGAATAGAGATGTTGACACAACAGAAAAATTTCAACAAATTAATTCAGCTTTTGAATTCTTAACAGAAGAAAATATAAAAAGATATAATCAAATGAAAAGATAGCAAAAATAACTGCTATCTTTTTTAAATTCATAAAATGTGGTAAAATAAATGTATCTTAAAAAAATTTTGGAGGTAGTTATGAATATAGTAGAACGTTTTGTTGAATATGCAAAAATTGATACGCAATCAAATCCTAAGTCTGCGACTGTTCCTTCAACAGAAAAGCAAAAAAACTTGGGTAATTTGCTTGTTAAACAGTTAAAAGAAATGGGAATTGAAAATGCTCATATTGATGAAAAGGGTTATGTTTATGCTCATTTAAAATCAAATGTAGAAAAAAATCTTAAAAAAGTCGGTTTTATTGCACATATGGATACTGCAACAGAACTTACTGGAGCAAATGTAAATCCACAATTTGTTGATTACAAGGGTGGCGATATTAAATTAAATGATGAATTTACGATGTCTGTAAAAGAATTTCCTTGTTTAAATGAAGTTGTTGGAGAAAGACTTATAACAACTGACGGAAATACTTTGTTGGGTGCTGATGATAAGTCAGGTATTGCTATTATTATGGATATGGTTCAAAAAATTATATCAAATAATTTACCACATGGAGATATTTCAATAGGATTTACTCCTGATGAAGAAATCGGACGTGGAGCAGACTGTTTTGATGTTAAAAAATTCGGTGCAGACTTTGCATATACAATTGACGGTGGACCTATCGGAGAACTTGAATATGAAAGTTTCAATGCTTGTAGTGCTGTTGTGGATATTAAAGGAAAGAATGTTCACCCTGGTTCTGCAAAAGATATTATGAGAAATTCACTTATGGTTGCTCATAATCTTTTATCAATGTTACCTGCAAATGAAAGACCTGAACATACTGAAGGTTATGACGGATTTTATCATTTATTAGAAATGAACGGAGATACAGAAAATACTCATATGGAATTTATCATAAGAGATTTTGATAGAGAAAAATTTGAAAATAAAAAAGAATATATGAGAAAAATTGTTGAAGTTTTAAATTTTAAATATGATAATTCAATTAGTTTAGAACTTAAAGATTCTTATTACAATATGAGAGAAAAATTGGAAGACAGAATGGATATAATTGACCTTGCTTACAATTCAATGGTTGAGATTGGAATAACTCCAAAAATTCAAGCAATTAGAGGAGGTACTGACGGTTCAAGACTTTCATTTATGGGACTTCCTTGTCCAAATATTTTTGCAGGTGGATTTAACTTCCACGGAAGATATGAGTTCGTTCCTGTTTCATATATGGAAAAAGGCTCAGAATTACTTGTAAAAATTGTAGAAAATATTGTTAAAGGAGAATAGTATGAATTTAAAACCGGAAAGAGTTTTTCATTATTTTAGAGAGCTTTCAAACATTCCTCACGAATCACATAATGAAAAAGCTATATCTGATTATATTTATAATTTTGGTAAAAGTTTAGGACTTGAAACAAAACAAGATGACATTTTAAATGTTTATATAAGAAAACCTGCTACAAAGGGTTATGAAGATAAACCCGGAATAATTTTACAAGGACATATGGATATGGTTTGTGAAAAGGCTACAAGTTCAAATCATAATTTTGCAACAGATAAGATTGAATGGGTGATAAAGGACGATTTGCTTTTTGCTAATGATACAACATTGGGTGCTGATGACGGGATTGCAGTTGCAATGGCAATGGCTATTTTAGAGGACGATAGTTTAGTTCATCCTGAACTTGAAGTGCTTATAACTGTTACTGAAGAAACTACAATGGCAGGGGCTTTAGGACTTGAAAAAGGACTTTTAAAAGGAAAATATCTTTTTAATATAGACTCTGAAGAAGAAGGAATTTTAACTCTTGGCTCAGCAGGAGGAACTCTATTTAAAACTAATTTGGAATTAAAATTTGAAAATAGGGAAGTAGAGCTTGTTAAACTTCATTTTGACGGATTTTTGGGTGGACATTCAGGAATGGAAATCGGAAAAAATAGAAGAAATATGATTAAAACAATCGCTGAATTTATAAAAGAAACAGGACTTTCCGTTTTAAGTATCGACTGTGGAAATAAAGATAATGCAATTCCTAGAGTTGGAGAAATTGTAATCGAAAATTCTCCAAAATTAGATGAAGTAATTGCTAAATTTGTAGAAAAATATAATGGTGAAGAACAATTGACAATAGACAAAAAGGAAGTTTTTGTAGGAAAAGTTTTAACAAATGCTTTAAAAGACACATTGGTTGAAATTTTAGAAAAATTACCAACAGGAGTAAATACAAAAGATGAAACAGGTATCATAAGTTCTTCAAACCTTGCAATTGTTCAAACCGTCCAAGATGAAATTTTAATTCGTGATTCAATTCGTTCATCATCACTTAGTATCTTAGAAGAAATGAAAACAGCATTTGCTAAAATTTCTGAAAAATTAGGATTGAATTATGAATTTTCAGGTGGTTATCCATCTTGGGAAAAGAAAGAAAATTCAACATTACAAAAATTTGCAAACAAAGTTTATAAAGACTTAACAGGAAAAGAATTTGAAAATATTATAGTTCATGCAGGACTTGAATGTGGAGCAATCTATGAAAAATATCCAAATCTTGAATTAATTTCATTTGGACCTGATATAAGAGGAGCACATACTCCAAAAGAAAATCTTTCAATTTCATCAACTAAAAGAGTTTATGACTTTACACTAAAACTAATCGAAGAAATTGCAAAAAATTAATTTTAAACATTCAAACGGAATAGGGATATTCCGTTTTTTGTGTAAAAAATCTAAAAAACATACCATTTTTGTCATTCTGAGCGAAACGTGAAGTCGAAGAATCTCAAAATTTATTGACAAAAACATTTACCTAAGACACAAAATATGGTACAATATATGAGTATGGAGGTGAGATAATGGATTGTATATTTTGTAAAATTGTTAATGGAGAAATTCCGTCAAATAAAATTTATGAAGATGATGATATAGTTGCATTTAACGATTTATCACCTCAAGCACCGATTCACTTTTTAGTAATTCCTAAAAAGCATATTGAGTCTTGTAATTTTGTAAATAAAGAAAATTCAGAAGTGGTTGGAAAAATATTTGAAAAGATTTCCGAACTTGCAAAAGAAATGGGATTTGATGAGTCAGGTTATAGAATTATTAATAATTGTAACGATGACGGTGGGCAAACAGTTAAGCATCTTCATTTTCATGTCCTGGCAGGACGTAGTTTAAATTGGCCACCGGGTTAAAATTTAATTTTAGTTAAAAATTTTTGAGTTTATATAAATTATATAAAAAAATGTTATGAATTTACTTGAATTTATATTGATTTTGTTGTATAATATGTATGATTATTTCTCAAGGCAGAGTTTGTCTGTATAAAGAGAGGGGGGATATCATGGCAGAAATCAGAGTTGGCGAAAACGAATCTTTAGATAATGCGTTGAAAAGATTTAAAAGACAATGTGCACGTGCTGGAGTGCTTTCAGAATATAGAAAAAGAGAACATTACGAAAAGCCAAGTGTAAAGAGAAAGAAAAAATCAGAGGCAGCAAGAAGAAAAAAGAAAAAATTCTAATTTAATAGCTGTATTAAAAAGTAACTAAAGTCCTTTTATTTAAGGGCTTTTTTTATTGCGAAGAATCGTGGAATGGTATGGGTATTATTGAATTTTATTTTAAAAATTTTCTAAAAAATATTGTTTTTATTATAAACTTTTGATATAATATAATTAACTGTTGTTTAAGGAGGGCTTATGACAAAGAGAGAACAAGAACTTTTAAATATAATTAAAGAAAATCCTTATATTTCTCAAAATGAATTGGCTGATTTGCTGGGTATAAAGAGGTCGTCTGTTGCAGTTCATATTTCAAATTTAATTAAAAAAGGATATTTAGTTGGTAGAGCTTATGTGATTAGCTCTAATTTATCGAAAGATGTTTGTGTCATTGGTGGTTGCAATATCGACTTTATCGCAAAGAGTTTCGATAAAATAAATATGAAAGATTCAAATCCCGGCACTTTGGAATATTCTTTTGGTGGTGTCGCTAAAAATATTGCTGAAAATTTAAAAAGAATGGGAATAGAAAATAAATTTATCAGCGTTTTTGGTGATGATGCTTATTCGAGAGAAATTAAAGAGTATTTAACTAAAGTGGGGATAGATTTTTCAAACAGTAAATTTTTAACAAATAGAGGAATGTCAAACTACATTTCAATTTTAGATGAAAATAATGATTTATTTACAGCTATTTCTGCAATGGAAGTTTTAGAAGAAATTAATATTGAATTCATTTCAAAACATATTGATTTAATAAAAAGCTTTAAGTTTATCGTTATGGATACAAATTTAAGTGAAGATGTGCTTGAATATATTTGCAAAAATTGTCCTAATTCAAAGATAATTGTGGATTGTGTTTCAAGAAAGAAATCTTTAAAAATTAAAAATTTACTAAATTATATTTATCTTATAAAGCCAAATATCTATGAGGCTGAAGAATTAACTGAAGTAGCTTATAATGATGAAAGAGATTTAAAAAATATTGTAGATGTCTTTTTGAAAAAAGGTGTTCAAAAAGTTTTTATCTCAATGGGAGAAAAGGGAATTCTTTATGCTGATAAAAATGATAGTGGAATTGTAAAGATAAATGAAACTGCAAAGGTTGAAAACACTTCAGGTTGTGGCGATGCGTCTATGAGTGGAATCATCTTTGGTGTAGTTAATGAAAAAAATATTTTAGAATGTGCCAAACTTGGCAATGTTGCCGGATTTATAACGGCACAATCAATGGATACAGTTAGTAAACATATTAGCGAAAAAAATCTATTAAATTTTGGAGGAAGTTATGAAATTAGAAAAATATTTAACAATTAGTGAAGAAGTACAAAATGCAATTAAAGAAAATAAACCGGTTGTTGCTTTAGAATCAACAATTATCTCACATGGTATGCCATATCCTAAAAATGTTGAAACAGCTCTTGAAGTTGAAAAAGTTATTAGAGAAAATGGTGCTATTCCTGCTACAATAGCTATTGTAAACGGAGAAATTAAAGTTGGTTTAACTAAAGAAGAAATCGAAGTAATCGGTAAAGCAGGTCTTAGCGTAACAAAAACTTCAAGAAGAGATTTACCTTATGTTGTAGCTAATAAATTAAATGGAGCAACAACAGTTGCCGGAACTATGATTTGTGCTGAACTTGCAGGAATTAAAGTTTTTGCAACAGGTGGAATAGGTGGAGTTCATAGAGGGGCAGAAACTACAATGGATATTTCAGCTGACCTTGAAGAATTAGGACAAACAAATGTTGCAGTTATTTGTGCAGGTTGTAAATCAATTTTGGATATGGGACTTACTTTAGAATACTTAGAAACAAAAGGAGTTCCTGTTTATGGATACCAAACAAATATTTTACCTGCATTCTATACAAGAGAAAGTGATTTTAAGGTAAATAAAATAAATTCAGAAGAAGAAATCGCAAAAGTTTTAAAAACTAAATGGGATTTAGAATTAAACGGTGGAGTTGTTATCGCAAATCCAATTCCAGAAGAATATTCAATGGATAGAGAGGCTATCGACAAAACTATCCTAGACGCTTTAAAAGAGGCAGATGAAAACGGAATAAAAGGAAAAGATACAACACCATTCTTACTTGATAAAGTTCAAAAACTTACACAAGGAAAGAGCTTAGAAGCTAATATCAGATTAGTATTCAATAACGCAAAACTTGCAAGTAAAATAGCAATAGAACTTTCAAACTTAAGATAAGAACTCCACTCATTTACGAGCTTTGCATCGTGTGGGTGCCCGGGAACCTTGTTGTTTCAAAATAAATTACAAAAAAAGTCGGAATAAATTTCTGACTTTTTTGTTTGACAAAATACATTAAAAATAGTAAAATAAACTTATCAAAAATATTAGGAGCTTAAGATGAAAAATAAATGTAAATTTAAAAATTATTATTTACCAATCGGTGCAATTTTTTTATCAATAGCATTAATTCTAAAAAGATATTCTAATATAAATGATATAGTATTAGGATTTTTATTCGGAATTTCTATTGGATTGTTGCTATTAAGTGGATTATATAAAATTAAAAAATAAAATATAGGGCGATGATGGGAGAATATATTATCTATTATAAAGAAAAAGTTGTAGGTGGAATATATGATGAATTACCTTTCCCAAAAGTTAAGAAGAAAATAAAAAGTAAAAATTTTGTTATAAATTAAAATGGATAGCATTTCGCTATCCATTATTTTTTATATTTCTTCTAGTTATAGTTTATTTACTTTGTTTTATTTTTGCTTGTGCTGCTGCAAGTCTTGCGATTGGCACTCTAAATGGTGAGCAGGATACATAGTCAATTCCAACTGCGTTTAGGAATTCTATTGTTTCAGGGTCGCCACCATGTTCTCCACAGATTCCAACGTGAAGATGTGGATTTGTTTCTCTTCCTAGTTTGAATGAAGTTTTGATTAATTTACCAACACCTCTTTGGTCTAGTTTTGAGAATGGATTAAAGTCAAATATTTTTTTGCTTTCATATTCGTTTAAGAATTTTCCGGCATCATCTCTTGAAAAACCAAATGTCATTTGAGTTAGGTCATTTGTACCGTAACTAAAGAATTCTGCTTCTGTTGCGATTTCATCAGCAAGTAGGGCAGCTCTTGGAATTTCAATCATTGTTCCAATTTTGTATTTAATATTTTCGTTTAATTCTTTTAATGTTAATTCGATTTCTTCAACGATTTCTTTTTTAACATATTTTAATTCTTCAATTTCTCCAACTAATGGAATCATTATTTCCGGCGTAATTGAGATATTTAAATCTTTTTGTGCTTTTATTGCAGCATTTATTATTGCTTTTGCTTGCATTCTATATATTTCAGGGAAAGTTACAGCAAGTCTGCAACCTCTATGTCCAAGCATTGGGTTTACTTCTTCCAATTCTAAGATTACATCTCTTAAATGACTTTCTTCGATATTCATTTCTTTTGCTAAATTTTTGATATCTTCATCTTCGTAAGGTAAGAATTCATGTAGAGGTGGGTCAAGTAATCTTATAGTTACTGTTTTTTCTTTTAATACACAGTAAATATCATAGAAGTCTTTTTCTTGCATTGGTCTGATTTTTTCTAATGCATCGATTCTTTGTTCGATTGTTTTTGAAAGAATCATTTGTCTTACAACAGGTATTCTTTCTTTGTCGAAGAACATATGTTCTGTTCTACAAAGTCCGATTCCTTCAGCACCAAATTCAACAGCTTGTTTAGCATCTCTTGGATTATCAGCATTAGCTCTAACGCCTAAATCTTTGATTTCATTTACCCAATCCATAAAGATTTTGAAGTTTCCTGTTAATTGTGGATTTAGTTTTTCGATTTCACCTTTGTAAATAATACCGGTTGTTCCATCAAGTGAAATTACTTCGCCTTCTTTGACGATTTCATTTTGAGTTTTTATAACTTTTTCGATTTCATCAACTTTGATTTCACTAGCTCCGGCGATACAACATTTACCCATTCCTCTTGCAACTACGGCTGCGTGAGAAGTCATTCCACCTCTGGCAGTTAAGATACCTTCAGCTTCAACCATTCCTTCAATATCTTCCGGAGAAGTTTCTTGACGAACTAAAATTACTTTTTCTCCTGCTTTAACAGCATCAACAATGTCTTTTGAGTGGAAGTAAACTTTACCACTTGCAGCTCCCGGAGAGGCAGCAAGACCTCTTGCTAATATAGGAGTATTCTTCATCATTTCAGCATTAAAGATAGGGTGAAGAAGTTGGTCTAAGCTCTTTGGTTCAACTCTTAAAATAGCCTCTTCTTTTGAGATTAAGCCTTCATTAACTAAATCTACTGCTACATTGATTGCAGCATCTGTTGTTCTCTTTCCGTTTCTTGTTTGTAATAAGTACAATTTACCTTTTTCAATAGTAAATTCCAAGTCTTGCATATCTTTATAATGATTTTCTAATGTTTTTGCAATTCTTAAAAATTCATCATAAACTTCCGGCATAATTTCTTTTAATTTTTCGATTGATTCTGGAGTTCTAATACCTGCAACAACGTCTTCTCCTTGTGCATTCATTAAAAATTCTCCAAATAATTTGTTTTCTCCTGTGCTTGGATTACGAGAGAAAGCTACACCGGTACCACTTGTATTACCCATATTACCAAATACCATTGCTTGAACATTTACAGCTGTTCCTAAAGAATCGTCAATACCATTTAATTTTCTATAAACGATAGCTCTTGGATTCATCCAAGATTTGAAAACTGCTTTAATAGCTATGATTAATTGTTCGATAGGGTCTTGTGGAAATTCTTTGCCAGTTTCTTGTTTAAAAATTTTCTTAAATTTTTCAACTAAGCTTTTTAAATCTTCTGCAGTTAATTCTGTGTCTAGTTTTACATTTTTTTCTTCCTTAATTTTGTCAAGTTCATTTTCAAAATAAACTTTTGGAATTTCCATTGCAACATCACTAAACATTTGGATAAATCTTCTGTAACTATCGAATGCAAATCTTTCATTACTTGTAGAGTTTGCAAGACCGATAACTGATTCATCGTTAAGACCTAAGTTAAGAATAGTATCCATCATACCAGGCATTGATATAACGGCACCACTTCTTACAGAAAATAATAGAGGATTTTCTGTACTTGAAAAACTTTTTTGTAGCTTGTTTTCACAGTCTTTAATGTGAGTTTTGATTTCTTCAATTAAATCATCAGAAATTTTTTCATCATTTTTGTAAAAATTATTACAAGCCTCAGTAGTAATAGTAAAACCAAAAGGAACATTTAGTCCAATATTAGTCATTTCGGCAAGGTTAGCTCCTTTACCGCCCAATAAAGCTCTCATATCTTTATTGCCTTCGTCAAAATTGTAAACAAATTTGCTCATTTTTTCCTCCAATTACTTATTAATTTTTAATAGATGTTTTAAAATAATATCTGCTGTTTCTTCAATAGCTTTTGTAGATACATCTATTACAGGACAACCTATTTTTTTCATTATTCGGCTAGAATATTCAAGTTCTTCAAGTATCCTATTTGAATTTGAATAAATACTATTATCAGGAAGACCTAAAGATTTTAGTCTTTCCTTTCTTATACTTTCCAACTTTTCTGGTGAATTAGTTAAGCCAATTATTTTTTTAGGCGAAACTTTGAATAATTCATCTGGAACCGGCGTTTCTGGAACCAAAGGAATATTTGCAACTCTAATGTTTTTATTTGCAAGATACATAGACAATGGAGTTTTAGACGTACGAGAAATTCCAATAATTACAAGGTCTGCAATTAAAACTCCTCTTGGGTCTTTTCCGTCATCATAACGAACTGCAAATTCAATAGAGTCAATTCTTCTAAAATATTCTTCATTTAGTTTTCTAAGTGCTCCAGGAGTATTACCGGGAGTTGTGTTGCTTACTCTTTGAATAGCTAAAATAGACGCAGAAAGCAAATCTACATTTGTTATAGAATGTAGCTCTGAGAATTTTTTAACATAATCTAAAAGAGATGCATCAACTAAAGAATAAAATAAAATAGAATTTTCAGTTTCTTTACATTTGTTTAATATCTCTGAAAGTTCTAAAAATTCTCTTGTATGAGAAAATCTTTCAAGAGTATATTCAATGCCATTAAACTGAGCAAGAGCAGCACGTGCAAGTTGTTCTGCTGTTTCTCCAGTAGAGTCAGAAATTAAAAAAATGTTAAGCATTTATCTTCCTCCTTACTAAATATATTATAAACTTTTAATTAAATAAATACAAGTTTTTTATCAATTTTACTTTTGAAATTAAATATGATAAAATAAAGCAATAATATAAATTATTCATTTGCTTATTGTATAATATGAAAAATGATTATTTTATTTTAAAATGAGGTATTTAATATAATATTGTTTTTATATTTAATAAAATGGAGGTGTGTTTTTTGATAAAGAAAAGTAAAAAAACAAAAACCGGTAAGTTTATAGGAAAGAAGATAGCAATATTTGTAGGAGCGTTAATTCTATCTATTTATTTACTTGGAGTTATTATTTTTTCTTTTGTAGCTTTACCTAACACAAAAATAAATGGAAATGATGTTAGTTATGTTATGATAGATGATGTGTTTAACAAAGACTGGACTGATACATCTATTAAATTGAATCGTGCTGATGGTAAAAGTGATTTTTTTAAGCCGGAAAAAATAAATTATAAAGAAGAATATTTGGCAGATAAGAAAATTTTACAAAATCAATTCGCTTGGCCTATTTCTTTCTTTACAAGCCGTAATTTAAAATTGGAAGTAAATGTAAGTTACGATAATGAAAAGTTCGAAGAGTTTTTGAAAAATACTTTGATTTTAAAGGGAGTAAAGCACCCTGAAGATGCAAAAATAATTTTTAAAGATGGACAATATATTATAAAAGATGAAATTTTAGGAACATATACTACTAAAGAAAAATTGAAAGAGGCAATTTTGATTGCTTTGTCTGAAAGAAAAGATAGTATAGATATGAGTAAAATTTCTGAACAGCCGAAGATAAAGAAAGACGATGCATCTTTGCAAGAGGCTCTTAAAAAATATCAAAAAATTTCAAAGTTAAAATATGAAATTTCCATAGGGTCAAATAAAGAAATATTAGACGGAGAAATTTTAGCTAATATTTTTACTTTTGTAGATGGTGAACTAAAACCTGATGAAGGAAAAGTAAAAGACTATATTAGAAGAATTGCGATAAAGTATGATACTTTCGGAATGGATAGAAAATTCAAAACTACCGGCAAAGGTGAAATTACAGTTCCCGGAAAAGATGGAATTTACGGTTGGCAAATTGATGTTAATAAAACGAAAGACCTTTTGATAGAGAAACTTTTAGCGTATGAATCAACTGCTATTGAGCCTGTATTTATACACAAAGGCTTGTCTTATGAAAATACTGACGATATAGGGAATACTTATATAGAAATAGATTTAACCAGACAACATATGTGGTTCTATAAAGATGGGAAACTTCTTTTAGATACTGATGTTGTTACTGGAGATGTTAGCAAAAAAGTTGAAACACAAATCGGTGTTATGAAAGTTTGGAGTCGTGAAAAGGATAGGAATCTTAAAGGCTTATCTCCGATAGGTTACGATTATGTTGCTCACGTTGATTACTGGATGCCTATAAATTGGAAAGGCGTTGGTATTCACGATGCTACTTGGAGAAATGGAAAATTTGGAGGAAATATTTATAAAACTTCAGGAAGTTATGGTTGTATAAATACACCACTAGAAAAAGTAAAACAAATTTATGAAAATGTCCAAATAAATACTCCGGTTATTGTTTATAAGAGTAATTAAATTTAAAAGCAAGTAGATAAAATCTATTTGCTTTTTTGATGCCACTAACAAAAAATAAATTACGTACAATAATTTTAATTGATAAAATGTTTACATTGTGATAAAATAATAATATAAAGATAGGAGAGTGATACTATGGGTAAGTTAGAAGAAATATATTTTAAGTCACTAAAATCATTAGATTTTTCCGGTCTTACTAAATTTTTCTTTGAAAACAGTATTATTTCTTATATTATTGGAATTGTTTTAATTTATATTCTTTTTAAATTATTAAAATTCCCTTTAAAAATTATAAAAAAGATTATTTTGAATTCTATAATTGGATATGTAATTTTATATATTCTGTTTCTTTTTAAGATTGTAATAGTACCATTTACTTATATAAGTTATTTTCTAGTTGGTACTTTTGGAATAGTAGGAATAATTTTATCATATTTATTTTATTCAATTTAGGGAGATAAAAAATGGGTTTATTTATTACTTTTGAAGGTCCGGACGGTTGTGGTAAGACTTCAATAATAAATTTATTGAAGGAATATTATAAAAATAATGAAAAGATAATTTTCACAAGAGAACCGGGTGGAACGAAAATATCAGAAAAAATTAGAGAAATTATTTTATCTAATGATAATAGTGAAATGTCAGCTCGTACAGAGGCGTTACTTTATTCAGCAAGTCGTGCCCAACATATTGATGAACTTATAAAACCGAATTTAGAAAAAGGAAATGTGATTATTTCAGATAGATTTGTTTTAAGTTCACTTGCTTATCAAGGTGGTGGTAGAGAACTTGGCGTTGAAAATGTTAAGAAAATAAATGATTTTGCAATAAATGGAGTTAATCCGGATATGGTGATTTTCTTTTATGTTGACCCTCTAACAACCTTGAAGAGAAAATCTTTAAGTGATGAGGCAGATAGGCTTGAACTTTCAGGAGATAATTTCCATAGTAGAGTTTATAATACATATATGGAACTTCTTGAAGAAATGAAAAATGAAAAATTTTTGAAAAAAGTTGATGCTACAAAGAGTATGATGGAAGTTTTTGAAGATGTAAAAAATATAATAGATGAGAAATTGGAGGAATTGCTATGAAGATGATAATTGCAATAGTTCAAGATCAAGACTTGAACCCTTTACAAGACGATTTAACTGAAAAAGGTTTTAGAATGACAAACCTTGCGTCAACAGGTGGATTTTTAAGAGCAGGAAACTCAACTCTTTTAATCGGTGTTGAAGAAGAAAAATTAGATGAATGTCTAAAGATTATTGAAGAAAATTGTAAATCAAGAGAAATTACAACGTCAGTTCTAAGCGTTACTATGCCGGGGGATGCATATATTCCATTCCCTATGGAAGTTTTAGTTGGAGGAGCAACAGTTTTTGTTCTTGATGTTGTAGATTTCGTTAGAATGTAGGTGATATTATGAAACTTATTATGGCTATTATACAAGACCACATTGTTCAAGATGTTTTAAACGAACTTTCTGAAAATAAGGTTAGAGCTACTAAATTATCTTCAACAGGGGGATTTTTCAAAAAAGGAAATACTACTGTTTTGATAGGGATAGAAGATGAAAAAGTAGATAGAGTTAAAGAAATGATTTTAAATATTTCAAAAAATAAAGAAACTGTTGATGATAAAACTGCTAATACTGTAATGTTTGTTTTAAATATGAATCAATTAGTAAGGATGTAGTTTATGAATTATGCTCTTTTTAAAGAGAAGTTGGATTCTTTGACTTTTTCTCAGAATTATATAGTTGAGGGAAGTGAAAGCTTTTTGGAAAAAGTTTCTAGTGAGCTTATAAAAAAAGTTTTAAATCCTGATGATGAATTTAAAAATTCAAGAGAAATTGAAGAAAATACTCACCCCGACTTGATGATAGTAGAACCTGAAAGGAATAATATTTCTATTGATTCTATTAGAAATATGATTGAGTATGTTCAAAAAAGACCTTTAGATTCAAAATATAAATTAGTTATCATAAAGGGTGGGCAGTTTTTAAGAACAGAATCTTCAAACGCTTTGTTAAAAACTTTAGAAGAATCTTTTGATTATGTTATAATCTGTATTTTAGTAGATTCAAGATACAAACTTTTGTCAACCATAAGAAGTAGATGTATCTTTGTTTCCGAAACGGATTTAACAGAAGTTTTTGATTACTCTGAGTATGGAAAACTATTAGAAATTTTATCAATGGCTTTAAAAGGAGATTTTTTAGCTATATATGATTCTAAGAATAAGGAGTATTTGTTAGGTTTAAAGGAAGATAGAAATTTCCTGCCACTACTATATGATTTCTTTAAAGAGTTTTATATGTTTTTAGAAACTAAAAAAGATAGTTCAAACAGAGATATTTTAAAAATATTTAAAAACAATGTTAATTTTGATAAAGAAAAATTGCTTAAAATTTTAAAATCGATAGAAATTGTTAGAGAAAATTTGTATAATAATGTAAATTTTCAACTATCTATTGAAAAAATATTTATAACAATTTTAAGATAGTTGGAGGAGCTTATGGAAAATTTTGCTAATATTATTACTCTTATGAATGTTAACAGCAGTAGAAAATTATTTTTAGCAGTAGGAGCTGTTAGTTTATTAGCAATGGGAGTAGTTATATTTTTAAAGAGAAAGAAATAGATAAATATAAAAAGGATATGATTTTAAAGTCATATCCTTTTTGAATTAAAGTAAATTTATTTTATTTTCTTTACATATATTTAGCATTTCATCAGACCAAAAGCTTGATTGCACTTCTCCAATATGTGCTTTTTGTAAAAAGAACATACATATTCTGGATTGTCCGATTCCACCACCAATTGTAAATGGTAATTCATCGTTTAGGAGCATTTTGTGATAGTCTAAGTTTTTTCTATCTTCATTTTTGCTAAGCTCTAATTGTTTTAAAAGTCTTTCTTTATCAACTCTTATTCCCATTGAAGAAAGTTCAAGAGATGAATCTAAAACGGGATTCCAAAATATTAAATCTCCATTTAAATTCCAATCATCATAGTCTGGACTTCTTCCGTCATGTTTTTTACCACTATTTAATATATCACCAATTTTTGTAATAAAAACTGCTTTTTTTGCCCTTGCGATTTTGTGCTCTCTTTCTTTTGGGGTATCGTTAGGGAACATATCTTCAAGCTCTTGTGTTGTGATAAAAAACACTTTTTCAGGTAAGATTTTTTTGTAATCTAAAAATCTTCTTGATAAAAATTCGTCCGTTCTTTTAAATACATTAAAAATCTTTTTTACAATATCTGTTAAAAATTTTTCATTTCTATCTTCGTTTTTTATAACTCTTTCCCAATCCCATTGGTCAACATATACGGAGTGAATATTATCCAAAGTTTCACAAGGTCTTATTGCATTCATATCTGTATAAATTCCTTCGCCAACCGGAATTTCATATTTTTTTAGAGCTATTCTTTTCCACTTTGCTAAAGATTGAACTATCTCAAGTTGCTGTGAATTTTCTTCTTCACTTAGTGAAAAGCTAACAGGAGATTCACTACCGTTTAAATTATCATTTATTCCCGTATTCTTTTTTACAAATAGTGGGGCAGAAACCCTCGTTAAATTTAATTCATTTGCTAAATTTGATTCAAAAAAATCCTTAATTTCTTTAATTGCTTTTTGTGTTTCAATAATGTTTAAGTCTGAGCAATACCCTTTTGGTATAATCACATTGTTCATAAAATCACTCCCTATAAATTTAAAAATATAACATAAATGATACTATAATTTACAAATATTGTCAACGCCATATTGAATTAAAATATTGAAACAAAAAAATAGAGTTGTTAAACAACTCTATAATAATTTCTCGATATATTCAAATTGAATATCCTCGTCTTTCTTTGCATAAGCCATATCTCTTTCTTTTGTAATAGCAATATCATCTACGAAAAATGGTTTAATACTTTCTGTATTTGCTTCTTCATTTACAATTTTTACTTTTACAATCTCAGATAGAGTATAACTATCTACAACAACACCTTTTCCTTCGTTAGTTATAACATAAGTTCCACAAGGTGGAATTTTTTTCAACTTTTCTTCATAGACATTTTGCTCATATTTTAAACAACACATAAGCCTACCACAAGTTCCTGAAATTTTATTTTGATTTAAAGAAAGCGACTGGTCTCTTGCCATTTTTATCGTTACAGGAGCAAATTCTCCTAAAAATCTTTTACAACAGCAAGTTTGTCCACAAGAACCGATAGCACCAACTATCTTTGCATGGTCTCTAACACCTATCTGTCTAAGTTCGATTCTGTTTTTAAATATATATGCAAGGTCTTTAACCAATTCTCTAAAATCAATTCTATTATCAGAAACAAAGTAAAAAATTACTTTTTGATTGTCAAAAGTATATTCACAATCAACTAATTTCATATCTAAGCCATGTTCAATTACTTTTACTTTGCAAATTTCAATTGCATCTTTAGCTTTTTTCTTGTTTTCCGTATGAATATAATCGTCCATACTGTCGGCAATTCTCAAAACAGGTTTTAATGAAGAAACAAGTTTTGATTCTTCGACTTCTCTCGGTGCTATTGCTACATGTCCGTACTCAACGCCACGAGAAGTTTCTACGATTACATTGTCATTTTGATTTATACTAAAGTTGCAAGGGTCAAAGTAATAAATTTTTCCGGCCTCTTTGAATCTTACCCCAACTACTTTTTTCATAGTTCCTCCTAAAAAATGTACATTCATATTATATCATAATTTTCTGCTGAATACTAGATATATAGACTTAATAACGGGAAAACCGACGGGAGAAAATATTCAAAAAAATAACGGACAAAAAGTCCGTCATCTTTTTTGATTTTATTTTAAAACTAGGTAAACTATCAAATATTTATTTTTATTCTCTGTTTTTTAAAACTTCGCTAAAATTCATTTTGGATATTCTATAAAATTGTAATATACTTACAAACGCATAGGTTGCAATAGTTATTAGAACTGATAAAATTACTATTGTAAAAGAAATATAAAGCTCTAAATATCCTGAAAATTTAAGCATAGAGTAGTACATTATTTCTTTTACCACATATACTTCAAGAGGAATTAAAGCTAGCAAACTTATTAAGACTGTTATAGTTATCGGTCGTATATAAATTTTTGAAATTTCTCTGTTAGTATATCCGAAGATTTTTAAATAAGCTATTTGTAAAGTGTTCTTATCAGTTATTATTTTCATAAGGCTATACATAAAACCTGCCAAAAACACTGCAGATAAAAATACAAAAGTATTTATAAGAGGCCCCATAATTTCAGATAATTGTTTGGAAACATCGGTCATTGAATTTTCATCAATTGTAGTTGCGATGTATTTTTCATCAATATCCAATTTTTCATTGCTGAAATAGCCGTTAAAGAATTCTTTTTTTTGTTCTATTTCTTCGTTTAGGAATTCTTTTTTTACAAAAGCTGAAAGAGTAGATGATTTTTTGTAAATACCAACTATTTTATAAGTTTTTTCTTTATCTAACAATTTGCTTTTTATAGTTATTTCATCTCCTACATATTTTCTGAGTTTTTTTGAAAGATATTCACTTACAATGATTTCATTTTTATTTTCAGGCAGTTTTGTATTTTGAAAATATTTTGAATTTTCACTAATTCCTAATAACAATATATCATCATCTGCTTTTCTGATAGGATGATATACACTTGCAGATATTGTTGTATATTTTTCAGCCGTTTTACCTTCAATTTCTATCGGTGCTTTTAAGACATATTGATACTTACAAAATAAATTCTCTTTCAAGTTATTTCCATAGTTATCAAATGTCGGCTTTGCAGAAATACCGAAAATAAATAAGATTGAAGTAATAAAAATTCCAAGTATTATAGCTACATAATCACCTCTATTTGATTTTATAATAGATTTTCTAAAAGACCCCAAAAAATTTTTCTTTATTTTCGATTCACTTTCAGATTTTGATTTTATTTTATTTTTATAATGTTTTAAATTTTTTTTCAAAAAATCTAAAGGTGAAAAATTTAATTTCCTATAGATATATAAATAATTAAAAATCAAAATTATAGAAATTGGAATTATAGTTGTAATTATTAGTGCTTCCAAGTTGAAAGTAGGGGTAAAGTTAGGCAAGTTAAATGATTTGTAGTAAACAGCTTTGAATGAATCTGTAAAATATGTGTAACCTAAAATATTACCTAAAACTGCTGCCAAAAAAGTTATTATTACTGAATTTGCAATATAATTTAAAACAAGTTCCGATTTTTTATATCCATTTGCAAGTAGTATTCCGATTATTTCAGATTCTTCCTGTATTTTACTTACAATTGAAAGTGCGAATATAAAACTTAGTAAAATTACCATAAGACATAGCATTACAATCATCATAGGTCTATCTCCGCCCATGTCGTCTATCAAATAACTTATTGCATTATTGTCTTTTTTTGTAATCTGCTCCAAAACTGTTTTCGATTTATTTGCTGATTTTACTATATCTTTATTTTTTTCGTCAATTTCTTTTTCACTTAAGTTCCTATTATTAAATCTATAAGAAACTTGATATTTTAATTTGCTCTCATTAAAAATATCTTTTTCTTCTTTAGATAGCAATCCTGTTCCGAAATCCGTTGCATTAAATATTAAATCGCTATGTTTTTGAAAGGATGAATTATAATCAGGAATAGAGGCAAATCCTACTATTTTAAAAGTATGTTCCTTATTGTCTTTAAAAAATTCTTTTTTAAATGTTATAGTGTCTCCGATTTTTAAATCATTTGTTTTAGCAAACAAATGATTTATGGCTATTTCATTCTTATTTTTTGCAAGAACTCCTTCATTAATTATAGGAAGATTAATATTTTTTCTATTTGTATAAAGCCTAATCGTCTTTTCATCTTTATTATCCTTATTTTCCTTAATTTTTGCATCAACATAAGGAGATTTTTCGACTTTTACATTTTCATCTTCAATAGATTTTATAATTTCATCTGTCGGATTAAATGCAAATAATAATTTTCCGTCTTCAACAACTCCTTTAGACATAAGTTCATAATATATAGTCTTTATACTTCCTGATGCAACCAACATACCGGAAGTTACGGAAATCATAGAACACATAAGGATAAAAAGCAATAAGTTTTTTGACCATTGAGTTTTTAAACTTCTGAAAATTCTTTTATTTAAGTTTCTCATACTACCACTCCAATTCTTGTGCATCCAATACCTTTTCGTTTTTCATTTCTTTAGATATGACACCATCTTTAAGTCTTATAACTATATTAGACATCTTTGTTATTTCTTCATTGTGAGTTGCAAGAATAATTGTAGTTTCATACTCTTTGTTTATTCTTTGAAGTAGGGATAAAATATCTTTAGAAGTTTTATAGTCCAAAGCACCTGTAGGCTCATCACAAAGCAGTATTTCAGGCTTTTTTATTAAAGCACGTCCGATTGCACATCTTTGTTGTTGACCGCCTGATAATTGTCTAGGATATTTGTTTTTGTGTTCCCACAAACCTAAATCTTTTATTAATTTTTCAATATCCATAGGGTCATTGTGTATAAAAGAACCCACTTGAATATTTTCCGTTACGTTTAAATCCGGAATTAGATTATAAAATTGAAAGATAAAACCTAAATATTTTCTTCTAAAATTTGAAAGGGGATTTTGTTTTAAACTTGAAATTTCACAATTATTTATCGTTATCAACCCACTGTCAATTTTTTCAAGTCCGCCAATAGCATTAAGCAATGTTGACTTTCCCGAACCTGATGGTCCCAGTAGAGTACAAAGTGCTCCTTTTTCTAAAGAAAAATTTATATCTTTTAAAACGGAAATTTTATTTTCGTTTGTACCATAAGTTTTATTCAAATTTTTAACAACTAAAAACATAAATACCTCCATAAAAATTTAATTTTATTACAGCTCAATTATAGCACTTTTGATATACACTATCAAGTTGTTTTATAATGGAAAGGAGTTTATATTCTGATTATTAAATAATTTTTTGCGGTATATTAATTATGTTATAGATGAAAAATATAGTATAATATAGGTAAATTATTTTTAATAAAAAAATTTTTGATTAATATATAAATAGGAGTACATTATGGAGTTTGTTCTAAATTCAAAATTTAAACCTACGGGAGATCAACCGGAGGCTATTGAAAAAATTTCGGATTCGATTAAAAAAGGAAATAAAGAAATAATTTTAAAAGGTGTTACAGGAAGTGGAAAGACTTTTACAATGGCAAATATTATTGAAAAAGTTCAAAAACCAACTCTTGTAATTGCACATAACAAAACTTTGGCTTATCAGCTTGCGAGTGAATTTAAGGAATTTTTTCCTAACAATGCTGTTGAGTTTTTTGTGTCCTATTATGATTATTATCAACCTGAAGCCTATGTTCCACAATCTGATACATATATTGAAAAAGATAGTTCCATAAATGATGAGATAGATAAACTTAGGCACTCTGCGACTATGTCTCTTTTTGAAAGACGTGATGTAATTATCGTTGCGTCCGTTTCATGTATTTACGGTTTAGGAGATCCGATTGACTATGAAAATTTAGTTGTTTCTTTAAGACCCGGAATGATAAAAGATAGAGATGAAGTTATAAGAAAACTTGTTGACATTCAATATGTTAGAAATGATATTAATTTTATTCGTGGAACTTTTCGTGTTAGAGGAGATAGTTTAGAGATTTTTCCCGTTTCTTCTTCTGAAAACAGCATTAGGGTAGAATTTTTTGGAGATGAAATTGATAAAATTTCTGAAATAAATTCTTTAACAGGAGATGTAATTGGAACTCGTGAGCATATTGCAATTTATCCTGCATCTCACTTTGCTACAAGTTCTGAAAAAATAGAAAGAGCAGTCGGTACAATTTCTAAGGAATTGGAAGAAAGACTTTTAGTTTTAAATGAAGAAAATAAATTAGTTGAGGCTCAAAGACTTGAACAAAGAACAAAATATGATTTAGAAATGTTACAAGAAATTGGTTTTTGTAGTGGAATAGAAAATTATTCAGCTCATTTGAGTGGTAGAGAAAGAGGATCAAGACCTTATACTCTAATAGATTATTTTCCTGATGATTTTTTAATTATCGTTGATGAAAGTCATGTTACCGTTCCACAAATAGGAGCAATGTACGAAGGAGATAGAAGTAGAAAACAAAATTTAGTAGATTATGGTTTTAGATTGCCGTCAGCTTTGGATAATAGACCTTTAAAATTTACTGAATTTGAAAATATGATAAATCAAATTTTATATGTTTCTGCAACTCCGGGTAAGTACGAAAAGAGTCATCACTTAGAAGAAGTTGAACAAATTATAAGGCCGACAGGACTTTTAGACCCATTAATTGAAGTTAGAAAAACAGAAGGACAAATTGATGATATAATTGGTGAAGTAAATTCAGTTATAAAAAATGGCGAACGTGTTTTAATTACAACTTTGACTAAAAAAATGGCTGAAAATTTAACAGATTATTTAAAAAATGTAGGAATAAAAACTACTTATCTGCATAGTGATATTGATACAATTGAACGTATGGAAATAATTAGAGATTTGCGTGTTGGAAAGTTTGATGTTTTAGTTGGAATTAACTTGCTAAGAGAGGGTCTCGACTTGCCCGAGGTTAGTTTGGTAATCATAATGGACGCAGATAAAGAGGGCTTTTTACGTTCTGAAACTTCTATGATACAGACTATTGGACGTGCTGCAAGAAATGTGAACGGTAGAGTAATTATGTATGCAGATAGAATTACAAAATCAATGGATATTGCTATAAGCGAAACAAATAGAAGGCGTGAAATTCAAAATAAATATAATATAGAGCATAACATTACACCAAAGAGTGTTAAGAAAGATATTAGAGAAATTATTCAGGCGACAAAGGTTGCTGAAGATATTTCTGAATACAAAACTGAAAATGTTGAAATAACAAATTATGAAAGTTTTATCGCCGACTTGGAAAACGAAATGTTATCTGCTGCAGATTCATTAGAATTTGAAAGAGCAGCGTCAATAAGAGATGAAATAAAGAGATTAAAGGAAATGTGGGGATTAGATGTCTAAAAATACAATTAAAATTAAAGGTGCAAAGGCAAATAATTTAAAAAATATAGATTTGGAAATTCCAAGAGATAAAATGGTTGTTTTTACCGGTCTTAGTGGAAGCGGAAAATCTTCTTTAGCTTTTGATACGATTTATGCAGAAGGTCAAAGGAGATATGTTGAAAGTTTATCAAGTTATGCCAGACAATTTTTAGGTCAAATGGATAAACCTGATGTTGAATATATTGACGGACTTAGTCCTTCAATTTCTATCGACCAAAAAACTACAAACAGAAATCCGAGGTCAACCGTTGGAACTGTTACAGAAATTTATGACTATTTGAGATTACTTTTTGCAAAAATTGGGATTCCAAAATGTCCAAAATGTGGAACGGAGATAAAAAGTCAAAGTATTGACCAAATGGTTGACAGGGTTATGGCTCTTGAAGAAAGAAGTAAAATTTTTGTACTATCTCCCGTTATTCGTGGAAAAAAGGGAGAGCATAAAAAACTTTTAGAAAATATAAAAATTCAAGGTTTTGTTCGTGTAATCATCGATGAAAAAGAATATGAACTCAACGAAGAAATAGAACTTGATAAAAATAAAAAACACAATATTGATATTGTTGTAGATAGACTTATTGTGAAAAATGGAATTGAGTCAAGACTTGCAGAAAGTTTGGAAACAGCTTTTAAGTTTAGCGATAGCATTGTAAAAGTTAAGGTTGTTAATGGGGAAGAAATTTTATTTTCAGAAAAAATGGCTTGTCCAAACGGGCATATTTCATTTGATGAAATTGAACCGAGAACTTTTTCCTTTAACAGTCCTTTTGGAATGTGTGAAGATTGTAATGGACTTGGTAGTCATAAGATTGTTGACCCAGATTTAGTTGTTCCCGATATGAGTAAATCTCTTTTAGATGGCGCGATTGAGTGTTACAATATGACAACAGGGGAAGACGGGTACTACTATAAAATTTTTAATGAAATCATAAAATATAATGGTTTTGATGAAAATACTCCTTTTAAAAATTTGAGCAAGGAAACTTTGGACGAACTTTTTTATGGAACGAATGATAGATGCGTAAAATTTAGATTTGAAAGTAAATTTTCGAATGAAAATAAAGTTTTTAATAAGCCTTTTGAGGGAATTATAAAAAATTTAGAAAGAAGATATAATACAAATCCGATATCGTCTTTTAGGGAAAAGATTGAAACAGTTATGACAGAAAAAACATGTGAAACTTGTAAAGGAAAAAGACTTAATGAAAAGGCGCTTTCTGTTTATATAAGGGATAAAAATATTGCAGATATTACAGATATGTCTGTTGAAAAACTTAATGAATGGTTTTCAAACTTAGAGCTTACTGAAACTGAAAATATAATTGGAGAAAGAATTTTAAAAGAACTTAAAGAAAGATTAAAGTTTTTAAAAGATGTAGGACTTGAGTATCTGACTTTATCAAGGAGTGCAGGAACTTTGTCAGGCGGAGAAAGTCAAAGAATTAGACTTGCAACACAGATTGGGTCAGGACTTGTTGGAGTTGTTTATGTTTTAGATGAGCCGAGTATCGGCTTGCATCAAAGGGATAATGAAAAACTTTTAGGTGCTTTGAGAAATTTAACAAATCTTGGCAATACTTTGATTGTCGTAGAGCATGATGAAGATACAATTCGTCAAGCTGATTATATTGTAGATATTGGACCTAGAGCAGGTATTCATGGTGGAGAGGTAGTCGCTCAAGGAACTCTAAAAGATATTATGAAAAGTAAAAAGTCAATTACCGGAGCATATCTTTCAGGAAAAAGTAAAATAGAAGTTCCTAAGACAAGAAGAAAATATACAGATACAATTAAAGTTTTTGGTGCCAGAGAAAATAATTTAAAAAATATTGACGTTGAATTTCCTATCGGTGTATTCACTTGTGTAACGGGTGTTTCAGGAAGTGGAAAAAGTAGTTTGGTAAATTCAATTTTAAATAAGGAATTGTCCAATAAATTAAACAGAAGTAAACAAAAAACTGGAAAATTTGATAGGATTGAGGGATATGAAAAACTTGATAAGGTTATAGAGATAGACCAAAGTCCTATCGGAAGAACTCCACGCTCCAACCCCGCAACATATACAAAACTTTTTGATAATATTAGAGATGTCTTTGCAATGACAACAAAGGCAAAGATGAAAGGATATACTAAGGGTAGATTTAGTTTTAATGTTCATGGAGGACGTTGTGAGGCTTGTAAGGGCGACGGAACTATAAAGGTTGAAATGCATTTTTTACCCGATGTTTATGTCCCTTGTGAAGTTTGTAACGGACAAAGATATAATAGAGAAACATTAGAAGTAACATATAACGGAAAGAACATTTTTGAAGTTTTAGATATGACCGTTGAGGACGGACTTAAATTTTTTGAAAACCACCCGTCAATAAAAAGAAAGCTACAAACACTATATGATGTCGGTTTGGACTATATTAAAATAGGACAAAGCTCAACAGAGCTTTCAGGTGGAGAGGCACAAAGAGTAAAACTTGCATCCGAACTTGCAAAACGTGGAACTGGAAATACAGTTTATATTTTAGACGAGCCTACAACAGGACTTCATATCGAAGATATAAAGAAATTGATTGAAGTTTTAAATACATTGGTTGAACAAGGAAATACAGTTATAGTTATTGAACATAATCTGGATATGATAAAAATAGCCGACCATATTATCGACTTAGGAGTTGAAGGTGGCGATGGTGGTGGAACTGTCGTTGTAACAGGAACACCAGAAGAAGTTGCTAAATGTGAAAAATCTTATACAGGACAATTTTTGAAAAAAATATTTGAAAAAGAAAAATAATTAATTTTTGATAAACTCTTAAATTACTAATACATCTAAAAAGGTAAACGCATTAATTTGTGTTTATCTTTTTTATTTTATATCTAAAATAAAATGATTTTATTTGCAAAAATATTATAATTATGGTATAATATTCGGGTAAAGTAAAAGAGTTGTTTTAAATATTTTTAATTAACATTATTTAATTTGAATTATACGATTATTTACATTTTGATAACTTTAATTAAGGTAAATAATGCGTGAAATTAAATTCTCCTTTTGATAATTTCTTTAAAGTAAATTTAATTATAAATCGTTAACAATATTTAAACAGTTTTTTGAAATGATTTTAAAGATAAAAGATTACAAAAAAGTAACAAAAACAAAAAAGTTAAAATTTTTTTATAAAAAAACTTGACATGTTTTTTAAAATTATATATAATGTGTTATATAAATCAGATGATTGATTACACTAGATAATTTAAGGTAAATGTTTGTTTAGTTCAAATCCTTTTATTAAGTAACATATCTTTCTTATCGTTGTAGATTTAGACAAGTGGATATGCTACTTAATAAAACCAGATTGACTTGTGATTGTTTTGAAACATATACTTTGTAGTAATTGTATCATTAGAGTCATTTAACTCGATTGGCTTTTGTTTTGTTAAGTAGTTTAGTTTGTAGGCTGGCCGATCGGGTCTATAAATTGTTTTAGTTTTGTACATATCTTCAGTGTACAAGATTATGGAGGAAAACTCTAAATGTATTATGTGAGGTGATTTTATGAAGAAAAAAACAGTATTAGCTTTAGCATTAGCTTCAGCTATGGTAGTGCCAACAGTAGCTCACGTTGCTACAAAAGTTGTTTACGCAGAAGAAGAAAAAACTCTTGATGAGTTAAAGAAAGAAGTAGCAGAAAAAGCTAAAAAAGTAGATGAAGGCTTATCAGTACAAATATTTAAAGATTATGAATCAGAAGCTGCTTTTGAAGATTTGACTAAAGAACAAGTTTTAAAATTTAAAGCTATCGTTGAAGATTTAAACGCTCTTTTAGGTAAAAAAATAGGAACATATGAAGCAAAAGAAAGTGTTTTTGCAGATTTTGGTAAATTAGAAAACAAAGCTTATGGTAACAAAAACTTCTTAGGTCAAGCAGAAAGTATTAAAGAATACAGAAAAGCAAAAGAAAAAGATATTGATGATAATCAAGGTGCTGAAGTTAGAAAAGCAGAAGAAGATTTAGCTGAAAAGAAAGCTGCTTCAGACAAAATACCTAATGATAAATACGCAGAAAAAGCAAAAGCTAGTAGTGAAGTTGTTGCTGCACAAAAAGTTCTTGCACAAAAACAAGAAGCACTTTTAACAGCACAAAATGAATTAGCAACTGAAATTAATGAAATTGAAAATTATCAAAAACTTAACGATCTTATTGAGTCATTTAAAGATAGAGCAGTAAAAGCTGTAGCTGAATTTAAAACAGCTAATAAATTAGAAGCTGAAAAGAATGCTTATGAAAAAGCAAAAAAAGATTATGAAAAATATGGAACAGAAGACAAGCTTAAAGAAGCTAAAGCAACTGCAGAAAAAAATTATGATGATGCAAAAGCAAAAATAGAAAAAGTATTAAAAACAAATACAGAACTTACTATTGAAGACGTAGATAAATATCTAGAAGAAAACCATGGTAATCTTGAAGCAAAAAAAGTTACTTTGATCGAAGGACTTATAGCTAAAGCAGATCTTGATTCTTATAGTGAAGCAAAAAAAGCTAAAGCAGAAATTCTACAACAACAAGTAGCACCAAAAGCTGATGATACAGAATATGATAAGGCTTATACAGCTGAAAAAGCTGCTAAAAAAGCTTTAGACGATGCTACTAAATTAGCTAAAGAAAAAGTTTCTGCACTTGGTATAGCTGCTGATTCAGAATTTTCACAAGATTTTCTTTCTAAGTACAACAATCAACAAGCAGCTCTTGAAGAACTTAAAGCTAAGTTAGAAGAACATGAAGCAGTAGAAGAAGCGGTTGCTATTAAAGTTAAAGAAAAACAAGAAAAATTAGATGAATTAAAGAAAGAATTGAAAGCTGATCCTGAAAATCCAGTAGTTAAAGAAAGAGTTGAAACTGCAGAAAATGATTTAAAAGATGCACAAAAAAAACTTGATGATGCTAAAAAGGCTGTTGAAGAAGTTAAAGGAAATATAGCTAGATTTGAAGCAAAATCAAAAGAATTATTTGAATCTTTCAAGAAATATAATAAAGCTGTTATAAAAGGTGCTACTAAAGCAGAAATGGATATGATAAGAGAAAAATTATTGAAAGAACTTAAAGAATATAATGATTTTGCTAAAGAAAACAACTTACCAACAATTGACATCAACAGCTCAGAAGTAGTTGAAAAATCTTGGAGTAAAGTTGACGGAGTTTGGTACTACAGAGACAAAGACGGAAAAGATGTTTACAAGAACGCTTGGGGTAAAATTAACGGACTTTGGTACAGATTTGATGAAAAAGGTGCTATGTTAGCTGACCAATGGGTTAAAGTTGGCGAAGAATGGTACTGGGTTAACGCAAACGGTAGATTATCTCAAAACGAATGGGTTTATGTAAACAACGAATGGTACTTTGCTAATGCAAGCGGAAGAATCGCTCAAAACGAATGGTTCTTTGTAAATGATCAATGGTACTTTGCTAATCCAAGCGGAAGAATGGCTCAAAACGAATGGTTCGAAGTAGGTGGCGTTTGGTACTATGCAAAAGAAGACGGAAGAATGGCTTGCAATGAAACATTAGAAATTAACGGAACTAAATATAGTTTTGATGAATCAGGTGCTTTAGCTTAATAATTTTCAAAAAAGTTGAGAATAAGTTAAAAAACAAATAAAAGGACACAGTTTTGCTGTGTTCTTTTTTATTTTTAACAGATTAATTTGTATTATTTAAATTTTTTTGTTTTTGGGTATAATACTCATACAGCGTAATTATTAGATGATTATTTACATTTTTAGGAGGAAAATAAAATTCTAGACTATAATCGATAAAATTAAAAAAATGCTTAATAGTTTCGATTATAGTCTATAAATTTATTGATTTATGTTTTATTTTCGTTTATAATAGATAAAAGGAGATGAGCATATGAATTATATTACTAGACCTAAATATATTAATAAAATAAAAAAATTTATAGATAAGCCGATTGTAAAAGTACTAACAGGAATGAGAAGAGTAGGAAAATCAACCCTTCTATCGATTATTAAAGATGAAATGTTAATTAATGTTGAAAGTGAAAGAAAGATATATTGCAATTTTGAATCTATGAAATTTCTAGAAATTAATAATTCGATAAAATTTTTAGAATATTTAAAGCCTTATTTGAAAAACTCAAACAAAAAAATGTATTTTTTTTTCGATGAGATACAGATGGTTAAAGATTGGGAAAAAGTTGTTAACGGATTGTTAGTAGATTTTAATTGTGATATTTACATTACAGGTTCAAATTCAACTTTAATTTCAGGAGATATTTCTACTTTACTTGCTGGACGATATGTAGAATTTGAAATTCAGCCATTTACATTTAGTGAGTTTGTTTGTGTTTTTAAAGAAGAAAATTTATCGAAAGAAGAATTATTTGATAGATTTATAAAAATAGGGGGAATGCCTTTTTTAAAATATTTTAATTTAGAAGAAATGCCAAGTTATAAATATTTAACGGATGTCTATAATACAGTTCTTATAAAAGATGTTTTGGAATATAATAGTATAAGAGATGTCGATTTGTTTAATAGAATTTTATCTTATGTAATTGAAAATATAGGTATGAATTTTTCTGCGAATAGTATAAAAAAATATTTTAAAAATGAAAATAGAGATGTTTCAGTTGATACAATTTTAAATTACTTGGAATATTGTAAAAAAGCATTTATTATAAAAAAAGTTTCAAGATATGATACTTTCGGGAAAAAACTTCTTAAAGTTGATGAGAAATATTATCTAACAGACCATGGATTTAGACAGGCTGTGGGATTTTCTAATATTAAGGATATTGAGCGCTCTCTTGAAAATATAGTTTTTATTGAATTGATTTCAAGAGGATATAATGTTGAAGTTGGTAGAGTAAAAGATAAAGAAATTGATTTTATCGCTAAGAAAAATGAAGAAATTTTTTATTATCAAGTTTCTTATTTAATGCCGACAGAATCAACAAGAGAAAGAGAATTTGGTGCATATAAGTTTGTAAATGATAATTATCCAAAATTTGTTTTGTCACTCGATAGTTTTGACTTTAGCCAACAAGGAATAATTCATAAAAATATAATAGATTTTTTATTGGAAGATTTAGATTAATTTAGGAGGAGAATATGCAAGAAAAATATATGTTAATATTAACAGATACTTTTGAAGAGATTGAGGCGCTAACTCAAGTTGATTTTTTGAGAAGAGCTGATATAAAAATTGATATGATTTCGATTACCGGAAAACTTCAAGTAACAAGTAACAGAGGAGTAACTGTTTTAGCTGATGATTTAATTGAAAATATAAGTTTAAAAGAGTATGCCGGAATAATTATTCCGGGCGGACTTCCTGCAGCTTTTGATATTAGAGATGATAAAAGAGTTTTGGATATTGTAAAGAAATTTAATGATGAGAAAAAACTTGTTTCTGCAATTTGTGCAGGGCCTTGTGTTCTTGCAAAAGCTGGTGTGTTATCCGGTAGAAATGCAGTAATATTTCCGGGAATGGAAAGTGAGTTGTTAGACGCAAATGTAAAAGAAGATGCAATTTGTATTGACGATAACATAATAACTGCAAGAGGAGCAGGGCTTGCTTTAGAATTTGCATATACTCTTATTAGAAAGATTAAAGGAAAAGTTCAAGAAAAACAAATTCGATTTGCATCTGTTGACCATTTGCTTAAGAGTTTTATCTTAAAGGAAGAAAATAAATAAATGAAAAATGAAAAAATAGAATTTAATTCGATGAGACTTGAAGAGCTTGAAGATTTATTTTTGAGTTTAGGAGAAAAAAAGTTTAGAGCTGAACAATTTTTTAGATTTATGCACCAAAAGAAAAATTATGAGATAGAAAATTGTAAACAACTTCCTAAAACTTTGATTGAAAAACTTAAAGGTATCGGATATATAAATACTTCAACAATTTACACAAAGTACGAATCGAAAATAGATAATACAAAAAAATATTTGATAAAACTTTTTGACAACAGAATAATAGAAACTGTTTTTATGGACTATGGTAGTTACTGTACTGTTTGTATTTCAAGTCAGGTCGGTTGTAGAATGGGTTGTACTTTTTGTGCATCTACAAAGGAAAATTTTAAGAGAAATTTAACTTCGGCAGAAATGTTAAACCAGATTTATTTAATAGAAAACGATTTGAATTTAACTGTAAATAATATCGTAATTATGGGAATTGGTGAGCCACTTGATAATTATAAAAATGTAATTGGCTTTTTAAAACTAATAAATTCTGAAAAAGGAAAAAATTTATCTCTTAGAAATATTACAATTTCAACTTGTGGTTTGGTTCACAATATTTATAAACTTGCTGATGAAAAGTTACCGGTAACACTTACTATTTCACTTCATAATCCTTTCCAAAAGGAAAGAAGAGAGATAATGCCGATTACAGATAGTTTTTCTATCGATGAGATATTAAAGGCTTGTAAATATTATTTTGATAAAACTTCAAGACGTGTTAGTTTTGAATATACGATAATAAAAGGACAAAATGATACAAGAGAGCATGCTTTGGAATTAAAAAATATTTTAAAAGGATTAAATTGCCACATAAATATAATTCCATTAAATTCCATAAAAGAATTTGACGGAGTTGCTCCAAGTACGAAATACATTTACGCATTTAAGTCAATGTTGGAAAATTATGGAATAAATGCAACGATTAGAAAAAAACAAGGTGATGATATAAATGGAGCTTGTGGACAACTTCGACAAGGTGTATTAGAAGATGAAGATTAAACTGACTGAGTAGGTCAGTTTTTTTATGTAAAAATTTTTAAATTAATTAATAAATAAATATTTATTATTAAAAGTTTTTATAATTTGATAATTTTATTATTTGTAAATATCAATATTTACTAAAATTAATTATATAAAAAATTTATATATATGTATTTTATATAATAAGTAATATTTATTGATAAATGCTTATAAATATTGAAATTTTAATAAATTATAAAATAAGAAAAAATTATTTAGGCTATCAAATCAAATTTTTAAAATAATTATTATTGTGCTATAATGGGTAAAGATTAAATAATCTTTAATGATTATAAAGATTATTTATATTTTAAAATTGGAGGTTAGTATGAGTAAGTTTTATGAAGAGGCATTATTATTTGCCGAAAAACATATTTTGCCTTATGCAAAAGAGATTGATGAAAAGATGGAATTTCCTGTTGAATCTTTTAGAGAAATGGGGAAAGCTGGATATTTTAAATTGATGATTCCTACTGAACTTGGGGGATTAGGAAAAGGAATGACAGAGCATTCTGAAGCATGTAGGGCTTTTGCTAAAAGTAGTGCAACAGCCGGACTTTGTTATATGATGCATAATGTTTGTTTAAGTATTGTTTTGAAATATGCCAGCGATGAGCTAAAAAGCAAAATTGTTAAAGATGTTGTTGAAAATAATAAGTTTTTAGGATTTGCTTACTCAGAGTTTGGATCAGGTACAAATTTTTATCGACCTGATATTAAAGCTGAGTTTAATGATAAAGAAGTAATTTTAAATGGAACAAAGAGTATGGTTACATCTGCTGGACAGGCTTCTTATTATATATTACTTTCTTCTTCAGAATCAGGTGAAGGAATTGACAACTGGATTGTTCCTATTGAAACTGAAGGTGTTGAATTTAAGAAAAGTGAATGGAAAGGTTTAGGAATGAGAGGAAATGTTTCTTGTCCTATGGAATTTGTAGATGCTCATTTGCCAAAATCATATAGAATAGGTAAAATTGGAGATGCTATGACTCATATTTTTGAAGTTGTTGCACCTTTCTTTATTACAGGTTTAGCTTCAGTTTATACAGGTGTTTGTGAAGCTGTTCTTTCAGAAGCGTTAAGTCATGCAACAAATAGGAAACATACTTTTGGTTCTAAACTTGCAGAATATGAAACTGTACAAACACATATTTCAAGAATATATTCTCAAACTAATGCTGCAATCTTAGGAACAAAAGAAGCAGCCAGAGCTGCTGATGCCGGAGAAAGTGATGCTATAGTGAAAATTATATCAGCTAGAATTTTTGCGTCAGAGGCTGCTATTGAAGTTGCAAGATTAGGAATGAGAGTTGGCGGAGGAAAAGCTTATAATAAAATGGGAATAATGGAAAGACTTTTAAGGGATTCTTATGCAGGACAAATTATGGCTCCAAGTGTTGATGTTTTGATTCTTTGGTTAGGAAGAGCTCTTTTAGGATTACCTTTAATCTAAATTTTAATTTTTTAATAAATAAGCTTTTTGCTTAGATTTATCTTAAATATTTAAAAAATAGGAGAAACATATATGAATAAATTAAAAGTCGGTGCAGTAGTTTATGCACCTAGAGTAACCGTTATTTGGGGAATAATCGCTGATTTCTTTAAAGGAGAAGGTTTTGAAATTGAACCTATTTATTATAAAGATTATAGATCACAAGTTGACGGACTTATTAAAGAAGAAATTGATGTTGCTTGGAATTCTCCTCTCGCTTGGTTGGATGCTAATTTAAGAACTAATGGGAAAGCATTAAATGGTTCTATGAGAGATACAGATAATGATCGTTCAACATATTTGGTTGTAAAAAAGTCTTCAAATATAAAATCTATGGAAGATTTAAAGGGAAAAATAATAGGTTTTGGAGCTGTTGATTCTCCTCAAGCCAGACTTATACCGATATATAATTTACATCAACATGGTCTTGAATTTAAAAAAGATTATGTTGAAAAAAGATTTGATATAGGAATTGGACTTCATGGAGATCATGTTGGTGGAGAATTGGATTCTGCAAAAGCTATGATTAATGGTGAAGTTGATGCAACTTGGATGTTAGATTTGAATTATGATGCATGGATATTAGATGGAACTATTGACAAAAATCAAGTTGATATAATTTATAAAACTCCTTTTTTTGATCATTGTATTTTTTCAGGAAGACCTAGTCTTGAAGTTGAAAAATTTGAAATGTTTGCGAAAATTTTACACAAAATGGATTACAACAATCCTGAACATAAAGAAATGATGGATATGGAAGGTTTAAAAAAATGGGTTGTTGGTAGAACAACAGGATTTGAGCAAATAAAAAATGCAAATGAATATATTAATTTTTTAGAAACTTTTTATAAGTAGGTATGAGATGAAAAAAACTTTTAAACCATTTACAACTTCTCTTATAGGAAGTCTGCCAAGAAGTAAAGAGGTAATGGCTTTGAAGAGAAGATTAAAATTTGATGTTGATTATAAAAAGGAATATGAGGATTTAATAAAAATTGAAACTGAAAAATTGGTTAAACTTCAAGAAAAATATTCAATAGATATAATAACTAATGGAGAATTGGCAAGAGATAATTATGTTTCTTTTGTAGCAGATAAGATAGATGGAGTTGTTATGATGAATATGGGCGATATGCTTGAATATATAGACGATAAACAGGCGTTCGAACAAATCTTGGAAACACTTGATGTTCCATCTGTTAGTATAAAAAATGCTATTTGTAATGGCGTTTTAAAATATAATAAAAGTTTAGTTTCTGATGAGATAAAATTTTTGAAAAAAATTACAACTTGTTCTGTTAAAGCAACTCTTCCTGGACCGTATCTTATGACAAGATCTATGTGGCTTCCGGCTCTTAGCAAAAAATTTTACAATAGTAAAGAAGAATTAGGTAAAGATGTAATAAAAATTTTAAAGCAAGAGATAGATAACTTAATAGAAGCTGGTGTTGATATAATTCAATTTGATGAACCTGTACTTACAGAAGTTGTTTTTTCTGAAGGGAAAACTCGATCTTTTATGTGTGCTGCTCTTTCTGAAAGAAAAGATCCTACAGAAGAGTTGATATTTGCAACTAGTTTGATAAAATGCGTTATGGATTATATGAAAGATAAACCTATACTTAGTTCACTTCATGTTTGTAGAGGAAACTGGAGTAAGAATGAGAGTATTTTGCTTGAAGGACCATATACTCCTCTTGTTCCTCTTTTTGAAGAAACATCTCCCAATATTTTGGCACTTGAATTTTCGACTCCTCGTGCAGGAGAACTTGATTCTTTATTATCAAGTGAAAAAATTAAAGAAAATTCAATTCTTGCACTTGGAGTTATAAATCCTAGGACAGACGTGATTGAAACAGCACAATCAATAATTGATAGAGCTAAAGAAGCATTGAAATTTATCCCCAAGGAAAAACTTTGGTTAAATCCGGATTGTGGCTTTGCTACTTTTTCAAATAGACCTGTAAATACATTTGAAATAATTGAAAAGAAGTTGGAACAATTACAAATAGCTAAAAATGCTTTAAGGGAAATGTATGAGTAGTTTATATGAATCATATAATTATGATGCTTCTTACAGGGCTATTGTAAGTTATAACGATGTTGTAAAAGTTTTTACAGAAAAAGATTTTATTGAAGTAAATTCTCAGATAAGTTTTGATATAGAAGATAGTAATAAAACTTCTTTTAATTATTTTGCAAGCTCAATTATTTCGGGGATAATTCACAATTTAATTTTTGTTTCAAAAAAACTTAATATAAAATTAGAGGATATTGAGGGAAAAATTAAAATAAAATTAAAAAATCCACTGACAATATTAGCTGTTAAAGGCTATTCAGAGGAAGCTAAAATTGATAGTTGTGATATCATAGTATATTTATTTTCAGATCTTGAAGATGATGAGTTAGTTGATTTTTGTAAGAAATCTTTAAATAGTTGTTTTATTTATAATACACTCAAGGATGTAATGGATATTAATATAAGATTTATTCCAATTTTATAAAAATATTAATAATAGACTTCAAATTTTTAATAAAAAGATTAATTATTTGAAGTCTTTTTTGATAGATGTTTTTAACAATATTAAAATTTATTAATATAGATTTTTTTATATTTTATGTAAAAAATTACAAACTAAATTAATTTAACAATTATGAAAAACGTTTTTTAAAATTTCTTTAAAAACTATTGAATTGTTTTTATAATAATGGTAAAATATATGTATAGTTTAAATATAAAATTTTTAGGAGGCGTATTATGGTAGAGAAAAACGTTACAATAAAAAATGAAACAGGTTTACATGCAAGACCTGCAGCATCTTTAGTTCAATTTGTTAAGAAGTTCGATGAAAGCATTGAAATTATTTTAGATAACAAGGTTGCAGATGCTAAGAGTATTTTTAATGTTATGAGCTTAGGTATTTCTAAGGGTACTGAAGTTACATTAAGAGTTGATGGGGAAAATGAAGAAAAAACTTTGGAAGAAGTTTTTAATTTCATTGAAAATTTAGCTGACTAATTTTTGAAATATAGCTTCTCTTTTTGAGGAGCTTTTTTTGGTGGTGCGTTATGAAATTGTATGAGGGATTTTCTGTTTCTGACGGAATAGCTTATGGCAAGGCGATAACTGTTTGTTATGAGAGAAAATTTGTTCGTGATGAAATTTCTGATTGTGAGAAAGAAAAAGAAATAGCGAGATTTGAAAGTTTGTTGTCAAGTTATTTGGAGTCTGAAAGGGTAAAGGCTGTTGACAAAAAACTCGAGAGTCTATTGAATGTTCATATTGAACTTATAGACGACCCGTATTTGAAAAATACGATAAAAAATAAAATTTTAGAAGAAAATAAGTCTTTAGAAAAGGCGATTGAGGAAACTTTTAATCAAATTTGTTTTGAGTTAAATAATCTTGAGTCTGACTATATGAGAGATAGGATTTATGATTATATTTCTATTCAAGAAGAGTTTATTAGGACTTTAACTTCAGCAAAAGATGTTGAAATTACTGAAAATAAATTTATTTTATTTATAGAAAATTTATCTCCTAAAATAATTGATAAGTATAAAAATAGATTGCTTGGAATTGTATCTACAAATGGTGGAAAGACTTCTCATGCGTCTTTGTATGCAAAAAATTTACAAATTCCTTATATGATTTGTGATTCTTTGGATTTGAAAGAATTAAAAGATGAGAATTTTGATTGTATTTTAGACTGTGATAGTGAAAAAATATTTTTAAGTCCAAATGAAGATACTATCAGTTGTTATAAAAACTTACTTAAATCATCACAAAAAGAATTTTTAGATACTAATATAGTGAGAACAAGAAATAATAGATATATTAGAGTTTGTAGTAATATTTCAAGTTTTGAAGAATTTGAAGTTTCATTAAAAAACGGAACAGACGGCTGTGGATTGTTTAGAACAGAGTTCTTGTATATGTCTGACGATTCTCCGACTGAAGAATATCAATTTGAAATTTTTAAAAAACTTGCAGAAAGTACAGATAAACCGATTATTATTAGAACTTTTGATATTGGTGCTGATAAAAAGTCTAAATTTTTTAGATTAGATGAAGAAAAGAATCCGTTTTTAGGACTTCGTGGTTTTAGAATTTATAAAGAGTTCCATAAGGAGCTTAGGAAACATTTAAGAGCAATTTTAAGAGCATCAGCTTTTGGAAATTTAAAGATTATGATTCCTATGATAACTACTTTGGAAGAAATTTTGTGGATAAAAAATGAAATATTAAAAATCAAAGATGAATTGAAAGAAGAAAGAGTTGATTTTGATGAGGATATTGAATTTGGGATAATGATTGAAACACCGGCATCTGTTTTTCTTTTTGATATTTTAGTTAAAGAGGTTGATTTTGTAAGCATTGGAACTAATGACCTTGTTCAATATATGCTTGCTTGTGATAGAGAAAATTCCAAGATGCAACTACTTTATGATTGTTATGACCCTTCTGTTATTCGTTCTATTCATAGGGTTGTCGATATTGCACATAGAAATGGAAAGAGAGTTTCTATGTGTGGAAATTTTGCAAGTGAATTGGACGCTGTTGAGCTTTTAATTTTACTTGGAATTGATGAATTTAGTGTTACTAATGATGTTTTACAAAAAATAAAGAAGAGAATAAAATTGTTCGACCAAAATAATTATTTAGACTTCTTTGAAAATATAAATAAGTTTAAAACAGGACGTTCTGTACTATATTATTTTGACAACAAATAGAACAAACCTAGCAAATATTAAGTTATTGAAATATTTTTGTAATGTTTTTGTAACTTTTTTTGCTTTTTTTACTACATTTTGTAATTTTTGTGTTATAATAATACCGATGATTAATTAAAATAAATTTGAGGTGATATTTTGTTAGAATTTATAGAAGTAAATAAAACATATACAAATGATGTTTGTGCTTTGAAGAATCTTAGTTTTAAAATAGAGGACGGAGAGTTTGTGTTTTTAATAGGAGCAAGTGGTGCAGGAAAAACAAGTATCATAAAAATGCTTTTAAGAGAAATTAAACCTACTTCAGGGCAAATAATTGTTGATGATGTAAATATAGTTAAATTGAGAAATAGAAAAATTCCACAACTTAGAAGAACAATGGGAGTTGTATTCCAAGACTTTAGATTGTTAGAGGGAAAGACGGTTTTCGATAACATAAAGTATCCATTACAAATTCTAGGTGTTTCAAAGAAAGAAATTAACGAAAGAGTAACTGAACTTTTAGAATTAGTTGGACTTTCTGATAGAGCGAATGCATTCCCTAATCAATTATCAGGTGGGGAACAACAAAGAATTTGTATTGCAAGAGCCATTGTAAATAAACCAAAATATTTAATCGCTGATGAGCCTACAGGTAATTTGGATCCTAATACTTCAGAAGAAATTATGAAGGCGCTGTTAGATGTAAACGCAAGTGGAACTACTGTAATTGTTTCTACACATGATAAGGATATAGTTAATAAACTTAAAAAGAGAGTTATTAGTATGAATCATGGAGAAATGGTAAACGATGAAGAGCATGGAGGTTATTTTGATGAGTTCAATTAGAAGATTTTTCTCTGCAATAGGAGAGGGCTTAGTTGGTATTTGGAGAAATAAATCTATGGGTGTTGCATCAATAGTTTCTATTTGTTCGATGCTTTTAATCCTTGGAGGAATTACTTTTGGGGTTTTTGTTGCAAATAATATTGTAAATGATATGAAAACAAAGGTTGACCAAATTGATATTATTTTGGAACCGGAAGTTGCTCCTGCTAGAGTTAGAGAGATAAAAAAAGAATTACAAAAAATTGAAAATATAAAAGATGTTAAATATGTTTCAAAAGAAGAGGCACTTTCTAAAATGAAAGAACAATGGAAAGAAAATTCATTTCTATTAGATGGAATGGAATCTGCGCTTCCTGAAAGTTACGAAGTAAAAGTTGAAAGTATAGAAAATTCAACAACTGTTGCATCAAGTATTTCTAATATAAAAGATGTTGAAAAAGTTGTTTATTATAAGGATATAGTTGACAAGATAACAAAGATGTCTCAAATTGTAAAATATGTTGGGATTTCATTAGTAGGCGTACTGTTATTAGTTAGTTTCTTTATAATGTCTATAACAATAAAACTTACTGTTATTGCAAGAAGAAAAGAGATAAGCATAAAGAAGTACATAGGAGCAACAAATATGAGTATAACGGGACCTTTTGTTGTCGAGGGAATGGTACTGGGTTTGCTTGGTGCCGGAGTATCTTTTTCTATGATATTCTTTGCTTATAAATATGTTTATGAAAGTCTTACTTGGGGAATCGGAAATATATTTTATAACTATCTTCTACCTTTAAATACATTTGGATATTATGTAGCCGTTGCATATTTTGGAATAGGTATAGGTATTGGAGTTTTAGCATCAATATTCTCAAGTAGAAAGTATATGAAAGTATAGGTGATTGATATGAAAAAGAAAAGATTTTTAGCGTTATTACTTTTGTTTTCAATGTTAGGTTCTGGAGCAGTTTCTTATGCTGACAAAGTTGAAGATTTAAAGAAAGAAAAACAAAATCAAGAACAAAATTTAGAAAATAAGAAAAAATCAATTGAAGATATGACTACTGAAAAAGATTCAGCTTTTAAAGAAATTGTTGAAAAGCAAAAACTTATTGATCAGTTAGATAAAGATCTTACAGATTTGGAAGATGCGATAAATAAATTATCCGATGAAATTCAAGCCTCAAAAGAAAAGATTCAAGTTTTAGAGGGAAGAATTAAAAAGAATGAGGACCTTTTCAAAAAAAGAGTTCGTGTAATGTACGGAAATAAAGATTTAAACTCTATTGAGGTTTTGTTTTCTGCGTCTGATATAAGAGATTTTATTTCAAGATATTTTATGATGCAATCAATCGCTGATTATGATAAAAAATTAATTACAAGTTTAAAAAATGATAAGGCAACTTTGGTTAAAGAAAAAGAAAATCTTGAGGCTAGAAAAGAAGAAAAAGTGGCTAAAAAGAAAGAAATGGAAATAAAATATCAAACATATACTGAAGAAGTTGCAAAAAATAAACAACGTATTGCAAAGTTGGAAGAAAGTATAGAGTTTACAAAATCAGAAGTTGATAAATTACAAAATAAAGTTAAGAATTTAGATGCAAATATAAGTTTTGAGGAAAAAGTAAAAGCTGATATTTTAAGAGGAATGAATGAAAAGAAAATTCAACAAGGTATAGATAGTGGAGAAATAAAAGCACGTCCTTCAAACGGAGAAATGATGTGGCCATTAAGTGGATATTATTCAATCTCAAGTCCATTTGGATGGAGAAATGCACCTATTGGTAGTGGTGGAGAAAGACATAGAGGAATTGATATTCCGGCTCCAACAGGAACACCTGTATATTCAGCAACTGACGGTGTAGTAATTTCTTCAGGTTGGAATGGAAGTTATGGTAATGCTGTTATGATTCAATATACAAATAATATTGTTATTGTATATGGACATAACTCTAGCTTAATAGCTTCAGCAGGACAAAGAGTAAGTAAAGGACAAGTTATTTCTTTGGTAGGTTCAACAGGAAATTCAACAGGACCACATTTGCATTTTGAAGTAAGATACAATGGTTATCCGGTTGATCCTCTTAAATATTTGAATCACTAGGAGAAATAATTTATGATAAAAAATAAAAAATTGGTATCTTTTTTAGTTTTATTGATATTTGTGTGTTCATTTATATCATATAAAGCTGGAAAGAATTCATCAACATTATCAATTCAAAACAGTTCGAGTGGGGGAGCTTTAGATTATGGAAGTTTCCAACCTTTTGTAGATGCAATAAAAGAAAAATATTATTTTGATATTGATTATGATAAGATGAATACTGAAATAAAGAAAGCAATATTTTCTTCTTTAGGAGATCCTTATACTCAATATATGACTGAAAAGGATATGAAGGAACTTAAAAAGACCAGTACCGGAAAATTTATTGGGATAGGTGTTCAGGTAAGTGTTAATGATAAAGGAGAAGTAGTTGTTGTTGCTCCTATAAAAGGAGGTCCGAGTCAAAAGGCAGGTATTCAGTCGGAAGATGTTATTGTAAAGATTAATGACGAAGCACTAAATAAAAATGATTTGGAATCAGCTGTTAAACTTATGAGAGGAAATGAAGAAATTGGTTCAGAGGTTAAGGTCACAATTAAGAGAATTGTAGATTCTGAAGAAAAGATTATTGATTTTACTATAAAAAGAGAAGAAATAACTACTGAATCTGTAATTTCAAAACTTTTAGATAATGGAATATTATATGTTCAAATTACTAATTTTGCTGAAAAAACAGGAGTGGATTTTGAAAAAGCTATAGATGAAGGTCTAAGCAAAGGAGCAAAATCTTTAATCATCGACCTTAGAAATAATCCCGGAGGATTGTTAACAGCGGTTAAACAAGTAGCTGATAAACTTTTACCGGAATCTACAATTATGAAAATTGTAGATAGTAAAGGAAAAGAAACTTTTGAAAAGGCTAGTGGAAAAGGAATTGATATTCCTATAGTAGTTTTGATTAATAAGGGATCAGCTTCTGCGTCTGAAGTGTTAAGTGTTGCACTTCATGATAATAAGAAAGCTACATTAGTTGGAGAAAAATCTTTTGGTAAAGGAATTATTCAATCAATCTTCCCTATAAATAATGGTGGAAAGACTGAAGGAATAAAAATGACTGTTGCTGAATATTTTGGACCTAACGGAACAAAAATTCATAAAGTAGGATTGGAACCTGATTATAAGATTGAACAAAAAAATAATTCTAAAATTGGAATAGAACATTTGAATGAAGATAAACAATTACAAAAAGCGTTGGATTTATTAAAATAAACTTTGCAAATTATTGTTAGTTGTTAAATTGAAAAAAAAATGATATAATACCATTATGAAAATTTTAAATTTTTATAATGGTTTTTTTTTAGGAGGCGTTTTATGTCTTTTTATATGAATTCAGATAAAGGAAATGTTAGAAAAAATAATGAAGACAGTTTTCTTTTTGAAAGTTTTGAAAAATTGAATATATTAATTTTAGCTGATGGTATAGGAGGACACGAAAGAGGAGAAGTTGCGTCTAATTGTGCAGTTAATGTAGTTATGAATTATATAAAAGATAATTATAAATTGTATTCAAACTATTCACATTTGTTAGTTGATGCTTTTTGTGAGGCAAATAAAATTATTTATCAAATGAATTTAGAAGAAATTTCAGAAGGTGAACCAATTTCTCGAAAGACGATGGGGACAACTTTGGAAACTCTTTTGATAGACGGAGATACTTTATATTTTGCTCATGTTGGAGATAGTAGAATATATATTAAAGATGATAATTTTAAAATGTTGACTAAAGACCATTCTTTAGTTCAATATTTATATTCCAGTGGAGCGTTGACAGAAGAAGAAGTAGAGAATTATAGTGACAAAAATTCTCTTTTAAGAGCAATAGGAACAGAAAAATATATAGAAGTCGATGTTGATAGTATGAAGATAAAAAATAATGATATTTTGCTTGTATGTTCTGATGGACTTACAAATGAAATGAGTGATGATGAGATTTCAGAAATGTTAGACTTGAAATATAGTGCAAAAGAAATGGTTGATAATATTATATCTGCTGTTAAAAATGGTTTAGCAAGAGATAATGTTACTGTTGGAATTTTTAAAAATGATGAGGTGATTTTATGTTAGGTTCGGTTTTAAATGGTAGATATGAGATACTGGAAAAAGTTGGCATTGGTGGAATGGCCATTGTATATAAAGCAAAAGATATTTATTTAAAGAGAATTGTTGCGATTAAAGTTTTAAAAGAACAATATCTTGAAGATAAGGAATTTATTAAAAAATTTGTTATAGAGGCACAATCTGTTGCGAATTTAAATAATCAAAATATAGTTAAAATTTACGATGTTGGACAACATATCGAGAATGATAAGACATATAACTATATTGTTATGGAATATATAAATGGTAAAACTTTAAATCAGTTAATAAAAGAAAAAGGAAGATTAAATTCAAATGCAGTTGTTGCTGTATCTAAACAAATAGCAAATGCTCTTGATTGTGCACATAAGCATCATATAATACACAGGGATATAAAACCACATAATATTATTATAGATGAAAATTTGAATGTTAAGGTTACAGACTTTGGTATTGCAAGAATTGCCACAAGTTCAACAATAACTTATACTTCTTCAGTTCTTGGAACTGTTCATTATATTTCTCCTGAACAAGCAAAGGGAAAATTTATTGATGAGAAATCAGACCTTTATTCTTTAGGGGTTGTAATGTATGAAATGGTAACAGGTAGAGTGCCTTTTGATACAGATAATGCAGTTGGAATAGCTATGCAACATATAAATGAGCCGTTAGTTGAGCCGATTAGACTTGTTCCAAATTTAGAGCCTTGGATAAATTCTATAATTGTTAAATGTATGGAAAAAAATCCAAATGATAGATTTGATAGTGCTGAAAGTTTGATAAAAGCTTTGGAAGATAGAAAAATTGAAAAAAATCAAAAGGTTACATTTAACGACAATAGTGATAGAGCATTGTATAAGGAATCTGTTTACAAAACTAATAAGCAAAAAGACTTTGTTTCCAGTAAACCACCGGTTAGAAATACTAATAAAAATAGGGAAATACTTGATAAGAAAAAAGGAATTTTTGATCACAGTATAACCTATGTTATTTTAGCACTACTTATAGTTGTTTCTGTTTTCTTTATTTATAGACTAGCTGTTTCAAATAAAGCCGGAAATACTGTAAAAGTGCCACCGGTTGTAGGTTTAGAAAAAAATGAGGCTATAAAGGTTTTAAAAGATAAAAAACTTAATGGACTTATTGTAAAAACTGTTAGCGATGATTCTGTTGAAGCGGGTAAAGTTGTTAGTCAATCTCCAAGTCCAAATGCAGAGGCAAAAGAGGGAACAAATGTTGAACTTACAGTTAGCGTTGGAAAAAATAAAACAATAGTTCCAAATCTTTCTAATGTTGAGTATGATAAAGTTGAAGGATTGTTAAAGAAGAGTAATTTAACTTTAGGCAATGTTGAAAGAAAATATGACGATAAAGTTGAAGAAAATAAGGTAATTAGTCAAAGTATAAATTATGGTGAAGAAGTTGAAAAAGATACTAAGATAGATATTGTCGTTAGTAGAGGAAAAGAAGATAAGAAAGTTGAAGTTCCTGATTTAGTCGGTAAAACTGAGGCAGAGGCAGTTAAAATGTTATATGATATCGGACTTTTAGTAGGAAAAACTGAAAAGAAAGAATCTGAGCAAAAAGCTGGAACTGTAATATGGCAATCTTATGGAAAAGGGACTAAGGTTGATGCTGAAACTAAGGTTGATATAACAGTTAGCTCAGGAAAATCTGCTAAAGAAAACACTTTAGATATTACTTCTTCTAATGATCCGGGATTTGTTATAAAAAAATATACTATTGATGAACCTAAGAAAAATTATGTTTTATTAGTTACTAGAGATATGGGACCTAATGAAACAAGATTATATGAAAAAACAATGGTTACAAGTGGTGGAAAACTTACTATAAATATTAAAGCTAGGTTTGAAGAAAAATTCCACATTTATGTAAATGATAAGCTTGTACTATCAAATGAGAATTAATATGTTTGAAAATGGAATAATATTTGATATTTCAAAAGATTTATATTATGTAAAAACTGAAAATGGAAACTATATGTCTAAGGCTAGAGGTGTTTTTAGAAAACAAAAATTTTCTCCGATGGTTGGAGATAATGTTAAGATTGAAATTTTTGAAGATAATACTGCATATATTGTAGAGGTGTTTGAAAGAAAAAATGAAATTTTAAGACCTCCAGTTGTAAATGTTGACCAAGCCATTGTGGTTTTTTCACTAAAAAATCCTGAAATTTCATATAAGATTATAGATAGATATATAATGTATTATGAAATAATGAATGTTCCGATAATTTTGTGTTTGAACAAATGCGATTTGATTGGCGAAGAACTTGAAAGAGAGTTTAAAATCATTTATGAAAAGCTGGGATATAAAATTATATTTAATAGTGTGAATTTAGATAATAAAAAATTATTTAAAGAACTATGTGGGGACAAAATTTCTGTTATTACAGGTCCTTCCGGAGTGGGGAAAAGTACAATTTTGAACTATTTGAATCCAAATTATAATATTTGGGTTGGAGAAATTAGTAATAAGACAAAAAGAGGAAAGCATACTACAAGGTCTGCAACTTTATATGAGATTTTTGAAAATTCTTTTATAATAGATACGGCAGGTTTTACTTCTTTGGACATTACTAAATTTATAGAAAATGAAAGCCAAATTAGAGATGCTTTTATAGAATTTAAGTACAATTTAGAATGTAAATTTTCAGATTGTAAACATATAAATGAGCCAAGTTGTTATGTGAAAAATGAACTTGAAAATGGAAATATAAGTAAGAGTAGATATAACAGTTATCTATTCTACTTAAATGAGTATTTGAAAAATAGGAGGTATTAAATGTTAGAATTATCACCATCATTGTTGTCAGCTGATTTTACGAATTTAAAATCAGATTTGGAGGTGCTTGATAAAAACGGAGTTAAATATTTACATTTAGATGTAATGGACGGTATGTTTGTTCCAAATATTTCTTTTGGACCAATGATAATCAAACAGTTAAGACCTTTAACAAATATGGTTTTTGATGTTCATTTGATGATTGAAGAGCCGGATAGATATGTTCAAAATTTTAAAGATTCCGGAGCTGATATACTAACTGTTCATTATGAGGCTTGTAAGCATCTTCATAGAACTATATCATATATAAAATCATTGGGAATGAAGGCAGGAGTTTCATTGAATCCTGCAACAAATATTGATGTTTTGGATTATGTTTTGGAAGATTTGGATTTAGTTTTGATTATGAGTGTAAATCCAGGTTTTGGTGGACAAAGTTTTATTCCGTCAGCTATTGATAAGATAAAAAATTTAAGAAAAAAAATAGATGAGAGAAATTTGAATGTAATAATAGAAGTTGACGGTGGAGTTAAAACTACAAATGTTAAAGATGTAATAGATGCAGGAGCAGATTTAATAGTTTCAGGCTCTGATGTTTTTGTTGACAAAGAAAATAGAATTAAGGCTTACAAAGAGATTTTTGAAAATTATAAAAAATAATTTTTTGTGAGTTATCATACAAAAAAGATTGAACTCTCAATCTTTTTTATAGTTGAAAAAAGAAAAAGAGGTAAATATGTTTATAGATATTGCAAAAATAGAATTAAAAGCCGGAAAAGGTGGCGACGGTTGTGTATCTTTTAGAAGAGAAAAATACGAACCGGACGGAGGTCCTTATGGTGGTGACGGTGGTGACGGTGGTAGTGTAATTTTTATATCTGATGAAGGAGTTAGAACTCTTATGGACTTTAGATATAAGAAACATTATTTCGCACAGAATGGAGAAAACGGAAGAACAAAAAGACAATACGGTAAAAAAGGTGAAGACTTAATAGTTAAAGTTCCTGTTGGAACATTGATTAAAGACTTTGAAACTAATAGAGTAATTCACGATTTCAAAGTTAAAGATGATGAATTCATCGTTGCAAAAGGTGGTCGTGGAGGTAAAGGAAATGCAAGATTTGCAACAAGTACAAGACAAGCTCCAAGATTTGCACAACCTGGTAAAAAAGGTGAAGAAAGAACAATTAAGTTAGAATTAAAATTAATTGCAGATGTCGGCCTTGTTGGACTTCCAAATGTTGGAAAATCTTCTTTGCTTTCTGTATTAAGTGATGCAAAGCCAAAGATTGCAAATTATCATTTCACAACTTTAGAACCTAATTTAGGAGTTTGTAGAGTTGAAGAAAATAAATCATTTGTGATTGCAGATATTCCGGGGCTTATTGAAGGAGCAAGTGACGGAGTAGGGCTTGGTTTTGAATTTTTAAAACACGTTGAAAGAACTAGACTTTTGGTTCACGTTTTGGACGTTTCCGGAATTGAAGGAAGGGACCCAATCGAAGACTACAATACAATTTATAAAGAATTAGAACTTTATAATGAAAATATAAAAAATAAAAAAGAAATAATTGTTGCTAATAAAATGGACTTGCTAACTTCTAATGAAAATTTAGAAAGAGTTAGAGAATATTTTAAAGATAGAACAATATTAGAACTTTCAGCAGTTACACAAATGGGTGTAAAGGAATTAAAATATAAAATATTTGATGAATTATCAAAAATTGAAATAGATTATGAAACTTTTGATGAAGAATATGAATATGTAGAAGACCCTGAAAAAGAGGCTTATGAAATTTATAGTGAAGATGGAACTTTCTACATTGAAGGACCACTTATCGATTATTTAGTTTATATAACAAATTTTGAAGATTATGATTCATTAAAATATTTCCAAAAAGTTTTGGCTGATAAGGGAATAATTGAAGAATTAAAACAAAAAGGTGTAAAAGAAGGACAATCCATTGTAATCGGTGAAATGGAATTTGAATTCTTTGAATAAAGGAGAGTATATGATAAATCCAAAACAAAGAGCATTTTTAAAATCTTTGTCGCACTCTATGGAGCCTGTTATGAATATAGGTAAATATGGAGTTAACGATGAAACTATAAGACAATTAGATTTAGCTTTAGAAAAAAGAGAACTTATAAAAATAAAAATTTTAAATAACAATTTAGATGATAATAAACAACTTGTTGAATTGGTTTTACAAAAAACTAGAGCAGAATTTGTTCAACATATTGGAAATAAATTTGTTATTTATAGAAGAAAAAGAAAAGATGAGAACAGAATAGAGTTACCATAATGAAAATAGGAATTTTTGGTGGGAGTTTTTCTCCCGTTCATAATGGACATTTGCAAATTGCTGAGGATTGTTTAATTGAAATGGGACTTGATAAAATTATTTTTCTTCCCAATTCTAAACCGCCACATAAAAATGTAGAAAAGTTTTCTTTTGAAAATAGAGTTAAAATGTTAAAACTGGCAATAGAGGATAATGAAAAATTTGAGATTTCTCTTGTTGAAGAAGATTTTTTAAAAACGCATTATTCATACAATACAATGAAAGAAAATTTTTGTAATGGTAAAGATAAATTTTATTTTATTATGGGTGATGATGAATTTTTAAATATTAGTTCTTGGTATGAATATGAGAAATTTTTAGAAATAACTTCAGTTATAGTTTTTTTGAGAAAATATAATTTAGATTTTATTTTAGATAAAAATAAATATTTAATAGAAAAATATGATATTAATATCGTGAAAAATTCTGTAATTTCAATTTCTTCAACAGATATTAGAAATAGAATGAATGGAAAAAAATCTATAAAATATTTAATCCCTAAAAAAGTCTATAAATATATATATGAAGATTTGAATTATTTTGATATTAATAAGATAAAAAAAGATTTAAAAGAAAAACTTTCAAAAAATAGATATGAACATTCATTAAGAGTTGCAGATTATTGCAAAAGACTTGCTAAAATTTATAAAGTTGATGAGAATAGAGCGTATTTATCCGGACTTGTTCATGATTGTGCCAAAAATTTGGAAGAATTTTATATGTTGAATAAAAAATTAAATTCTGATATAATATTTGATACTGAAGAAAAAGATAATGAAAATCTTAAACATGCTCCGATAGGTGCAGTTGTTTGTAAAGATTTATATGGAATTTTTGATGAAGAAATAATTTCAGCTGTTCGTTATCATACAACAGCAAAAGAAAATATGACTTTGCTTGAAAAGATTTTATTTATATCTGATAAAATTGAGCCTGGTAGGAAGTATGATACAGTTGATGAGCTTAGAAGACTTGCTGATTTTGATATAGATAGAGCTATTGTAAAATTTTTAAATGATAGTTTTGAATATTTAGAAAAAAAATCACAACAAGTTCATCATCTATCTGTTAAGGCAAGAGATTATTTAATAAATAAGGAGTAGTTTTATGGAAAAACTTGATATTATATTAAAAGCATTAGATGATAAAATTGCAGAAGATGTTATAACGATAGACTTGAAAGAAAAATCATCTATTGCTGAATATTTTGTTATTGCGACCGGAAGTGTAATTAATCACAATCAAGCTATTTGTGATGAAGTTGAATTCCAATTAAAAAAGAATGATATGGACTGTTTCGGTACAGAAGGATATAAAGACGGAAATTGGATTTTGTTGGACTGTGGAGAAGTTATAGTTCATATTATGACAAAAGATTATAGAAGCTATTACAATCTTGAAAGATTGTGGGCATAGATTTTAGGAGGGAAAGAAATGAGCGTAGAATTTTTAAAAACTGAAAAGGCTCCAGCAGCTATTGGACCTTATTCACAAGCTGGAAAAGTTGGTAATTTAATATTTGTTTCTGGACAATTACCAATCACTAATGGAGAATTACAAACTGAAATAAAAGCAGCTACACTTGCTAGTTTAACAAATGTTTTAGAAATAATTAAAGCAGGTGGTGGATGCTTAGAAAGCATTGCAAAAGTTAATGTATTTGTAAAAGATATGAATGACTTTGAAGCAATCAATGGAGTTTATGCAGAATTTTTTGGTGACCACAAACCAGCTAGAGCTTTAGTTCAAGTTGCAAAATTACCAAAAGATGCTTTAATCGAAATTGAAGCAATAGCAGCTGTTTAAAAAATATTTTTAATACTGATGTGAAAGCATCAGTATTTTTTTATGTAAAATATAAAAATTTTCAAAAAAAGCTTGACAAAATTAAATAAATGATTTATACTATTTGAGTATTAGATTTGCACCTTTAGCTCAGTTGGCAGAGCACCTGACTCTTAATCAGGGTGTCCAGGGTTCGAACCCCTGAAGGTGCACCAAGATTGACAGCTGTTTTATATAGCTGTTTTTTATTGTTGTGAAATAATAAATTTTTATGATATTGACCTGATGTGAAGAATTTTGTGATATAATATTATTATCAAAAGAGACTTTCATTCTTGTTTTTTAGTTAATTTAATTATACAGATTGTATTATATCTTTAATATGATTAATATTATTCTGATAATTTTTTAGTTTTATTTAAAGTTTCTATTGTAAAATTATTTAGGATAATTTTGTGGAGTTTTTAAAAATTTTAATATTTATATAGATTTTTAAAAAATCTATAATTTTTTTGAGTATTGTACAATGTTAATGTCGTAAATTAATATAATAATTTTTAGGAGTGTTTATGAAGAGGTTAAAAGCGTTAAGTGTAGCAATAATTTTATCTTTAGTCATTTCTTCTACATTTTTACATTTTTATACTAAAGAGGAGAAAAAAGAGTTTGATGAATTATCCGTTCATAATAATTCTATAAGATATAATGATTCTCCAAATAAATATAAATCTCATGATGCTATAACGAAAAATATAGGGAAAGGTACTATAATACTTTTAGGTTCTTCTGAACTTATAGTAACAAATGATTGGAAGGAGCATCCAAGACAATTTTTAGATTATTCAGATAAAAATATTATGCAAATTGGAGAGGGATTTTATCAATCTATAATTCAAGCTGTAACTTTGGGCTCGATTGGAGAAAAATCACCGGTAAAAACTGTAAATTTAATTTTATCTATGCAATGGTTTGAAAAAAATGGAATGAGTCCTGAAGCTTTTCAACCTAGATTTTCAATAGATCACTTGTATAATTTATATAAAAACAAAAAAATTTCTAAAGAAACAAAAGATAAAATCTATAATAGAATTTTGGAGCTTTCAAAAGATAATTCTGCTGTAACCGGAATGGTTGAAAGATTAAAAAGAGATAATCCTGTTGATAATACAGTAAACAGTGCTAATGCTGAAAAGTACAAATTGATTGCAAATAGTAAGTTTCTAAAATCATATCATAGGGATGACAGTATAAATGATAAAAAAGCTCCTGAAAGTTTTGACTGGGAAAAGTTTAGAAAAGAAGCTTTTGAAACAGCAAAAGAAGAATCAAATGACAATAGATTTTTTATGTATAATAAATATTTTGACAATAATTTTAAGAAAAATTTTGCAAAATTAAAAAATTCTGCAAAGAATACAAAATATAGAAGTGAAGAAGAATATGGAGATCTACAATTGTTTTTAGACGTTGCAAGAGATTTGGGCTTTAAAGTTAATCTTATTTTAGTTCCTCTTCAGGGATATTGGGCTGATTATACCGGAGTTCCAAAGGATGAAAGAGAATACTTTTATAAAAGAATTAGAGATATTTCAGCAAAAAATAATGTAAATTTAATTGATTATAGTAAATATTCTTATACAAAATATTTTTTTAAAGATGCTACACATTTAGGAAGGATTGGACTTTTACAATTACAGGAAGATTTATTAAAGTATAATAATGATTAAAATAAAATATATTTTAAATTCAACAAATTCTCCTAAATGATTGCAAAAAAATTTTAAATGGTATATAATAAGTAGCCGATAAAATTTTAGGAGGACGTTATGGATTTAAAATCAAAGATTAGAGTTATTGAAGGATTTCCGAAGGAAGGAATCAGTTTTAAAGATATAACTACATTAATTAGTGATGGAGATGCTTTTAAAGAAGCTGTAGATATTATAAAGAAAAATTTAGAAAATAGAAACATAGATTACATAGTTGGACCTGAGGCAAGAGGTTTTCTATTTGGTTCAGCGGTTGCTTATGCTTTAAACATTGGATTTATTCCTGTTAGAAAGCCCAGAAAATTACCGGGAGAAACTGTTTCTTTTGAATATTCACTTGAATATGGAACAGATGTTTTAGAAATTTGCAAAGGAGCATTAAAAAGTGGAGATAGAGTTGCAATAGTTGATGATTTACTTGCTACTGGTGGAACAATTAATGCTTGTGCTAAATTGATTGAATCACAAGGTGCAAAAGTTGTTTCAATGCAATTTTTAATGGAATTAACTGAGCTTAAAGGTAGAGAAAAGAATAAAGACTACCAAATAGATTCTGTTTTGGAGTATGATATTTAATGAGAATTGATAAATTTTTAAAAAATTCACGTCTTATAAAGAGAAGAACTGTTGCAAAAGAGGCTTGTGAGAAGGAAAGAATTTTTAGAAATGGTAAGGCAATGAAACCTTCTGACGAAGTTAAGGTTGGAGATATTATTGAATTAAAATTCGGAAATTCTGAAGTAAAAATTAGAGTTTTGGATATAACAGACAGTCAAAAGAAGGAAGATGCTCAAAAAATGTACGAAAATCTTTAAAAATCTCTAAAAATCTTTAAAAATCTGTAAAAACTGTTGAAAAATTATATTTTTTAGTATATAATCATATTAGATAGGGGTGATAGCTTGATGAATAAGAAACATAGAGGTCGAGTTAGACTTTACTCTTTAATATTTTTAGTTTTTTGTATCGTTTTTGGAAAAACTTTTATTTATCAAGTTCGTGAAAAAAATAGATTAAATGCTAAAATTAATTCTTTGGAAGAAAGAAAAGATAAGTTGAATAGTGAAATTATTGAGGCTAAGGATAATCTTCAAAAGGTTGATAGTGAAGAATTTGTTAAAAAAGTAGCTAGAGAAAAACTTAAAATGATAGAAAAAGATGAGATAGTAGTAAAGTATAAGGATTAAGACTGATAAATTAATATGGAAGGGAGCCGAGTATTTTTGCTCGGTTTTTTTGATTTTATGAAGAATAGATTTTTAAAAATTTTAAAAAATTATAATTTTAATAATGTGGGAATTTTACTTGCTGTTTCAGGTGGTAAAGATTCTATGACAATGTTAGATTTGTTTAATTCTTTTAAAGATGAATTTAAACTTAATTTAATTGTTTGCCATTTCAATCATTCTTTGAGGGATAATGCCGATAGAGATGAGAACTTTGTTAGAGAACAATGTGAAAAGTATGGTTTGAAATTTTATTCTAAAAAGGAAGATGTAAATAAATTTTCAGTTGAGAATAGACTTTCTACTGAAGAGGGTGCAAGAATTTTAAGATATAAATTTTTTGATGAAATTAAGAAAAGTGAAAATTTAGATTATATTGCAACTGCTCATAATAAAAATGATTTGGCAGAAACTGTTATTATGAGAATTTTAAGGGGAACCGGTATTAACGGTTTGGTTGGAATACAGTCTGAAAGAGGAGATTTGATTAGACCCGTTTTGGATTTTTCAAGAGTAGAAATAGAAAATTATATCAAAGAAAATGATATTCCTTTTGTTGAAGATGAAACTAATTTTGAAGATATTTATAGTAGAAATAAAATTAGGTTAAATCTTTTACCTATGTTGGAAAGGGAATATAATTCTAAGATTTGTGATGCACTTTGTAGATTGTCAAACATTGCCTCAGATTATAGTAATATTTCAAGAGAATATATTTTTTCTAAAAAAGGAAATTTATGGGATTTTGATGGAGATAAAATTGTTGTTGATATTTCTAAATTACGTTTAGAATCTGTTTCGTTTAGAAATATTTTATATAGAGAATTTTTTGAGTTTATAAGTAAAAATCCAAATGGAATAAGTTATAAAATAATTGAAGAAATAGATAATTTGATTTTTGCAAAAACGGGTAAATATATAGAGATAAAAAATGTTGTTTTTAAAATTGAATATGATAAATTACTCGTTTACAGTAAAAATATTTTGAAAAATTCAGAAAATGATTTTTATTTTGAAAATTTAGATTTTTCTTTGTATTCTACAAAATTTTTTGATATAATTATAGAGTATTCAAATTTTGAAGAATTTAAAAACTTAAAACAAAATAAAGATATGTTTTTTATAAATAAAAAATATCTTAGTTTGTTAAAAATTAGAAATAGAAAAAATGGAGATTTTTTAGAGTTTGAATTTGGCAAAAAGAAACTTAAAGATATATTTATTGACGAAAAAATAAGTAAAGATATTAGAGATGATATACCTATTTTTGAAATCGAAAATAATATTGTTTGGGTTTCTAATATTAGAAGGTCTAATAAATATTTGGTTGATAGATTAGATGATATTGTAAAAATTAGAGTTTTATCAAAGGAGAGATTATGAAAAGATTAGATTGTATCGTTAAGTCAGATATGAAAGAAGTGCTATTCGATGAAAAAACTATTAAAAATAGAGTTGAAGAGCTTGGTAAAAGTATAACTGAATATTATGAAAATGAAGATGCCGAGCTTGTTGTCGTTGGTATTTTAAGAGGGTCAAGTTTGTTTTTTGCAGATTTGATTAGAAATATAAATTTACCAATTTTAATAGATTTTATGGCTATTTCATCTTATGGAAGTTCATCAGAAAGTGGAGTTGTAAAAATTGTAAAGGATTTAGAGGCTGATGTTACAGGAAAAAATATTTTAATAGTTGAGGATATTATAGATACAGGTAAAACTTTAAAATATCTTTTTAATTACTTTAAAGAAAGAGGAGCCAAAACAGTTAAGGTTTCCAGTATGTTAGATAAGCCTGAAAGAAGACTTGTTGATATTTCCGGAGATTTTGTCGGTTTTGAAGTTCCAAATGACTTTATAGTTGGTTATGGTTTAGATTATAATCAATCATATAGAAATTTACCATATATAATTTCGTTAAAAGAAGAAGTTTATAAATAAATTAATTAGGAGGTAGAGCGTGAATAAGAAAACTAAAGCGTATCTTATATATTTGATACCGGTTTTATTTTTAGCTGTATATTTCTTTGCTATAAAGACTTCAGCTCCTGTCGTTAAGGAATATACTGTTACAGAAATCGTATCAAAGATAAAAAATGATGAAGTTGCTGAGGTAACTACTCAAGGAGCTTATATAACAGGGAAATTAAATGATAAAGATAAAACAGAATTTAAAACTTATTTGCCACAAGAATTTAGATTTAAATTTTATGATAACTATCTAAAGGCTAAGGTTGACAATAATACTTTAAAATATAATGGTAAAGCTGAACCTACAAAACCATTTTATCTTGAAATTTTACCAACTCTTATAATTTTAATAGGACTTGGTGTACTTTGGTTTATGTTTATGAGACAAGCCCAAGGTGGTGGAAAGGTAATGAATTTTGGAAAGAGTAAAGCCAGACTTCATAAGGATAAGAAAAATGAGGTTACCTTTGGAGATGTTGCAGGACTTGAAGAAGAAAAAGAAGAATTACAAGAAATTGTAGATTTCTTAAAATCTCCTAAAAAGTACAGCGACATTGGTGCCAGAATTCCAAAAGGTGTATTAATGGTTGGACCTCCGGGAACAGGAAAAACTTATCTTTCAAGAGCTGTTGCGGGAGAGGCAAAAGTTCCTTTCTTTAGCATAAGTGGTTCAGATTTTGTTGAAATGTTCGTTGGGGTTGGTGCCTCAAGAGTTAGAGATTTATTTGAAGAAGCAAAGAAAAATGCTCCTTGTATAATTTTTATAGACGAAATTGATGCTGTTGGTAGAAGAAGAGGTGCCGGACTTGGTGGTGGACATGATGAAAGAGAACAAACATTAAACCAATTACTTGTTGAAATGGACGGTTTTGGTGTTAATGAAGGAATTATCGTTATGGCTGCAACAAACAGACCTGACATACTTGACCCGGCTATCTTAAGACCTGGTAGATTTGACAGACAAATTTATGTTGGTATTCCAAATGTGAGAGAAAGAGAAGCAATACTTATGGTTCATACTAGAAACAAGAGATTGGCTCCAGATGTTGACCTTAAGGTTATTGCTAAACATACAACAGGATTTACTCCGGCAGACCTTGAAAACTTGTGTAATGAGGCTGCACTTTTATCAGCAAGATATGGTCAAAAAACTATCACTATGAAAGTTTTTGAAGAGGCCTCAATAAAAGTTGTTGCAGGTCCTGAAAAGAAATCAGCAGTTGTTACAGATAGAGATAGAAAGATTACTGCATATCACGAGGCAGGTCATGCTATTGTTTCAAGATTTGTACCATTATCAGATCCTGTTCAAATGATTACTATTGTTCCTAGAGGAAGAGCAGGTGGATTTACTGCTTATACTCATGATGAAGATAGTCAATATATGACTGTAAACGGAATGAAATCAAGACTTGCAATGATGCTTGGTGGACGTTCAGCTGAACTTATAATCTTTGAAGATTTTACAACAGGTGCATCAAATGATATTGAAAGAGCAACAAAACTTGCAAGAAATATGGTTACAACTTATGGAATGAGTAGTAAAATTGGCCCTATAAATTATGATATGGGCGAAGAAGAAACTTTCTTAGGCAGAGATTTTGGCAAGGGAAGAAATTACTCAGAAGATATTGCAAAACTTATTGACGGAGAAGTTAAGGATTTACTTGATGAGGCTTATGCTACTGCTCAAAGAGTTTTAAATGAAAATATTGAATTTTTACATGCTGTTGCTAAAAAATTACTTGAAGAAGAAACTGTAAGCGGAAAAGATTTTGAAGATATGTATAAAAAACATATGGGTATCGAAGAAAAAGTCGAAGTTACAGAAGAAGTTAAAACAGAAGAAGTTAAACCAGAAGAAGTAACTAGCGAAGTAGTCGAAGAAACTGTTGAAAAAGTAGAAATAGAAGAAAATAAGGAAAATTAGAATTAAGTAGAAGTTCGCTTCTACTTAATTTGTATGGAGGATTTTATGAATAGTGGAGATTGGTTATTAATAGTATTTGGAGTAGTTTTAATATTTGTAATAAAGAAAATAGTTGCTATGTTCCAAACAAGAAAAAAATTAGAAGGAGAAATATCAACGATTAAACTTAGAGGAAGAACTGTTTTACTTGCTTTGTCCATCTCTTTAGTCGGATTTGGAGTTGTTTATACAATAAAAATTAGAGATATTTACAGTATAGTATATATTTTAATCGGACTATGTTATTGTATCGTTTCTCTTGATAAATTATACATTGCAGAAAATGGATTTTGTTTTGACGGAAAATTTGCTGAATTTAAAAAAATAAAAAAATGGACTCCTATTAGCAATAAATTTTATGAAGTTGTTGTTGCAGGAGATATGAAAGATGAAACTTTAACTATTCCACTAGATAAGGAAAATTCTGAAAAACTTTCTATTATAATAAAACAAAATAAGGCAAGACCAAAGGCTAAAAAGTAATGAAGTTATACGAAGAAAATAATTTAGTAATTTTAGAAGATGTCGAAAATTTTGATGCCAGAGCAATATTTACTTGTGGTCAGGCTTTTAGATGGTATGAGGAAAAAGACGGAAGTTTTACAACTGTCCATTTAGGTAGAGTTTTAAATGTTTTAAATGAAAAGGATAGAGTTGTTTTCAAAGGGACTAATTTAGAAGAATTTAAGAAAATTTGGTTAGATTATTTCGATTTGAATACAAACTACAAAGAAATAAGAAAAACATTATCTGGTAATGAAATTTTAGTAAATGCAATGGAATATGGTAAGGGAATTAGAATACTGAATCAAAATCATTTTGAAATGCTTATCAGTTTTATAATTTCTGCAAATAATATGATTCCAAGAATAAAAAAATCCATTGAAGTAATTTCTATGAGATATGGAAAATTTATCTGTGAAGATGAAAATAGAAAATATTACTCATTTCCAACGGTTGAAGAGCTTAGTAATACAACAGTTGAAGATTTAAGAGAATTTGCAAAAGTCGGCTTTAGAGATAAAAGAATTTTTGATACGGTTAATATGATTTTAAACGATAAAATTGATTTAAATAGTTTTGAAAGTTTAGAAACGGATATTTTAAGAGAAGAACTTTTAAAATTCTCCGGTGTTGGAAATAAAGTTGCCGATTGCATTATGCTATTTTCATACAAAAGAGGAGAGGTTTTTCCCGTTGACGTTTGGATAAAAAGAGTTATGGAAAAACTTTTCATAAAACAAGAAACACCTGTAAAAAAAATAGCTAAAGAGGCGAACAGAATATTTGGAAAATATGCAGGATATGCACAACAATATCTTTTCTACTATGGAAGAGAAGAAAAAATAGGTAAATAGAAAATTGTAAATGAAGGGGAAACCCTTCATTTTGTATTTAATTCTAAAAAATACTTGACAATATATATAATAGTATGTGTAAAATATTATTTACAAAAAGAAAATGGAAAAGAAGTTGAAAAAGTATATTATGTAGATGATAATGGAAATATTGAAGGAAGAGAATTTACTCAAACACAAAAAGAAGTAACATTCAAAACAAATCATTTTTCTAAATATGCAATTTTATATAAAACAACAGTAAAAAAACCAATTATAGAAAAAGCTAAAACTAGAAATTCATTAGCAAAAACATAAATATCAAGTTATTCATTAGTTTTAACGGGACTAGCTTTAGCTGGAACTACTTTTACATTAAAAAAAAGAAATAAATAATGAAAAAGACAGAAATTTTTAAAATTTCTGTCTTTTTTTTAAGTGCAGACAAAACTAATGCTTTGTCTGCACTCTGAGACTGAGTTTATTATAAACTTAGTCTTTTTAATTAAATTGTTTTTAGAATTTTTTGTAAACTTTTGTAAATCATTGGTACTAATATTGAACAAACAATTATTTCAGGAATACCATTAGATATTGCGATTGTGAATAAAAATTTTGCCGGATTAATTTTTAGAACTTCATAAAGTTGACTTGAGCAGAATATGTATGCCATTGATAACACACCGAATGTATTTATCATTGTTCCTATTATACTTGCGATTATCACATTAAATACATTTTTTATATATTTTTTTACAAAGTTAAATGTGTAATATGTTCCAAGTCCTATTAATGCTCTTGGTAATACTGAAACAAATGGATTTATAAACATGAAGGACAATGGGCTTATGCCTGATAAATGTTGAAAAAATGAAAATAATCCAAAAATTAATCCTACAAAGAAAGATACGGTTGGTTTTTCGATTAATGCGATTAAGACTATTGGAATGTGTACGGTTGTTATTCTAACAGGTCCTAATGGTATGAATCCGATAGGTGAAAGTGATAAAATAATTACAAGTGCACTTAATATTCCAATTTTTGTTATAGTTTTTGTTGAAATGTTTTTCATAAATCCTCCTTTATTTTTATGTAAAATTTATTGAAATAAAAATTTTAAGTATTTCAACACGAGTCTAATTATATCAAATTTTTCATTTTATAGCAAAAGTTCAAAAAATTTTTCAATATTTTTTTGTTTTTTTTATGTAAATTTGATATAATTATATTTAATGATAAAATAGTTTTTATTGTTAAACAACAAGGTTCTTATGGATACAAATGATTTGAATTATTGTGAAAATATGGAGGTCTTGTTGGATTAAATTTTTATATAAATGGAGAAATGATGAAAAAAGTTACTTTGATTGCAACTTGTGCTTTTGGACTAGAGGCGATTGTTAAAAGAGAGATAATAAAATTAGGTTTTGATGATATAAATGTTTCTGATGGTAAGGTTGAATTTTTGGCGAATGTTAATGATATAGCAAAGGTTAATCTTTGGGTTAGATGTGCAGAGAGAATTTTGCTTAAATTAGATGAATTTAAAGTTTTAAGTTTTGAAGATTTATATCAAGGAATAAAAAAGATAAAGTGGGAAGACTTGATTTCAGAAAATGATAAATTTCCCGTTAATGCAAATAGTGTTAAGTCTAAACTTTTCAGTTTATCAGATATTCAAAAAATTACAAAGAGGGCTATAGTTGATAGGCTAAAAGATATTTATAATGTTGAATGGTTTGATGAGAGTTCAGATGCTTTGTATTATATAGAAGTTTCTATTTTAAAGGATATTGCGACAGTTACTGTTGATACTTCCGGAGAGGCTTTGCATAAGAGGGGATATAGAAAAAGAGCAGGAGATGCTCCTCTAAAGGAAACTTTGGCAAGTGCTATGATTAGTTTATCTTTTTGGGAGCCAAGCAGAGTATTTTATGACCCATTTTGTGGAAGTGGAACGCTTTGTATTGAGGCATATATGATTGGAAGAAATATTGCTCCCGGAATTATGAGAAATTTTGCTTTTGAAAATTGGAATTTACTTGATAAAGATGCTTTAAAAAATGAAAAAAATAGAGCGAGAGCTTTAATAGATTATGATACAGATTTAAAGATTTTAGGATCAGATATAGATAAGCGTTCAATTTTAAGAGCTAGGGATAATGCAGATATTTTAGGTGTCAAAGATGAAATTTCTTTTTTCATAAAAGATATGAGAGATGTTGATTTATATAATGAGTATGGAGTTGTAGTAACTAATCCACCTTATGGTGAACGTATGGGGGATATTAAAGAAGTAGAAAGACTTTATAGAGATTTTGGCGAAAAATTTAAAGAGTTAGACACTTGGAGTGTATATCTAATAACAAGTATGGAAAGTTTTGAAAGGTTGTATGGAAAAAAAGCTGATAGAAAGAGAAAACTTTTTAATGGAAGAATAAAGGTTGACTTTTATCAATTTTATGGGCCTAAACCAAAGTAATGGGAGATAACAGTATGTATATGGATAATTTTACACATTGGAATTTTGAGTTAGTAGATTTTATGGAAGATTTGGTTAGAGTTTTCGATAAAACGGGATTAATTGTTTATACTAATTCAAGTATGAAAAAATTTTTAGAAAATGAAGAAGGAAAGTTTTGCTTGTTTTCTGAAGATAATTCAGATAAAGATGATAGAGTTTTTTCTTCTTTGAAGTGTGTTGCTCCAATAGGTTGTAGAGATGATGTTACTACTGAGTTGTTATCAGTTGGAGGAAGAGATTTTTTTGTAAAGAGTAGTCCTATTTTTAACTCTAATAATGAGTATTGGGGTTGTATTGAAGTTTTTAGAGATATTACAGATGTAAATAAATTACAAAATGATTTGATAAAATATCAAAAAATGATAAAGAATGATATGCTAACTGCATCAGATATTCAAAAGAGTCTATTGTCTAAGTTGAATCATATTGATGGATTGAGTTTAGAATATAAATACATATCGTCCGAGCAGTTATCAGGAGATTTTTTTGATGTTATAGAATTACCAAATGATAAAGTTTGTGTTTATATGGCGGATGTTATGGGACATGGTATTTCAGCAAGTATGATAACTATGTTTATAAGGTTTTCAGTTAGAATGTTGGTTTATGGTCGAAAAATTGAGTATCCTAGAGAAATACTTACGGCTTTATCAAGGGAATTTTCAAAGTTGAATTTAGAAATGTATTTTACAATATTTTTAGGAATTTATAATAAAAATACTTGTGAGTTTGAATATTCAAATGCCGGACATAATTCTATTCCTATTTTATTTAATAAAAATAAAAATTTACGTTTAGAGTTGAGTGGATTACCTATTTCTTGGTTATTCCAAGATAGTGGATATTCTGTTGGTAAAGTTAAACTCTGTCACGGAGATTGCCTTTTGTTTTATACAGATGGGCTAACTGAAACTAAAAATGAAAATAGAGAAGAATATGGAGAAGAAAGATTTTTTAATGCAGTGGATAAATATAAAAATTCTCTTTTAGATAGGGAGCTTTTAGATAAATTAGTTGAAGGTGTTTCTGAATTTAGATACGGAGTTCAAGAAGATGATATTGCATTATTAAGTATGAGGGTTTTGTAGATGGAATATAATAATTTTGAAATTGACTTTTCAGAAGATTTATGTTTTGATAATTATAGAGAAAAAGGCTTTAAAGCTCTTGATTTCATTTTGAATAAAAATGGATTGGGAAATAAATTTTTAGGTTGGGTTACTCATCCTGAAGTTTATGATAGAGAAGAATATAGTAGAATGAGAATTTTATCTGAAAAGGTAAAAAAGGCAGAGGTTTTAGTTGTAGTTGGGGTTGGAGGAAGTTTTCTCGGCTCTAAAGCGGTTATCAAGGCATTAAAACCATATTTTAAGCAAAATGGTCTGGATATTGTATTTGCCGGAAATAATTTAAGTGGTGATTATTTAAGTGAATTGGTTGATTATATTAAAGATAAAGATTTTTATATAAATGTAATTTCAAAATCCGGAAGTACTTTTGAAACAGCTATTGCTTTTAGAGTTTTAAAAGAGCTTTGTGAAGAAAAATATGGAAAAGAATCTGTAAATAGAATTATAGTTACAACAGATTCAAAAAAAGGAATATTAAAAGAATTTAGCGAAAAAGAAGGTTATGAAACTTTTTGTGTTCCTGATGATATTGGAGGAAGATTTTCAGTTTTAACTGCCGTTGGATTATTTCCAATTATGTCTGCCGGAATTGATACTGATGCTATATTACTTGGAGCTAACGACGGACTGGAAGAATATACGAAAAAAAGTTTAAATAATGTTGCTTTAAAATATGCAATTATTAGAAATGCAATGTTTGAAGATGAGAAAAAAGAAATAGAATATTTAGTAGCTCACGAATTTAAACTTTCTTATTTTCAAGAATGGTGGAAACAATTATTTGCAGAAAGCGAAGGTAAAAATGGTAAAGGACTTTATGTTGAAAGTGCTATTTTCACAAGAGATTTACATTCTTTTGGTCAGATGATTCAAGACGGAAATAAGATAACTTTTGAAACTATAATTGAAGTTGAAAATTTAAAAAATGATATTATAATTCCTTTTGTTGAAGATGATTTTGACAAATTGAATTACTTATCAAAAAAATCTTTAAATGATATAAATAAAGTTGCTGTAACAGCAACTAGAAAGGCTCATACAGACGGGAAAGTTCCTACTGTAAAGATAAAAATTCCAAGATTGGACGCATATAATATTGGTAAATTAATTTACTTTTTTGAAATGTCTTGTGCAATTTCAGCCTATATGTTAGGGGTTAATCCTTTTGACCAACCTGGAGTTGATAATTATAAAAAAAATATGTATCAATTATTAGAAAAAATGTAGAGGAGGAAGAAAAATGTATCTAAACTATATAAATGCTCTTTTGAAAAAAGGAAAGAAAACTTTTAAAGATTATTTACAAGTTCAAGGCATATTAGTATTGTTAGCGTTGATTACTTCATTGGTAGCCATTTATCTTATGAATTATTCAGGTAGATTTAAAGCAGGGCTTATTATGGGTATTTTGGAAATTGTTCCTATTATAGGAAACGGACTTTATCTTTGCTATCAAATTGTGGTTAATTTGATAAAAGGAGAACCTGTTATTGCATCAAATTTGGCTGTATTGTATCTTACAATATTGAGTGTTAGATTAGTTTTAGAACCAATTTTATTAGGTAGAAAAGTTAATTTTAGAATTGGAATTGTAATAGTTTTAGCACTTATTTTCAAAATTATAGGTGGAAACAAAGGATTATCTATAATTACTATTATCATATTTATTTTAAATACTCTATTAAATATTAATGAAATTTATTCTTTTGAACAAAAGAGAAAAATGAGAGAAAGAAAAGAAAAAAGACTTAGACAAAGAGAAATGAGAAAGAAATATGATTATGAAAATGTAGGAGAGGAATATGATAATTAATAATTTTTTACCTATTGAATTAAAAGATGCTAGAAAAATTGTTGATGAAGTAGATATTGAAGAAAGATTTGAAAAAATATATTTTAATGATGCATTAAAAAGGGTTTTAGCAGAAGATATAGTATCACAAGTTAATATACCAAGTTTTGACAAATCACCTTTGGACGGCTATGCTTTTAGAAAAGAAGATGTTGAAAAAGCAACAAAAGAAAGCCCGATAGTTCTTGAAGTTATTGATGTAATAATGGCCGGGGAGGTTTCTGAAAAATCAGTATTTGAAGGACAAGCTGTTAGAATAATGACAGGCGCAAAAGTTCCAAATGGAGCAAATTGTATTGTTAGGTATGAAGATACAGAATTTTCTGAAAAAGAAGTTAAAATTTTTTCTCCGATAGGTAAAAATGTAAATATAGTTAAATTAGGAGAAGATGTAAAAAAAGGGGATGTAATTATAAAAAAAGGAACAGTTATAACACCTGCTGAAGTTGGAGTTTTAGCAAGTCTTGGAATTCCTTTTGTTAAAGTTTTTAAATCTCCTGTGGTTAGTGTATTTGCAACAGGTAGTGAATTGCTTGATGTTACAGACGAAATGGAAGATGGAAAGATAAGAAATAGTAATAGCTATACCATTGAACAACTTGGAAAAATGTATAATGCTGATGTTATTCAATACGGAAAAGTTGAGGACGACTTGGATACCTTGGTTGATATGTATGAAAAAGCTATAAGAAATAGTGATATAGTTATTTCTACCGGAGGAATTTCTGTTGGAGACAGTGATTTTGTTTTGACTGCACTTGATAAAATAGGTGTTGAAACTATTTTTACAAGAGTTTCTGCAAAACCGGGTGGACATGTTTTCTTTGGTAAGTATAAAAATAAATTTATTTTTGCACTATCAGGGAATCCCGCTGCATCTTTTATGAATTTTTATCTCTATGTTAGACCGATAATTTTAAAAATGCAAAATAAAAATGTAGATATGCTTAAAGTTAAAAGTGAATTGATTAACGGGTTCGAAAAGAAAGCTAAAGTAGATAGAATATTAAGAGCAAATACATTTTATAAAGATGGAAAATACTTTACAGAGCTTGAAGAAAGACAAGAATCAGGAGTATTATCCACAATGGTAGGTAAAAATTCCATAGTAATTGTTCCAAAGGAAACTAAAATTTCTAAAGGAGAAATTGTTGATGTGGAGTTTTTATATGAAAACTAAAGCAATATCTATTGTCGGAGAATGTTCCAATGTCGGTAAGACAACTTTAATAAAAAATTTGCTTGAAATTTTTTCAAAAGAAGGTTTAAAAGTAGGAGTTATAAAGCATCATCATAAAGAGTTCGACTTTGATAGAGAAGGAAAGGACAGTTATATTTTTTCGCAAAGTGGTGCAAGTTGTGTTAAGATGATAAGTCCCAACAGAGTTATAACGGTTGAAAATTTAAATTATGAAAAATCGCTAAATGATGTGTTAGAAACAATGACTGAGTATGATTTTATTTTAGTTGAAGGATATAAATGGGAAAAACTAGATAGAATTGAAATTTATAGAAGTGGATATTCAACAAAGATAATTTCTGAAAAAGAAAAATTAATAGCAATAGTTTCAGATATTGAGCATAATTTGGATATTAAACAATTTAAGCCTGATGAATATGAAAAAATTGCAAAAATAATAAAAGAATATTTTAAAATTTAAATGAGGTGCCATAGCATCTCATTTTTTTAAAAATTATTTTTTAAATTTTGTTTTTTATATGATTGTTTTAGTTTTATTTAAAGTTTATATTGTAAAATGTAATAAAAAGAAAATTATATGTATTGAAAAAATATTAGGTATATGTTATACTTTAACAGTTAATGAGGAGGTGATTTTGTGAGATATTTGGAAGTTTTTAATAGTTATAAAAATTCAAATAGGATTGCTTATATATGTAATGAAAAATCCATTTCGTATAGTGAGCTTATGCTATATTCAGATAGACTTGCAAAATATATTTTAGAAAATTTTGAAAATGGAAATAAAGATGCCATTCCTGTATATGGACATAAAGATTTTTTAATGTTAGTTAGCTTTTTGGCTTGTACAAAGTCTGGGCACCCTTATTGCCCTATGGATATTTCTTTTACTAAAAATAGAGTAGAAGATGTTTTAAGTGTTACAGAATCAAAATTTTCAATTTTTACTGAAGATTTACTTGTCGATGAAAAATACAATTTATTAAATAGAAAAAACATTCTTGATATTATCCACGATGAAAAATATGATGATATTTCTGCTGACGGATTATATGAAATTAGTGGAGATGATATTGTCTATATAATTTTTACATCCGGAAGTACAGGAAAACCTAAAGGAGTGCAAATAACTTACGATAATTTAAACAATTATATTAATTGGATACATAATGTTGTAGGCAATGAGAAAAATAAAGTTTATTTGAATCAGGCTCCTTTTTCTTTTGACTTATCCGTAATGGATTTGTATTTGTCTTTATATTCAGAATCTACATTATTTGCTATAACTAAGGAAGATCAACAAGATTTTTCTAAACTTTATGCAAATTTAGAAAAGTCCAATATTACAAATTGGGTTTCTACGCCATCATTTGCTGATATGTGTTTGTCTTTAAAGGAGTTTAATTCTGAAAATATTAAAAATTTAAAGTATTTCTTATTCTGTGGAGAGGTTTTGACAAAGAAAACTGCTCAAAGGTTAAGGGAGAGATTTCCGAATGCAAAAGTTATAAATACTTATGGTCCAACTGAATCAACAGTTTGTATTACGGATATTTTAGTTACAGATGATGTACTAGAAAAGTTTGATGTTATTCCACTTGGAGATACAAAAAATGGAACTAGAATTGAAATTAGAGAAAATGATAGAGTTTTAAATGACGGAGAGGTTGGAGAAATTGTAATAATCGGCGATACTGTAAGTAGTGGTTATTATAAAAATCCTACTCAAACTGAAAAGGCGTTTTTTGTTTCTGATGATGGACAAAGAGGATATAGAACCGGTGATTTAGGATATTTTAAAGATGGAAATTTATTTTTCTCAAATAGAAAAGATTTTCAAGTTAAATTAAATGGATATAGAATAGAACTTGGAGATATTGAGAGTAATCTTTTGAATGTTGAAGGGGTAATCTCTTGTTGTGCATTGCCAAATTACGATTTGGACAATAAAGTTAAGAGTATCACTGCTGTTATGGTTTGTAATGATGTTACAGATGAGAAAGCATATACGAAGTTTTTAAAGGAAGAGTTACAAAAATATGTTCCAAGTTATATGGTACCTAAAAAATTTAAATTTTTAGAAAAATTACCAATGAATAACAATGGAAAGATAGATAGAAAAGAATTAAAGAAAATTTTAGAAAGTAAGTAGAGAGGATTGTTATGGAAGAAAAAGTTTTTGAAATTTTAGAGGACATTTGTGAAGAGGATTTAAGAGAAACACCTGATATGAATATATTTGAAGAGGGTCTTATGGACTCACTTGGACTTGTTAGATTCATAGTTGAGGTTGAAGAAAACTTAGGAATTACTTTAGGAATAATGGAGTTGGATAAGGAAGTGGTTAATACTCCGAATAAAATTATCGAATTTTTAAAGAGTAGGAATTAAATATGGAGTTTTTTAGTGGTTTAAATTTTTGGCTAATACTTATTTTAATGATTGTACCGGCTGTAATTTTTGGCATTAAAGAAAAGAAAAACAAATATTATATTTTAGCTGTATCACTTATTTTTTGCTTTTTAGTTTATTCAAAAAGTAAAACTTCACTATTTTCACTAATTTTGTTTATAATATATGAATTTTCACTTATAAAAATATATTTGAAGTTGAAAAGTGAAAATAAATTTGATAAGGTATCCGTTTTTATAATTTTAAGTTTGATGCCACTTGTTTTAGCTCGTGTATTACCTTTTACAAAAATTCATTATAAATTAGGATTTTTAGGAATATCATATATCACTTTTAAAGTAATGCAAATGCTTATAGAAATAAAAGACGGCTTAATCAAAGAAGTAAAATTTGTAGATTATTTACTATTTATGATATTTTTTCCAACACTTGCCTCAGGGCCTATAGATAGAAGTAGAAGATTTTGAAACTAAATTTACTAAAGATGAGTATTTGGATAATTTAGGAAAGGGAATAGAATATATTTTACAAGGGTTGGTGTATAAATTAATTTTATCTCAGGTTATTTTTGATAAAATGGAAATTATTGCTAATAAAAGTTACACAATTCCAAACCTGTTGATATATATGTACCTATATGGGTTCTATCTGTTTTTTGACTTTGCAGGTTACAGTTTAATGGCTGTGGGTGTTAGTAAAATATTTGGAATAGAAACACCTATGAACTTTAATAAACCATTTTTAGCAAAGGATATGAAAGACTTCTGGAATAGATGGCATATCAGTTTATCACATTGGTTTAGAGATTTTATTTTTAGTAGATTAGTTTTTAAAATGTTTAAAAATAAAACCTTTAAAAAACAATTAACGACAGCAATGGTTGCATATATAGTTAATATGACTGTTATGGGTATTTGGCATGGACTTAATTTAAGCTATCTTTTGTACGGCTTATACCATGGTATGATTCTTGCAATCACAGAGTATTTTCAAAAGACTAAGTTTTATAAATCAAATAAAAACAAAAAATGGTTTGAATATTCATCAATTTTTGTTACATTTAATTTAGTTATGTTCGGATTTTTCATATTTTCTGAAAAATTTGTCTATATTTTACGAATTTTAGGAGGTAGATTATGGTAAAAAAAGAAACTAAAGAATTTTGGCTTAGAGTTGTTTTTTATACTATAATGATGACAAGCCTTATAATTTTTTGTGCTTTGTATGATTTCAATGTCGTAAAAGAATTTATATATAGTAATTTTTAGAACCGAATTATGCATTTAAAAATTATAATACTATAGAAAAAGGAACTAAAAATTTAAATGGTATAGAAGTTAAATTTGAAGTATTTGAAATAAAATAATTAAATTTTATGTTAAAAATTCATACTATTTTTTTCTTTGTGATATTTTATTTAAAGCGAAATATAATGAAAAAATCTTTTTTAAATGTAAATACTTAAAAAAATAGTTTTTTTTGAATAAATTTGAAAAAAATATTAAAAAAAGTAATAAAAAGTATTGAAATTTTTTCAAAACTACACTATAATTTAAGTATACTATAATATTGTAATGAATATCCAAAATATTAGTACATACTTGGGTAGAGTTATAGTAAAAATTTTAGGAGGTATATTAGAATGAGAGTAGAAAAAGGATTACTTTATACTAAAGATCATGATTGGGTAAAAGTTGAAGGAAACATCGCAACAGTTGGTTTAGCTGACTATGCACAAGACCACTTAGGAGACATCGTTTATGTTGAACTTCCAGAAGTTGATGATGAAGTTGAAGCTGGTGATTCTTTAGCATCAGTTGAATCTGTAAAAGCTGCAAGTGATATCAACGCTCCTGTTTCAGGAAAAATTATTGAAGTTAACGAAGTATTAGATGACGAACCAGGCGAAATCAATAAAGATTGTTATGCTGCTTGGGTTTGCAAAATTGAAATGTCTAATCCAGCTGAATTAGAAGAATTAACTAATGACGCTGATTATGAAGCATCATTATAATAATTTCTTAAAATTATTTATTTAATAAATGCCACCTAAGGTGGCATTTATTTTTTTAAAAGGAGGGTTTATGACAGATAATTCTAGAAGTACAAATTTAAAATTAGGTATTATTTTTATGATTATTTCTACACTTGGTTTTAGTTTTATGCAAATTTTTGTAAAGCTGACATCAGGAAAGTTTACACTTATGCAACAAGTTTTTATGAGAAATTTTGTTATGTTGATTATTTGTACTGTTTATATTTTTATAAAAGGGAGTAGTTTTTTTGGAAATAAAAGAAATAGAAAACTACTTTGTATGAGGTCTGCTTTTGGATATGCAGGAACTATTTTTAATTTTTATGCTATAAATAATATGGTAGTTGCAGATGCAGGGATATTACAAAGGACAAGCCCTATTTTTGTGGTTTTAATCGCTTGTTTTATATTTAAGGAAAAATTTACTTTGGAAAGATTTTTGACTTTAACTTTTTCATTTATAGGTGCTATCTTTGTTGTAAGACCACAATTTGATTCAAGATTATTTCCATCTATAGTTGCTATGACTTCTGCACTTAGCGCATCTATTGCATATATGTGTGTTTCAAGAATCGGAAAAACTGAAAGAACTGAAACTATAATTTTTATATTTTCATTATTTTCAACTGTTTGCAGTTTTCCTTTTATATTTAAAGATTTTGTAATGCCGGATTTGAAAATTTTTATTTATTTGATTTTAATAGGAGTTGCATCATCAGTTGGTCAATTTGGATTAACAATCAGCTATCAATATGCAAATGCCTCTGATGTTAGTATCTTTAATTATTTAGGAATAGTTTTTGTTGTTATTTTGGGTAAATTAATACTAAATGAATCAGTTAGTATCTATAGTTTAATAGGAATTATACTTATTTTTTCTATGTCATTGATGTCATATCTTTCAAATACAAGGGAAAATAATGAAAAAAAATCATTAAAATAGTAAATATTACAATTTTTTAATATTTTTGAGTTTTTCTTTTGAAAAATGCTCTAATTTTTGTAATCATTCTGTAACCTTTGGAAAATGGGGAACAAAAAAACAAAAAAAGTTACAAAAATGTTAAAATTACTTATTTTTGGCTAAAAAGATTGTTAAATTGTATGATTTTTTGTAAAAAACTTTTGAAAAAGTTACAATTTGTTGACGATTTTAGATAAAATCATTATAATTCTATTATCAGGTTATAGCTGATTAATTAAATAAGGAGTGATTATTTGAAAAGAGCAATATTTAGAAGTGTTTTAGCATGTTTGTGTGTTTATGCTACATTTTCTGGATTTTCATCTAAGTCATTTGCGAATGAAAAGGTTAGAGGTTTTGTAATTTCATCAGAATCTGAATCTAAAACCATTGAAAAAGTGAATAACAGAATTTTGGATAGTGCTAATGGTAGTTCTTCTAAAATATCTTATGTAGTTAATATAGATGATAAAATTAGCTTCAGTTTGGCAGGTTTGCTTTCATTGGATAAGAACGGAGTTGTTATTCCTGTAAAGGGTGGCAATATTGATGAAAACTCAAAAAGTATTTTGAAAAATAGTGAGCAAGTGTATGTTGTTGGAGATAGCAGTTCAATTTCAGATGATGTTTTAAACAATTTAGAGATTAAATTCCAAAGAATTGGTTCTACTAATTCTGAAGATACTAATGCTTATGTAAATAAGTTTTTAGGAAATAGAGATCTTTTAGTTGTTGATGTTAAGGAAAGTTCCGATGTTTTAGGAGCGATTCATTATGCACATATCTATAATATGAATTTGTATCTTTTTGATTCAACAAAGAATATTAATGAAAAATTACTTTCAGAAAATGAAAATAGTATATATTTCTTTGACGGAGTAAATTCTGTTAAAGATGATGTAAAAGCTAAAATTTACGATTTATCTAAAAAAGATAAAAAAGAAATAAAGAGTTATTCTTTAGATGGAAAAGACTTATTAAAGATATTTAAAGATAAGTACTCATCAAAATTAAATGAAAATGTAGTTTTATCAGAGAGAGGTAACTTGACAGATATGTTAAGTTCATATATCTTAGCTGATAAGAGTGGTTATGGCTATTTAATTATTGATTCAAATTCTATGAATTTAGAAATTGAAAAAATGCTTGCAAAATCTAACGTTAAAAGTTTGAGCTTTGTTTCAACTGATGAGTTAGGTAAATATGTATCTTTTAGAGCGATATTATCTTCATTGAATAATGAAGAAGTTACGGGCTTTGAAGTTGAAAAATCTAAGAATGAAATTATTTTATCAGATTTAAGTTCTGATAAAAAGGGTGGAAATTCAGTTTCAGAAGAGGTTACTGTTAAAAAAGATGAAACTATTGTTGACGGAAAGGTTGTTTCAAAAGAACAAGAAAAAACTCCTGAGACTGTTGAAACAGTGAAATCTGGAGAATTAAATTATAGTAAAGTTTTAACTATGAATGCAACTTCTTATACAGATGACCCTGCTGAAAATGGTGGTTACAGTACAACTCGTATGGGAACTCCACTTAGATATGGTGTAGTAGCTGTTGACCCTTCAGTTATTCCTTTGGGAACTAAACTTTATGTTGAAGGATATGGTTATGCAGTTGCAGAAGATACAGGTGGTGCCATAAAAGGTAATAGAATTGACGTTTGTTATACTGATAAAGCAAAGGCACATGCTTTTGGTAGAAGAAATGTAAAAGTTTATATTTTAAAATAATTTTAAACGATAAAATTGAGAGCGAAAGCTCTCTTTTTTGTTGGCTGAATTTCTTTGTATTAAAATACTGAACAAATAAAAATTAACCTGATGTAAATTTGATTTGAAATAGACAATCATTTTTTAATATGGTATAATAAAAACAACATTAATAAACTTTTCTATGATGAGAATTTTATTTCACCATATTTATCCTTAGTTTAGTTGTTTTATCGATAAATATGGTATAATAAGTTTAGCAAAAGGTAATAAATTTATTTTTTGATTTTACAATTTGGAGGTAATCTATGTTTGGTTATTCAAAGAAAGAATTGAGCTGGATTTTATATGATTGTGCAAATTCTGCTTATTCTATGGCAATTACTACTGCATTATTCCCAATTTATTTTGGAATGGTTGGTGGAAATGAGATGAATTTAGGTTATTATAATTCATTTGCTAGTATTATTATTGCGATTATTAGTCCGATACTTGGAACTATTGCCGATTTTAAGGGAATGAAGAAAAAATTATTTACATTATTTTCACTTATTGCAATTTTTTCTACATTATTTTTATCATTCGCTGATAATTTTGGCTTGCCTTTATTAATGTCTTTTTTTATTTTAGGAAGTGTAACTTTTGCTGGAGGAAATATATTTTATGATGCGTTTTTAGTTGATGTAACTAATGATGAAAGAATGGATAAGATTAGTACAGCAGGGTTTGCCTATGGCTACATAGCTAGTGTAATACCATTTATGTTTTGTTTGGGAGCGGTTTTGATTTTTGGAATGAAAAACCCTCTTGGTTACCAAATAGGTTTTGTTATAACGGCTCTTTGGTGGTTGATACTTACCATTCCTATGTATAAGAATGTTGAGCAAATTTATGGAGTTGAACCCGTCCCTAATCCTGTTAGAGAAAGTTTTAAAACAATTTTTAACACTCTAAAGGATATTAAGAAAAATAAAATAGTTGTTATATTTTTATGTTCTTATTTTCTTTATATTGACGGAGTAGATACTATTATAAAAATGGTAATTCCTTATTCTAAATCTGTTTTAGATGCCGATAAGTTTAATACTCTTGTACTTTTAGGAATTCTTATTTATGTTCAAATAGTAGCTTTTCCATTTGCTATTATCTACGGAAGATTAGCAAGTAAGTTCGGAACAAGAAATATGATAAAATTAGGCATCGCTACATATATGATTTCAGTTATATTTGCATACTTTATGAGTAATTTACTACATGTTTTTGTTTTATCAACACTTATTGCATCTGCACAAGGTGGTATTCAAGCGTTGAGTAGAAGTTATTATGCAAAGATAATTCCAAAAGAAAATGCAAATGAATTTTTTGGATTTTATAATATATTTGGTAAATTTGCAGCTATAATAGGACCTTTTATTATGAGCTTGATAACTACATTAACCAAAAATCCTAGATATTCGATACTTGGTATAATTCCTTTGTTTGTTGTAGGTTATTTAGTTATGTTACAATTACCTAAGGAAGAAAAGTAATGATTTTTAAGTTTGATTCAAAAAATTCTTGGAGAATGAAACGAGAATTTAAAAAGACTAAGTTTGATATAGACTTTGATTCTTTAAAGAAAAAGGAATTGGAAATTTTAAAGGAATTTATTTCTTGTTGTGAACAAATGAATTTAACTTATTATATAAGTTATGGAACTCTTATAGGAGCGATTAGACATGGTGGATTCATTCCTTGGGACGATGATATTGATGTTTGTATGCCAAGACCTGATTATGATAAATTTATTAGTGAAGGAAGTAAATTTTTACCTGAAAATTATTTTATTCAAACTATGGATACGGACCCTAAGTATGCTTTGAATTTTGCAAAACTTCGTGATAGTGATACAACACTTTTTGAAAAGCATGTTGTAGATGTTGATATAAATCATGGTGTATTTATAGATATTTTTCCTTTTGACGGATATGTTAAAGGACAAAATAAAGTTTTGGACTTGAGAGTAAAAGAAAATCCTGTTTTTGAAGAATCTGATACTAATATTATTTCAAATACTTTAAATGGATTAGGGAAAAAATTAACTTATAAGCTCGGAGAAACTATTCCTAATAAGTTAAAGACAGACCTTTCAAAATTATCTGTTCCTAAAGATAATCCTAGCTTTGAAGAGTCTGAGTATGTTGCTTGTTTGGTAGATAGTTTTTCTATAATTCCTTTCAAGAAAGAATTTTTAGGAAAAGGAACAAAGGTTGATTTTGAAGGAATAAAGGTAAATGCTCCGGAAAATTATGATGAATATTTAAAAATTTTGTATGGAGATTATATGAAATTACCTCCTGAAGACCAAAGAGAAAATCACCATAATTTTCATATTGCTGATGTAAATAAAAGTTTTAGAGAATATCAAGAAAAAATTTAAGCTATGAGTAATCGTAGCTTTTTTTGTTATAGTTGTAGAAATTTTTTTAAAAATATGATAAAATTAATACAGTTTTTATGCCTTATTTTAAGGTGTTCTATGTGAGGGGGTGTAATGATGAAAGAAGTTGTTGATAAACTTGTTAAATGGTTACAGGATTCTGTTAAAGAGGCTGGTTGTAAAGGTATAGTTTATGGGCTTAGTGGTGGAGTTGATTCTGCTGTTGTTGCCGGACTTTCAAAACTTGCTTTTGGAGATGAATCTTTGGCTATTATGATGCCTATAAATAGTTGTGAAGAAGATGAAAAAGATGCTAAATTAGTTATTGAAAAATTTAATTTAAATGCAATAAAGGTTGATTTGTCTAAGACTTATTCTGAATTAGAAAAATCTGTTGAAAATGGAGATAATTCAATGGCTTATGCAAATATTAAGCCAAGACTTAGAATGACAACTTTGTATTATTATGCACAACTAAAAAAATATTTGGTAGCTGGAACCGGCAATAAATCGGAATTTACTGTTGGATATTTTACTAAATATGGGGACAGTGGCTCAGACTTAATGCCACTTGTTGATTTTACAAAGAAAGAAATTTATGAACTTGCAAAGTATCTAGGTGTTCCGGATAAGATAATTCAAAAGCCACCGAGCGCAGGCCTTTTTGAAAATCAAACAGATGAAGATGAAATGGGTTTTTCTTATGATGATTTAGAAAAATTTATAAATAATGAAAAAATAGATTCAAATATAGAAGAAAAAATAAAGAGAATGGTAAAAATTTCTGAACACAAAAGAAATTTTGCTAAAAGTTTTAGGAGGTAATTATGTCAGGACATAATAAATGGAGTACGATTAAACATAAAAAAGGAAAAGAAGATGCTAGAAGAGGAAAGATATTTACAAAACTTGCACGTTATATAATTGTTGCAGTTAAAGAGGGTGGAGCAGACCCTGAGTACAATCCATCTTTAAAGTCAGCTATTGAAAAGGCAAAGGCTGAAAATATGCCTAATGATAATATTGAAAGGGCATTAAAGAAAGGTGCAGGAGATGGAGATGCAAGTAACTACGAAACTATAATTTATGAAGGATATGGTCCTGAAGGTATAGCTGTTATAGTTGAATGTTTGACAGATAATAGAAATAGAACTGCAGCAGATGTTAGACATGCATTTGACAAACATGGTGGAAATTTAGGACAAAATGGTTCAGTTTTGTTTATGTTTGATAAAAAAGGTGTTATCGAAATGTCAAGAGAACAAGCTGAAGAAGATGAATTAATGGATTTTGCTTTAGAAAATGGAGCAAGTGATTTTGAATCTGATGATGAAGTTTATACAATTTATTCAGAAGTTTCTGATTTTATATCATTAAGAGATGCGCTACAAGAAAAAGGATATACATTTAGTGAATGTGATTTAGAATATGTTCCAAGCAATAATTCTCAAATCTCAAATCCAGATAATATAAAGAAAATGGTTAAGATGATTGACCAACTTGAAGATAATGACGATGTTCAAAATGTTTATCATAACTGGGAAGTGCCTGAAGATTTAGACGTTGAATAATATGAAAAAGATATTTGCTTTTTTTATCTCCATAAGTATAGTTTTGTTTGTGCTATTGTATTCGATAGATTTTATGGCTAAAGATATTTCTTATTACAATAATTTTCATAGTGAATATAAAATTGATGAGGTTTCTGGTTTATCTAAAGAATGGATAACTGAGGCTAGTGATTCTTTGGTTAAATTTATTAAAAATGGAGATAAAGAAGTTTTAAAGAAAAATTTTAATGAAAAAGAAATTTTGCACATGAAAGATGTATATAAATTATTTGTACTTGATAGAATTGTATATATAACATTACTTATAATTTTTTTAGCTGGGATTATTTACAAATTCTCAAAAAAGGAAAATTATTTTTTTAATATGCTTAGGAAATATATTTTGATTTCTTATGCTTTAGTAATTTCTTTTTTAGGCATTTGTTCTTTATTCTTTTCTGAAAGTTTTATTTATTTTCATAAATTATTTTTTAGTAATGATTTATGGCTTTTGGACTATGAAATGGATTTGATGATAAGAATTTTGCCGGAAGAATTTTTCTTTACATTATTTGTGAATGTTCTTATGATATCGACAGTAGCTGTTATTTTGATATATTTCTTTTTAAGAACTATAAAATTTGAAGAGCATAATTAGGAGGTAATATGGAAGTTAAAATTGATAGAGTTGCATTCTCTCTTTTTGGAGTGGATATAATGTGGTATGCAATCATAATTTGTTTCGGAATTATGATGGGACTTTTTGTGGCAACAAAAAATTCTAAACTTAGAAATATAAAAGAAGATGAAATTTCTAATCTTTTGCTTTTTGCTTTGCCTCTTAGTGTCATTGGCGCTAGAATTTATTATGTGGCATTTGAATGGGAAAGTTATAAAGGTAATTTTTTATCAATGATAAACATTAGAGAAGGTGGACTTGCTATCTATGGGGCAGTTATTGTTGCAATAATTGTGGTTTACTTTTTTGGAAAATTCAAAAAAATTGATTTTAGAGATTTAGCTGATGTTTGTGCTCCGGGACTTATACTTGGACAAGCCATAGGAAGATGGGGAAACTTTATAAATCAAGAGGCTCATGGAACTGAAACGACATTACCATGGGCAGTTATCATTGACGGGAAGAGATACCACCCAACATTTTTATATGAATCCATTGGCAATCTTTTGGTTTTTACATTTTTGATGATTTATATTAGGAAATACCAAAAGAAAAAAGGAGAAGTTGTATTACTCTATGCAATTTTTTATGGAGTGGTAAGATTTTTTGTAGAAGGTCTTAGAACTGATAGTCTTATGTTTTTAGGATTTAGAGTTTCGCAAGTGCTTTCTCTTGTTGGAGTAATTGTTGGAAGTTTACTTTTCTTCTTAAATAGAAAATACGGAAAAGATATTTAATAATAGAAATTTAATAACAAAAAATTTTAAACTACATAGTTTTGTTCTATGTAGTTTTTTTGTTCAAATTTTAAAAAAAAACATAAAATTTTTGAAAAAAATAGAAAAATCCCTCCACTTTTTATTAATTTTTTAAAATTGTTGAAATTTTAGTGTTTTTTATGAAAAATAAAAAATATTTTTTGAAAATTTTTTGTAAAAAGGGTTGCAAAATATGAAAAAATAGTATAAAATATAAGTGTAATAATAAATGTGGGGTAATATGGAGTAAAATGGAGTTAGTTTTTAGGAGGTGATGGCAATGTTCTTGGGAGATTTTCCTCATACATTAGATGATAAGGGCAGATTAATTATGCCATCAAAGTTTAGAAATGAACTAGGAACTAATTTTATTGTAACTCGCGGCCTTGAAGGTTGTTTATTTGTTTTTACAGAATCAAAATGGAATGAGTTTACAGAACAACTTAATTCAAAAGGATTGAGTAAAAAAGATGTTCGTTCAATTACAAGATTTTTTTGTAGTTGTGCGATGACTTCGGATTTAGATAAACAAGGAAGATTTTTAGTTAATAAAAATTTGCGTGAATTCGCAGGGATTGAAAGAGATGTAATGATTATTGGAGTTTCTGATAGAATTGAAATTTGGTCCAAGGAAAAATGGAATGAATACAGTGAAGCTGAATATAGTGATGATAATATTATGTCTGAAAAGTTTGACGGACTTGATTTTTAAGGAAGTTAGTTATGGAATTTAATCATATACCTATAATGTTAGATGAAGTAATAGAAAATTTAAATATAAAACCTGATGGAATTTATGTTGATTTAACTGTTGGTGGCGCAGGTCATTCAACTGAAATATTAAAAAGAATAAAAGATGGTAAACTTATTTGCGTTGACCAAGATGAAGAGGCTTTAGCAGTTGCAAAGGAAAGACTTTTAAAGATTTCTGATAATGTTTTGTTTTATAAAAGTAATTTTGAAAATTTTAAAGAAATATTAGATTATTTTGAAATAGATAAAGTTGACGGTGTGCTATTGGATATAGGGGTTTCTTCTTATCAAATAGATAATGGTCAAAGAGGTTTTTCATATATGATAGACGCTCCATTGGATATGAGAATGGATAGAAGTCTTGAAAAGAGTGCCTTTGATGTTGTAAATTATTATGATTCTAAAGATTTGGAATATATTTTTTATAACTATGGCGAAGAAAAATGGACAAAAAGAATAGTAGAATTTATAGTTAACTATAGAAAAGAAAAGTTTATAGAAACTACTTTTGAATTAGTTGATATTATTGAAAGGGCTATTCCAAAAGCTGTTAGGGCTAAGGGTGGGCACCCTGCAAAAAGGGTGTTTCAAGCTATAAGGATTGAGGTTAATAGAGAACTTGAAGTTATAAAAAAAGTTATTCCCGATATAGTAGATAGATTAAATGAAAATGGTAGATTGTGTATTATTACTTTTCATTCTTTAGAAGATAGGATTGTTAAAGATTCTTTTAAGAATCTTGCAAAAGGTTGTACTTGTCCTAAGGAATTATATGTTTGTGTTTGTAACAATAAGCCTAAGATAAAAATTTTAACAAGAAAGCCTTTAATACCTTCAAAAGATGAAATGGACAAAAATTCTAGGTCAAAAAGTTCAAAGCTAAGAGTTTGTTCAAAAATTTAGGAGGATGATTTATATGAGTACGGCTCAAGTAAAATATATAGATGTTTCAAATGAGAGAATTTTAGAGAAAAAGAAAAAAGCCTACGGAATTACCAGAGAATCCAGTTTATATAAAAATATTACACTTTTTCTATTTGCTACTGTTACATTAGCTTTTAGTGTAGTAATTTTATATGGATATCTAAATATTGCTCAACAAAATAGAAAAATAAATGCACTAAACTCTGAAATTTGCTCATTAGAAACAGAAAAAGATGATTATGATATTAAGCTTGAGCCTTATAAATCTGTTGATAGGATTGAAAAGATTGCAAGGTTAAATTATAATATGGATTTTCCAAAGAAAGAACAAGTTAAGTATTTGGATAAAATTGACTAATTAAACTTAAACAAGAGGAGTTTAAATGAAAAACAAGCAATATATTATTAGAAATAAAACAGTCTCTTCTCGTTCGGCTGTTTTATTTTTTGTATTTATAATACTTTTTGCGAGTATAGGTTTTAAATTAGCCTATTTGCAACTGTATTCCAAAAATAAATACAGCGTTGAAGAATTTAAAGATTCTGTTAGTTATACAACACTTGAGGCTAAGAGAGGTAGTATTTTTGATAGAAATGGAAATACTTTAGCTAAAAGTATAAGTGTATATAATGGATATTTTTCCACTTTTGATTATAATCGTTATAAAAAATCTAGTGGGAAAATTAAAGATGAAGAAACTAAAAAATTAGATAAGATTTTTGATATTTTGCAATTAAATAAAGAAGAAATCTTTGCTAAGGCTGATGAATATAATAACTTATTGATAAAAAAAGATATTACAGAAGAACAAAATTCTGTTGTTAAATCTGAAAATTCACTTTTAGTAAGTGCTAATAGCAATAAGGAAGTTTATTTTTCGGTTTTAGAATATGATAAATTTAAACTTTATTCTGAAAAAGCTAAAGAGGTGGAAGAGAAAAAAATCGATAAGATTTTTTCTGTGCTTGAGTTGGATAAGAAGAAAGTTTTTGATAGGGCAAATAGAGGGACTAATTTCAAAATAAAGAAAACTATTAGTCCGGATATTGTTAAAGAGATTAAGGAAATAAATTCTTCCATAATCAGTGTTGAAATAGAACAAAATAGAAGTTATATAAATGGAACTTTGGCTCCTTTTGTCGTTGGTCATGCTAATGAAAATGGTGGACAAAGTGGAGTTGAAAATTTTTTAAACGATAATCTTGCGGGAACAAGTGGTGCCAGAAGAGTAATAAGAGAAAATTTGAGTAAGTCTATTGAAGAAATTGTTGATGCTAAAGATGGTTCTGATTTGTATTTAACTATTGACAGTACAATACAAGAATATGTTGCAAAGTATGGGCAACAATATTTTAATGAAGAAAAACCGATTAAGTTGAGTGTTATAGTTTCTGATGTAACAAATGGGGATATATTAGCTATGGATAATTTCCCAAAATATGATACTAATAATCCTACAACTCCTATCGGAGAAGAGGCAAGTAAAGAATTTGAAACCTTAAATGAAAAAGAAAGGCTTGAAAAAATATTTGCTATGTGGAGAAATCCTGCTGTAAGTGATAGTTATGAGCCGGGTTCTGTATTTAAACTTATAACTGCCAGTGCATCTTTGGAAGAAAAGAGTGATACACTAGATTCAACTTTTTATTGTAATGGTTTTATAAAAGATATTCCGGGAATAACTCTTAGATGTTTTAACTGGAAAAATCCTCATGGGAAAGAAACTTTTACTGAGGCTTTGGATAATAGTTGTAACCCTGCTTTTGTTCAAATGGCTAGACATTTAGGGAAAGAAAGATTTTATAGATATATAAATGGTTTTGGGTTTGGAAAGATGACAGGAATATCATTACCTGGAGAAAGTAGTGGGCAAATTCCTAAAAAATTATCAGATATAGGACCTGCAGAACTTGCCACAATGAGTTATGGACATGGTGTTTCTGTAACTCCTATTCAAATGATTACTGCTGCAAATGCAGTTGTAAATGGTGGATATTTATTAGAGCCACAAATTAATGTAAAAAATATTGAAAAAAAATCTGATGATGAAATCAAAATAAAAGAAAACGAACCGATTATTAAAAATCAAATTATATCTAAAGAAACAAGCGATAAGATGCGTGTTATGATGGAACATGGTGTAACAGATGGTATAGTTAAGAAGGCGTATTCTAATAGTATTAGAATGGGTGGTAAATCCGGTACAACTTTAAAAACTGTAAATGGTAGATATGACGATAATAAAACTATTGCATCTTTGTATGTGGCTTTTCCTATTGAAAATCCAAAATATAGCATTTTGATTATTTTTGATGAGCCAAAGGTGAACTCAGGTGGTACCGGAGCATGTGCGCCTTTAGCTAAAAAATTGGTTGAAGAAATAGTTGAATACAAACAATTAGTTAAGACAAAAGATGACAATAATATAGTTAGAAAGACAAATGTTCCGGACGTTAGAGGACTTACTTTAGAATATGCAGTAGAAGTTTTAAAAGGACAATCGTTAAATTATACTGTTAAGGGAGAAAGTTCTTCAAAAGCTATTGTTACAGAGCAAAGCGAGTATGCTGGAAAGACTTTAGATGAAGGAAGTAATGTTGAACTTACTTTATCGGAAGATGCAAAATTATTAGTAGTTGATTTTTCAAAAATGAATTATCAACAAGCTATGGAAGTTGTAAATAAAATGGGATACAAATATAAAACTTCAGGTGGTAAGGGTAAATTTGTATCTTCAAACAAGAAAATTGGAAGTTATATTTCAAAGGATGAAGAAATAGTATTAACTTTTGAAGATTAATTTAGGAGATGAAAATAATGGATATATCAAATTTTGTAATATGGAGTATTTTGTTCAGTTTTTTTCTAACTGTGTTTATAGCAAAAATGTCTATTCCATATTTAAGAAAATTTAAACTTGGACAAAATATTAGAGATGACGGACCACAAAGTCATTTATCTAAAGCCGGAACGCCAACTATGGGTGGAATATTTTTTGTGGTTGCTATAATTATTACAACAATTTGTTTAGGTAATTTTTCTAAAGAAGTATTTGCTGTTTTAATCGGTATGTTAGGCTTTACATTCATAGGATTTTTAGATGACTTTTTCAAACTTATTATGAAAAGGTCATTGGGTCTTACTGAAATTCAAAAGCTGATTATTCAATTTATAATTAGTATAGTTGTAATTGTTTTTATAGAAAAAGTTGTAGGAGTTGACTTGAGATACCAATTAATTCCTTTTGTAAAAGGAGCTGTTAATTTTGGTTGGTTTATATATCCTATACTAATTTTTGTAATGGTTGGAACTGCGAATGCTACTAATTTAACAGATGGTTTAGACGGGCTTTCATCTTCAGTATCAATTCCTGTATTTTTAGGTCTTGCGGTAATAAGTTTTTTTAAATACCCAAGTGTTTCAGTATTTTCTTTAGTATTTATGGCGAGTTTAATGGGATTTGTTATGTTTAATTCATATCCTGCCAGAGTATTTATGGGAGATACCGGTTCAATGGCATTAGGTGGTGCTATTGCAAGTATATGCATACTTAATGGAATGATTTTCTACCTACCAATCATCGGTGGAATTTATGTAATGGAGGCATTATCTGTAATTATTCAAGTTGTTAGTTACAAAACTAGAAATAAAAAGAGAGTATTTTTGATGAGTCCTATTCATCATCATTATGAATTAAAAGGTTATAAAGAACCTCAAATAGTTACGTCTTTTGCAGTGATTAGTGGAATTCTATCAATTATAGCTGTATGTTTATTTTTTAATGCTTAGTTAGGGGATATTTATGGAAGTTTTAAATAAAAAAGTTTTAGTTGTAGGTTTGGGTTTATCCGGAATTTCAACTATAAAAACTTTGAGTTCGTTAAAAGCCGAAGTTTATTGTTATGACGATAAAGAAGAAATAGAATTAAAAAATGTTTTTGAAAGTCTTAATGAATTTAATTTTAAATTTATAAAAAATTATAAAGATTATGATTTTGATTTTGTTGTTAAAAGTCCTGGGATAAAACCGTTTAATGAAATAATTGAATATTTTTGTGAAAATAATGTTCCTGTTTATACGGATTTAGAATTGGCATATACTTTATTTTCAAAAAGAAAAATTATTGCAATAACTGGAACTAATGGAAAGACTACAACTACAAGTTTAGTTGGAGAAATTTTTAAAACTGCAAATATAAAATCAAAAGTGGTTGGTAACATTGGTGTAGGTATGCTTTGGGAAATATTTAATTCTGATGAAGAAACTGTGAATATCATAGAAGTTAGTAGTTTCCAACTACATAACACTAAACTTTTTAAACCTTTTATAGCATCAATTGGAAATATAACTCCTGACCATATTGATTGGCATGGAAGTTTTGAAAATTATATACAAGACAAATTTAAAGTCTTTAAAAATATGGATAAAAATGGAAATTTAGTTTTAAACATAGATGATGAAATTTTAAGTAAAGTTGATGTAGAAAATACAAATGTTACAAAGATTTCATTAGAAAGAAAAGATACAGATTTTTATTTTAACGAAAATAATTTTTATCATAAAGATGAAAAGTTATTTTCTATGAAAGATTTGAAAATTTTAGGCAAACATAATGCTCAAAATGTTTTAATTTCTGTTGCAATTTGTTATAATTATGGTATAGATATGGATACTATAATTTTTGCATGCAAAAATTTTGGTGGAGTTGAACATAGAATTGAATTTGTTAGAGAATTAAATGGAATAAAGTTTTACAATGATTCTAAAGGAACAAATGTAGATTCAACTATAAAAGCTGTTGACGCTTTAGAAAAACCTATTATTTTGATTTTAGGTGGATATGATAAAGGTGTTGATTTTAATCCTTTGTTTGAATCTTTTAATGGTAAAATAAAAAAATTAATTTTAGTTGGAGATACAAAATATAAATTTGATTCTTGCTCAAAAGAATACGGATTTGAAAATAATGTAATAGTCGATGATTATAAAGAAGTTGTAGAAAAATGTTTTGAATTAGCAAAAAGTGGAGATAATGTATTACTTTCTCCGGCATCTGCAAGTTGGGATATGTTCAAAAGTTTTGAAGAAAGAGGAAATTTATTTAAGAAGTTGGTAAATGAATTATAATGATGAAATTTGATAAATATGCTAAAAAGTTAGTTATGGTAGTTATCTTTTTACTACTTTTTGGGAGTGTAATGGTATTTAGTACAAGCTGGCCATATAGTTACAGATTAAAGGGAAATGAAATAGAAATAATAAGAAAACATATAATTTTTGTTGTTTTATCTATTATAGCTATGTTCTTCGTATCATATATAAATATTTTAAAATTAAAAAAATATAGTAAGAATATTTTTATACTTGTGTTTTTGATGGGCTTTTTAGTATATTCTCCACTTGGAGTAAATCTTTATAATGCAAGAAGATGGGTTGGAGTAGGATTTTTTACTTTTATGCCTTCCGACTTTATGAAAATTGGAGCCATAATGATGATGGCTTATGTGATTGATAGGTACAAAAAAGCATTTACTTTTAAAAATGTGTTTTTTAAATATTTGGCAATAGTTGGAATATCAGCTTTTTCTGTAATGATTCAGCCCGACCTTTCAACTACCTTAGTAATAGCCGGGACTATAACATCTATGTATCTGGTTGCAGGTATGGATAAAAAAGCAATAGGATTTTCTGTTTTAGGACTGAGTTTAGCAAGTTTTGGAGCTATATTTTTGTTAAAGTCAGGATATAGTAGAACTAGTAGAATTCAAGCCTTTATTGACCCATTAAAATATAGAGATTCTAAGTCTTGGCAATTAATAAAATCACTTTTTGCAATAACTAATGGTTCTCTTTTAGGTGTTGGTCTTGGAAATGGAAGACAAAAATATACTTTATCTGAGGCGCATAATGATTTTATTTTTGCAACTATTGCTGAAGAGTTCGGTTTTGTAGGCTCTATGTTTTTAATTGGAGTTTATATTTATTTAGCTTATTTAGGAATAATGATTTCTAGAAATATTAAGAGTTTATACGGAAAAATGATAATATTGGGAATAATATTTTCAATAGGATTGCAAGCATTGGTAAATATAGGTACGGCAACAGGGGTTATTCCTCCTACTGGAGTAACTTTACCATTTGTAAGCTATGGAGGTTCATCTTTAGTTATGACTTCTGTAATGATTGGAATTATTTTAGGAATTGTTAGATATGATGTAAAAGGGAGATAGTATGAAAGTTGTAATATCTGGTGGTGGAACAGGAGGACATATATATCCTGCTGTTGCAATAATTGAAGAGTTGAAAAAAAGAGATAATAATATAGATATTTTATACATAGGTTCTAAAAATAGTATGGAGAGTGAATTGATTCCAAGCTTAGAGATTAATTATGAATCAATAGAAGTTATGGGACTTCCAAGAAAGATTAATAAAAAATTCTTTAAATCTATTTTTGTTTTACTTAAAGGTTTAAGACAAGCAAAAAAAATATTAAAGAGATTTAAACCTGATGTGGTTATAGGAACAGGAGGATTTGTAACAGGACCTGTTTTATATAAAGCTCATAAAATGGGTATTTATACAATATTTCATGAACAAAACAGTTATCCTGGAATTACAAATAGAATATTATCAAGATATGTTAATGCTATGGCAGTTACTTTTAAAGAGTCTATCAAGTTTTTTAAAAACAACGATAAATGTGTTGTTACAGGAAATCCTATAAGAAATAGATTTGAGTTTTTGAATAGAGAGCAATCTCTTAAATTTTTTGAAATAGATGAAAATTCTAAAAATATATTTTCTTTTGGAGGAAGTAACGGAAGTGAAGAGCTTAACAAAGCTGTTCTTGGAATTTTAGATAAATTTTGTGAAAATGAAAAAATTTCTTTAATTCATGTAACCGGAAAACTTAATTACGATAAATTTTTAGAAGAAGTAAAAAACAAAGGGATAAAAATTGAAAATAATGTAAAAATTTTACCATATATGACTGAAATGGATAAGGCTTATGGAGTTTCAGACCTTGTTATAACAAGTTCCGGAGCGATAACACTTGCTGAGATTTCTAAAATTGGATTAGCAAGTATTTTGATTCCAAAAGCATATACAACAGAAAATCATCAAGAATTTAATGCGAGAGCATATAAAGATATTGGTGCCTCTGAACTTATTTTAGAAAAAGAATTAAATTCAGATTTATTATGGGAAAATATAGAAAAGATAATTTTTGATAATAGTAGATTGGAGCAAATGAAAGAAAATGCGAAAAAACTTGCTACACCTAATGCAGTTAAAGACTTTGTTTCAATATTTTATGATGAATTTAAAGGGAGGTAGTTATGTCTGCTGATAAAAGAGAAAAAAAGCCTAGAATTTTTATAAAGAAAAATAGAGATGAAGACATTTCTGTAAAAGATGAATTCTATGAATATGATAAATTAAAGTCTAAAGAAAAAACTATTGATGAATCTTTTTTTGAAAATTTTAGAAGTGTAGATTTTGAGCAAGTTAAGCATGAAAAAGAAAAAAATTCTTTTGAAGAAGTTAAAAAGGATGTTTTTTCATCTTCTGATATGATTGAAGATGAGGTGATTCAAGATGTTTCAGAAGAAAAAGAAATTTTAAAAGAAATTGAAATTCCAAAAGAAAAAGAAATCTTAAATGAAACAGCTGAATTGGATAAAAAAGAAGAAATTCTTGAGGAAGATGTAATTTACGATATAGTAGATGATTTTGAAGAAGATATAAAACTATATGATAAAACTGAAGAAGATGACGATGATGATTTTGGCAGTTTAGAACATGAAGATGAAAATTCTAATACTGTATCTGATGAAAAAAAATATGATTCTTTATTTGAAACAACTGAAGATACTGTTTTTGATGATAAAAAAGAAGATGAAAATTCAATATTTAATCAATATAGTATAGCAAATGATGAAGATTCATCTGAAGAGGGAAATTATGATTCTTTATTTGATAATTCAGGATATGTTAGTTTTGAAAATAAAAGTTATGAAGAAGATGACGATGACGATTTTGGTAGTTTAGATGATGAACCGGAATACAATGTTGACTCAGATGAAAAATCTTTTGTAAATGTAAGTCAAAAATCTAATTACTATAATGAACTTAAAGAAACAGATGATGAGTTTGAAGATGAATACGAAGAAGATGAAGATGAATATTATGTAAATAAAAAAGGTAAGAAAAAGAAAAAAAGAGGAGGATTTAGAATCTTCTTTAAATTCCTTTTAGCTTTTTTAGTTGCTTGTTCAGCGATAGCTGTTTATTTTGGATTAACTCATGATTTGTTTAAAATAGATTATATAAATATTACCGGTAATGTTGCTAATGAAAAAGAAATTTTAATTTCAAAAAGTGGCGTTAGTATTGGAGATAATATATTTTTAGCATCTTCAAGTAAAATTGAAAAAAACTTAAAAGAAATTTCAAATATTGAAAGTGTTAAGGTAAGGAAAAATTATCCAAATATAATTGAAATAGAAATAAAAGAAAATTATGTTAGTGCTTATATAAATTCACCAAGTGGATTAACTACTATCGATAATTATGGAAAAGTTAAAGAGGTTGTTACTGATAATTCTAAGGCATCAGGAGTTCAGATAAAAGGAATTTCTGAAACAGGATTAAAAGTTGGAGATGATTTTTCTAAAGATATTACAAAAGTTAAATTTTTATTAGATATTTTAACTAAAGAATATTATTCTGAAATTGTTAGTATAGACTTCACTAATGATAAAGAAATAGTTTTAGAATTTAAAAATTCTTTAAAAGTTACATTTGGAGATTTGAAAGATTATGCTAAAAAAACTCAAGTTATTGGAATTTTAATCAAAAAAATTCAACTTGAAGGAATAAATGCAAAAGAAATTATATTAAATGTTGGAGATAACCCAATAATAGTAAAAAAATAGTAGAATTTTATTGAAAAATTTAGTATAATATTAAATAACTGAAATTTAAAATTAAACAGAAATTAATATAAAAAATACAGGAGGAAATTGAAATGGCATTTGAAATGGAAGTATATGGAAATGATTTAGCCAAAATTAAAGTTTTTGGTATTGGCGGTGGTGGAAATAACGCTATATCAAGAATGAAACAATCAGGCTTAAGGGGTGTTGATTTTGTTGCTATTAATACAGATAGACAAATTTTAAATTCTATTGATATAGAAACAAAAATACAAATTGGAGAAAAATTAACAAGAGGTCTTGGAGCCGGAGCTAATCCTGCAGTTGGAGAAAAAGCAGCTGAAGAAAGTAAAGAAGAAATTATACAATCACTTCAAGGTACTGATATGGTATTTATAACTGCCGGTATGGGTGGTGGAACCGGAACAGGTGCCGCTCCTGTTGTTGCAGGTATTGCAAAAGAAATGGGAATTTTAACTGTTGGTGTTGTTACTAAACCATTTACTTTTGAAGGAAGAAAAAGAGCTGTTCAAGCTGAACAAGGAATTGAGGCTTTGAAAGAAAAAGTTGATACTTTAATTACTATTCCAAATGATAGATTATTACAAATTTCTGAAAAAAGAACAACTATGTTAGAGGCATTTGCTATGGCTGATGAAGTTTTAATGAATGGTATTCAAGGTATTTCAGATTTAATTGCCGTTCCAAATATCATTAACTTAGACTTTGCTGATGTTAAGTCAGTTATGTTAGACCAAGGAATTGCTCATATGGGAATTGGTAGAGCAAGTGGAGATAATAGAGCTATTGAGGCAGCAAAGATGGCTATTAACAGTCCATTACTTGAAACTTCTATTGATGGTGCTAAGGCTGTTCTTCTTAATGTTACTGCTGCTAGTGTTGGTATTTTTGAAGCTCATGAAGCAGCTGAATTGATTAGAGAGGCTATTGATGGAGATGCTAATGTTATCTTCGGTTCAGGAATTGATGAATCATTAGGAGATGATATTAAGATTACTGTTATTGCAACTGGCTTTGATCCACTTGTATCAGGTGGACTAAGAAAACCAACTTCAATTGAAAGCAAATCATCTTCTGCTAAAAAAGATGATGGATTAGATTTAGATATTCCGAGTTTCTTAAGATAATGAAATGTCCTAACTGTGGAGCAGAAACTACTAGAGTTTTAGATTCTAGAAATTCGCAAGATAAAACTTATGTTAAGAGAAGACGTCTTTGTGAAGTTTGTAATTATAAATTTACAACTTATGAAAGAATGCCTGAATTTGTAATTTTTGTATTAAAAAAAGATGGCTCAAGACAAATTTTTTCTCGTAACAAAGTTTTTGCTGGGATAAAAAAATGCTGTGAAAAGAGAAATATTGATGATGAACAGATAGAAGCTGTTATAGATAATATTGAAATGGATATTAGAAAGAATTATAAAAATGAAATTGAATCGACTCAAATAGGAGAATTGGTTTTGAAAAATTTAAAAAATCTTGACGAAGTTTCTTATGTTCGTTTTGCAGCTGTTTATAAAAAGTTCAAGGATGTTAAAGCATTTTTGGAATATTTACAAGAAGAGTTTTAAGGAGTGATTTATTCACTCCTTTTTATATGGTTTTGTAAGTCCGCATATGATGTGAAAATAGATATAAGTATTGAGAAATCAATGTTTATATCTATTTTTTTGTTGAAAAAAAGAGTTTATAATTAACTATTTCAAAATAGTGTAATAAAATAAATTTGTTTTTTATAAAAAGGAGGACTTATGAAATTATTAATCAAAGATAGACTTTTTAGAGATATTCCTAAAGTCTTAAATTTAAGTAATGAAAATTGTTACTTAATACCAAAAGAATTGTTCAATGAATATTATCAAAATTTATCGTTAGGGGCAAAAATGCTTTATGGAATTTATCTTGATAAACTAATTTCTGAAGATGTATTGAAAGATGAAGAAGGATTTTTATTCTTTGAATTCACTATCGAAGAAATGAACGAGGCATTAAGTGTATCAACTATAACTTCATTGAAGTATAAGAAAGAATTATTAAAAAATGATTTGTTGATTCAAAAAGATAAAAAAGATAAAAAATCTCAAAACATTTATTATTTATTAAAACCTAATGGTATGTAGGAGGTGAATTTATGAAATATAAAGATGTAAATAATGAATTATTTTATTCAGAAAACGACTATTATCAAGAATATAGATTTATAAAAACACCTGCAATTTTAATATCTTCTAAGTTATATCAAAATTTATCATTAGGGGCAAAAATGCTTTATTCAATTTTAGCAGATAGACAAAGTTTATCCTTAAAAAATAAAGATAAATATACAGATGAAAACGGAAAGATATTTTTAATTTATACAATAGAAAGTTTAAAAGATGTTTTGTGTTTATCAAAAAATACAGTAATAAAATATAAAAAAGAATTGATTGAATTTGAATTGCTTTTTGAAAGAAGAATGGGTCAAGGTTTAGCAAATAGAATATATATTTTAAAACCAAATTATCAAGAATTGGCTAAAAATACAAGAAGTCCAAGAATTGAACTTCTAGAAACTCAAAATTTGGACTTCAAGAAGTCTGAAATTTGCACTTCTAGAAGTGCAAAAAATGAACCTTTAGAAGTTCAAAATTTGGACCCTAATTATACTAATATAAATCATACTGATTCTATTTATACTAATTCAATCAATCAATCCGAAGAGATTGATGTTGATGTGATTGAATATAAAAAATATAAAGATTTAATTTATAAAAATTTAAATTATGAAATTTTAGAAATAAGTCTATCAAAAACAGAAATGGAATATTTAAATCAAATTATTGAAGTTATGTTAGATGTTATTTTATCTAAAGATGAAAAAATAAGAGTATCTGGAAATTATATATCTAAAGAACTTGTTAAAATGAGGTTTTTATTGTTGACATATTCTCATATTGAATATGTTTTAAGTTCGATAAGAAAAAATAGTAAAAAAGCTAAAAATATTAGAAGTTACTTAATAACTTGTCTTTACAATTCATATTCAACTGAATTAGTACAAATTGATAATGAAATTTCAGATGACTTTTCAGATAACTTTTTATAAAAAAATAAGGAGTAAAGATGCAAAGTTCAATAAAAACAAAGAAAGATTTAAAAAAATATTTTAGTAAATATAAATATTTTGAAAAAATAAAATTTAAACTTGAAAAAGAAAAAAACAAATTGGAAGATAAATATACGACTTTGAGAGCTACAAATTTTGATGAAAAAATATTTTCTAATTTTAACAATTCAAAAGAGAAGCAAATATACAAATATTTAGAATTATTAGAAAAACAAGATAATAAGCTCTTGATTATAAAACTCGAACAAGATAAGATTAAAGATTTAATAAATTATGTTGATGATATTCAAAGAGAAGTTCTTATCGATATTTATATAAACTTTTTTTCTTATTCAGAAATTTCTAAAAAATATAATTTTTGTGAAAGATATATTTATAAATTAGAAGATAAGGCACTTTTAGATATATTAGATTATTTAAAAGTAAAAAAATCAGATGAAATTTTAACTATTTTTTAGAAAATGGAGTATCTTTTGCTAATTCAAAGTATATATTACTTATTAAAATTAAATAAAAATAAAATCAAATAATTTAGGAGGATTGGAAGATGAAAATAGTAACAGTTGGAAATCAAAAAGGTGGAGTTGGAAAAACTACTAGTACGATGAATCTAGGAGTAGCTCTTAAAGAACTGGGAAAAAGAGTTTTATTGATAGATTTTGACCCACAAAATAGTTTATCTATATATTTAAATCACGATGGAGATGATAGAAATACTATTGATGATTTAATTAGTAAATTTCTTTTTAAACAAACAATAAATTTAACTGATTATATAAAAATATCTGAGAATGATGAAATAGAATATATTCCTAGTAGTCCATACCTATCTGTTGTTGAAAAGCAGATGGAAACTAGACTTGCTAGAGAAATGATTTTAAATGAGATATTAGCAGACGATTTCTTCAAACAATATGATTATATTTTGATAGATACATCTCCATCAATATCAACTTTAATGACTAATGCTCTTGCAACATCTACGGACATTATAATTCCTGTTCAATCACAATATTTTACTATTGAAAGTTTACGTTTAGTATATAACACTATTGAACAAATAAAAGTTCATTTAAATGCAAATTTAAGAGTTTTAGGAATATTACCAACTATGATAGAGAACACTGTTATGAGTAGAATGGTTTTAGAACATTTAAAGTTAGAATACAAAAAAGATTTATTTAATACTACAATAAGCAAATCAACTGTTGCAAGTGAAAGTACAGCTATAAAAACATCATTAGTTAAGTTAAATAGTAAACTTGGAGAACAGTACTTAGAACTTGCAAAAGAAGTTATAAATAAAGAATAGGTGGTGAGATTATGAGTTTATTAAAAAATGTTGATATGAAAAATTTTGTTAGAAATAATGAAAATATACAATCTGTATTCTTTGAAAATGAGGAATATGCAATAGTTAATATAAATCTTGATGAATTAATTATAATTGAGAATCAACCTTTTAGATTACAATCTGAAGAATATATCACTTCCTTAGCTGAAGATATAAAAGTGAATGGGTTATATAGTCCACTTTTAGTTAGGAAAAGAGAAAATTTGTTTGAAATTATTTCTGGTAGGCATAGATATTTAGCATTAAAGCAATTAGGAAAAAAAGAAGCTCCTTGTATAGTAAAAGAAATGACTGATGATGAAGCTACAATAAAGCTAATTAATGCTAACTTGAATCAAAGGCATAATATGTTGAGCAGTGAATTGGCTCATTCTTATTTAATAAAAAAAGAAATACTACAAAAAAATAGAAATAAAGACGAAAAAGGATTTAATGTTTGGGAAGAATTAGCAAAAGATACTCCATTTTCAGAAAAAACAATTAGGAGATTTGTAAAAATAACAAATTTAAATGAAACATTTTTAAAAATGGTTGATGAAAATGAGCTAAAACAACAAGTGTATTTAGAAATAGCAAAGTTAAATAGAAATGAACAAGATGAGGTTTGTAAATATTTTTTTGATAGAGGAATTTCATTAAAAAGAATTAGTAAGCAATTCATAGAAAATTTAATTATGGAAATAAGTGTAAATCAAGAAGTTATAGATGAACTTTTTGAAAAATTAAATAAAAAGAAAAAATTTAAAAAAGAAACTGAGATTGAAGAATTGTATTTAAAATTTGATATTGAAAAAAGTAAGTGGATTGAAATTTTAGATTTCTTAAATAAAAATAAATTACTAAAAGAACAAGAAAAATTATCGCTATAAAAGTTTTGGACAAATTGACCAAAAATTGAAAGGATAGAACTATGAATAAAACAAAAAGGAGCAAGAAGATGAAATTGAAATGTAAAAAATGTGGAAATGAAGATTTGTTTTTTACAAAAGAAAAATATACTGGAATTTATGAGTTTGTAGTTGATAATGAGGGTATGGCGACTGACTATAATGCTGAAATGTATGACTATGCAACAAGTAAGTTAATTAGTGTATATTACTATTGCTGTGAATGTAGGTCAAAAGTAGCTAAAATACCAAAAGACAAGAGATTTTAAGGAGTAAATTTATGAGTTTTTTAATATTTATATTTATATATATATTTATATCCATATTAGCCTTATTAATTGCTACTATTTTATTTAAATGTAAGGACATAGAAAGGGTATTAGTAATATTCCTCATAATATTTTTTTTAGTAATTATAGGAACTCATATTTCCGGGTCGTTTCTTGATAAGACTAGAGTGAATGAAAAACCTAATCAAATAAGAATTGAGGAAAACCTAAAGAAGTCAAAAAGTAATTTTTGCTATCCTTTACAACCAGCATTGGGAATTAAAAGTTTAACCGAATTTAATGAAGATTGTGAAATTTTAATAGTTGATAAATATAAAAAAACAGTTTTGCTTGGAATATTTCCAGATGAATACTATATTGTATATAAGACACCTGATAATAAAAATTTAGAATCAAATGTGTCAAGAAATGATTATTATAACTATAAAATTGGAGAAAAGACAGTTGGAATAAAAAGTACAACAGTAAATAATGAAGATTCTTCAGTAATTTCTGTTGAATATAAATTAAAGTAGGAGAAAAATGATGAAGATTGTGATGCCTAATTTGTAAATACTATGATGATAGTATTGGATTTGAGATATTGTTTGTGAGCGAGGAAATTTATATGAAATTAATAAACACAGAAGTTTATACAAAAGAAGAACTTGTTTTAATAATAAATGAGCTATTACAAGATAAATATACTTATTATAAGTCAAGACCTATAAATAATATTATACTAAAAAAACAAGATATTTATATAAAAGAGATAGAAGAGTTAGAAAAAGAAAAACTTGATTTATTAAATAAAGGTTTTAATTCAATAGCTAAACTTGATTATGTTGAAAAACAATTAGCTAATTTAGAAGAAAAGTTAAATAAAGTGACTAACAGTTTGGTTACTGAGTAAAGCACTTTAATTTATAGAAATAGTTGTAAAATAGGAAATAGAAAAAAATCTATTTCTTTTTTTATTTTTATAAAAACAAGCATACACAAAATAAAAAGCGAAAGTGTAAAAAATAGAATAAAAATTAGGAAAACGGTCAATTGTTAAGATTTTTTAATAATTTGAAAATTTTTTGAATTATTTTGAAAACTTGACAAAAAATATTTTTTGTGAAACTGGCTTTTAAAATGCAAATAACCATTTTAAATTACTTTAAAATAAAAAATATATAAGATAAATACATAAAATACTTTTACATTTTTTAAAGTGTTAAGAATTTGAACAAACTTTTTGCTGAAATTCCAACAAGTAGTAGGGCAAAAATTGGGCAAAAATTGGGCAAAATCAGGGCAAAAATTGGGCAAAAAAAGTTCAAAAAAAACAAGAAAATATGTTATAATATGTATCGTGGAAAGGTATATAAAAACCACATAAGAAAGCGACTACAAAAATAGTTGCTTTTTTTGTATAGATAATTTATCTATAACTATAAAGGAGGTTGATGATAATTAAAACTTAAGTTTTAAATTCTATATGTAAGGAGTTGATAGTATAATTGATTAATGAAAATGTCACTCAAGTTTTAATAGCTAATGCTAAAAATTCAAGGCAACTTTTTGAAATAGCTCTAAGATTTATTTCTAATAGGGCAAATAAAAAACCTTTGAAGAAACAAAAATTAAACGGAAGAAAGATGAAGTTTAAAGAATTGAACAGGGGAGGAAAACTTGAGAATATTAAAATTAAAGATTCAAAATATTGGGGTTTATTAAAAAAGAAATTAAAAAAATATGGAGTAGATTTTTATGTTCAAAAACAAAAAATTGATAATGGAAAAATAAATTATAAACTATATTTTAAAGCTATTGATAAAGAAGCTCTAGAAAAAGCTTATAAAGAAGTTGATAGATATTTTGAATCTAAATTTAAGAAAAAAGAAAAGAAAAAGGAAAAGAAAACAGAAAGGCGTGATAAGAAAGAAAAAGCAAAAAATTTTTGGGAAGAATTTAATAAAAAAGAGAAAAGTACAAATTCAAAAACTGAAAATTTTACAGAAACTAAAACAAAAGAAACTGAATTTAAAGATTTTGTCAAAGAGTCTTTATCAGAAAAGATTAATAGAATAAAAGATACTTTTAAAAAGAATTTTAAAAGTGGTGAAGAAATATGGCAAAGAAAAAGATAAAAAAACTTATTGATAGCTATAAACTAGATTTTGAAGAACACAAACAAAAGTATATAGCTTTTTTTATACTCAATTTAGCTTTATTTTACTTTTCTTTTAAATTTATAACTATATATGATACTATGAGTGGGGATTTATTAGATAAATCATTTAAAACTATTTTAGAGCTAAATAAGGTTATTAATGCTAAAATAGTTTTTAATTTTAAAAATTTAATAAATACTATAATTATGGTTTTAATTGTAAATATTTTTGTTTATTTAAGAAATAAGAACAGAAAAAAATTAAAAAAGAGTGGTAAAGAATACGGAGGAGCAAGATGGGGCAACATGAAAGATATAGCTCCATTTATTGATGCAGAATTTAAAGAAAATATTATTTTAACTCAAACCGAGAGCTTGACTATAAAGAATATTAAAAGCTTAAAATTTGCTAGAAATAAAAATGTTATGGTAATTGGTGGAACGGGTTTTGGTAAAACAAGATTTTTTGTAAAACCAAATTTAATGCAATTACATTCATCTTATGCAGTTACAGACCCAAAAGGAACTGTATTTGATGAAACCGCATATTTATTAAAAAAAGCTAAATATAAATTAAAAGTTTTTAACACGATAGATTTTTCTAAGTCTATGCACTACAATCCTTTTGCATATATTAGAAATATGAGTGATATGTTTATCTTTATTGATAGTTTAATGGAAAATACAGATAGTGAAGGAGAAAAAAAGGGAGAAAGCTTTTGGATAAAAGCTGAAAGAATGCTACTTCTAGCTTGTTCATCTTATGTTTTTTATGAACTAGAAAAAAGCGAACATACATTTGAATCAATTTTTAAAATATTACAACTTGGTAACGTAGGAGATAGTATAAATAATGCTTTAGATTTGTTGTTTAAGGAACTTGAAGAAAAAGATAGTGAACATTTTGCAGTATTGCAATATAATTCATATCTTTCTGGTGCAAAAGAAACTAAACAATCTATTGTAATTTCTTGTTTAGCTAGATTATCAGTATTTACAATTCCAGAAGTTAGAGAAATAACGTCCTATGATGAAATGGACTTATTATCACTTGGAGATGAAAAAACAGCTTTATTTATGATTACATCAGATACTCAATCAACATATAACTTTTTGACCGCTATAATGTATTCTCAAATGTTTGATAGACTTTTTGAAAAAGCATATAATCAAGGAGGAAGTTTAAAATATCATATAAGATTTTTATTTGATGAATTTGCTAATAGTGGTAAAGTTCCTAATTTTCAAAGGATAATAACAGTTTTAAGGTCAAGAAATATGTCTGTAAATATATTTTTACAGGCAAAAGCACAACTTGAAGCTATGTTCAAAGGTCAAAGTGAATCAATTATAGAAAACTGTGATAGTTTTTTATTTTTAGGAGGACAGTTTGGGAAAACTACTAAGGAAATCTCTGAAATGATAGGAAACGAAACTATTGAAGTTATGAATAATTCAAGTAATAAAGGTAGAGATGAAACTTTTGGAACAAGTTATCAAAAAACAGGTAGAAGGCTTTTAGACGCAAACGAATTATCAGAAATACCTAGAGATAAATGTATTTTAAAGATTACAGGGTTACCTCCATTTTTCTCTAAAAAATATGATATAACAAAACATCCAAATTATAAATATTTATTAGATTATAATAAAAAAAATAGAATTGATTTAGAAGAATTTTTAAAGGAAGAAAGAGGAGAAATAGATTTATCTGAAGAAGATATAATAGAAGTTTTTGAATTTGAAGAACAAGAAGAAAAAGAAAATTAATAAAGGATTTAGAATATTTTTTAATTTTGAATATTTTAAGTTCTTTTTTTATTAAAACAAAAAAGAAAGGATTTTTAAAAATGAATTTTACAGAAATATTAAACTTAATGGCTTGGGCATTAAAATTATTTGGAGCATTTTTAACAGTAATGGGAGTTGTTAAGTGGGGAGAAGGACACGGTTCTGAGAATGCTGCAGATAAAAATAGTGGAACAAAACAAATGGTAGGTGGAGCTATTATTTTTGTTGTTGGACTTAAATTAGTACCACTTCTACAAAATTATATTAACTACTAGGAGAGTTAAAGAATGGTATTTTTTGGAATCTTTGATAAAATCACTAATTATATCAAAGATGGAATAATAGATGGAATAGGTAAAATATTATCAGGAATATTTGACTCTATAAATGAAGATTTAATAGGAATATCCAATAATATTTCAGTAGCTCCAGATACTTGGAATACATCTATTTGGGAATTTGTAAAAAATATATCTACTCTAGTTATTTTACCAGTTGCAGCTCTAATAATAGCTGCAATCTTGGTAATGGAGTATGTACAACTTGCAGAAAGTAAGAATAACTTGAAAGAGATAGACGTTATAGACGTTTTAAAGCCACTTTTTAAATTCATAATAGCATTTATGTTTGTGAAAAATTGTACTAAGATATTTTTATTTGCATTTAAAATTGGAGAAAAGATAATAACAGATGCAAAACCTTATCTAAATGAAGCTGCTAAATTTGATGATTCATATTTATCAACTATAAAAGAAGCTCTAAAAGAAAATTCGGTAGGTAGTTTGATGGTAACATATATAGAGCTTTTGATAGTAAGACTTGCAGTCTATATAATTTCTATTGCTATTCACGTTATAATTTATGGAAGAATAATAGAAATATATTTGATGGGGGCGATAGCTCCAATTCCAGTAGCTAGTATTACAAGTCAAAACCATAATTGGAATTTTGGAAATAACTATTTAAAAAATTTAGGAGCATTAGCCTTGCAAGGGTTTTTAATAATGCTCTGTGTAACTATTTTTGCAATACTTATAAAGAGTATAGATTATACAAATGCAATGAAAGCTGTTTGGTCTGTTTTAGGATATGCAGTTTTATTGATGGTAACTATGCTAAAGACAGGTTCACTTGCAAAGAGTATATTTAATGCTCATTAGAGGAGGAATATGAAATATAAATATAAATATAAAAATAATTATAAATATTTTATTTTAGGAGGAATAGCCTTATTTATTCACTCAAAAATAAAAGAACATCATTTACAAAAACAAATAAACGAATTGAATCAAAACGTTTATAGAAATTTCAAAAGTGTAGCTGAAGATATTTGTGAATTGGAAAGATTAGAAAAAAATGAAAAGGAGTAGAATATGAATTTTGTTGAAGTACCTACTGATATTACTAAAATAAAAACAAAAGTAATATTTAATTTAACTAAAAGACAATTAATTTGCTTTAGTCTTGCGGGAATAGTTTCTTTACCAACATATTTATTAACTTTTAAAAAATTAGGAATAAACACATCTATATATTTAATGATTACACTTGCTATTCCATTTTTTGTTTTTGCTTTTTATGAAAAGAATGGAAAAGGCTTAGAAAAACATTTATTTCACATTTTAAATTTTAAACTTATGAAAAAAATAAGGAAGAGAAAGGGGGTTAAAGGACTTGGCAAAAAAGAATAACAAAACAACTGAAAAATTAAAAAAGTTAAATAATGAGTTAAAAAAAGTAAAAATCGACAGAAAGAAAACAAAAGAAAAATTTAATCTTAAAAGAGATATAAAAAGAATTTTGGATTCAATAAATGTTTTTTTAAATAAGAATGCTAAAACAAATAATGTTACGACTGAAGATACAGTTTTACCATTAGAAGTTTATAAAAACGGAGTTTTTAAAATTTCAAAAAATGAATATAGTAAAACTTTAGAATTTTTTGATAGAAACTATACCGCTTTAAGTGAAGAAGATAGAGAAAATTTATTTATAAACTTTTCAGAAATATTAAATTCTTTTGATTCTTCTAACTCTTATCAATTTTCATATATAAATTGTGGGGAAAAAAGTTTTAAATTGGAAGATAGATTTAAAATAGAAAACAAAAACGATGCTTTTGATGAATTTAGAGATGAATATAATCAAATTTTAAAAAATAAAATAAATAAAAATAAAGGTTTTGAAAAAAGAAAATTTTTAACTTTTAAAACAACTGCAAAGAATTTAAAAGAAGCTAATATAAATTTGACAGGAATGGAAAAAGATTTAAAAAAGCAATTTAAAGAGTTGGACACTGAAATAAAAATTTTGAATTTAGAAGAAAGACTATCACTTTTTTATGAAATGTTAAATCCTCATAAGAATTTAGATTTTGGTCAAATTGACCAAAAAGAAAAAATTACACCTAAATTATTAGATTTTTCAAAAGATGATGAATTTAAAATAAATGAAATGGTTGCACAAACTTTTTACTTAGAGATAACAGGTTCTGAAATTTCAGATGAAATTTTGAAAGAATTTGTAGAAGTCAATGAAGATTTATATATTAATTTTCATATAGAACCTATCGACCAACTTGACGGAACTAATCTTGTAGCAAAAACTTTAACCAACCTTCAACAAATGAAAATTGAAGAACAAAAAAAGGCAATAAAATCAGGTTACGATATGGATTTGATTGGTGGAAAATTAAAAGAAAATTTAGACAGTGTTGAATCTTTACTTGAAGATGTAAAAAGTAAAAATGAAAAACTTTTTAAAGTAACTATTCTTTTTACTATTTTAGCAAAAGATAAGTTGTATTCAAGAAAAATTTTAGCCAGTCTTAGAAAAATTGCAAAGAGAAACAACTCGATATTAAAACCATTAAAATATTTACAAGAACAAGGTCTAGTATCGTCCTTACCACTTTGTAAAAATGAAATAGAGAGTATGAGAATTTTAACAACTTCATCTGTTGCAGCATTTATTCCTTTTAAAACAAAGGAACTAATAACAAAAGGAAATCCATTCTATTATGGAAATAATCAAATAAGTAAAAATATAATTTGCTTAGATAGAATGTACTTAAATTCTGCTAATGGTTTAATCTTAGGGTCAACTGGTTCTGGAAAGTCTTTTGCAGCAAAGGAAGAAATGACATTATCTTATCTTTTAACTGATGATGAAATAATAATTTTAGACCCGGAAAGAGAGTATATAGAACTAACAAAAGCTCTTGATGGCGAAGTTATAGAAATTTCTCCGAACTCAAAAAACTATATCAATCCCTTAGATATTAACTTAGGGTATGGCGGAGAAGATTTTGCTTTAAGTATAAAACTTGATTTTGTTTTATCATTTTTTGAACTTATATTAAAAAGGAGTTTAGAGCCTCGTGAGGATTCTATAATAGATAGAGCTGTAAGAGAAATTTATAAAGAATATTTTAAGAATCCTAAAAAGGAAAATATTCCAATTTTAGAAGATTTATATAATGAATTATTAAGCTATAAAACTGATATTTCATACGAGCTTTGCGAAAGTTTAGAATTTTATGTAAAAGGTTCTATGAATATCTTTAATCATCATACTAATATAGATATAAAAAAGAGAATTATTTGTTATGATATAAATTCTCTTGGAGAAAAACTTAGAAAAATTGGTATGCAAATAATTCAAAATGAAGTTTGGAATAGAGTTACTGTAAATAGAAATAAAAAAATATTAACTAGATATTATGTAGATGAAGCACACTTATTTTTTGAAGACCCAACAACTGCAAAATTTAATACACAAGTTTACAAAAGATTTAGAAAATATGGAGGAGTTCCAACGCTTATGACTCAAAATGTTAAAAACATTTTGGCTTATAAAGGTGTAGAAGATATTTTTGAAAATACAGATTTTATCTTAATTTTAAAACAAGCTCCAAAAGATAGGGAAATTATGGCAAGACTTTTAAATCTATCTTTAGAACAAGAAAAATATATATCCAATCCAGATAAAGGTTCAGGACTTATTAAATTTGGAAAAGACATAGTACCTTTTGAAAATAAATTTCCTAAAACAACTAAACTCTACAAATTGTTACAAACAAGTTTTAGAGAAATAGGTTAAAACGCTATGAAAAAGATTAGAATAAAAAAAATTAGAATTAAAGAAAACATTAATAGTTTTATTAAAAACAAAAAACAAAATTTTAATTTTAAGAAAAATTTAAAATTCAAAAACAAAACCTTAGGAAATTTCAAAAATTCTAAAGGAAGGAAAATTACTTTTATAAAAAGAAAATATAGAAGTGAAATAAAGAATAAAACTTTTAAAGAAAATTTCAATCCTTTTAGAACTTATAGAAAATATCATACTAGAAATCTAAATTGGAGAGCAAGAAGAAAAGGAAAAAAATCTGCTAAGTTCAGTTTAAAAGCAAATAGAAAAAGATATAAATTCTATAAATTTTATCGTAGAACTAATATGTTTGCTTATTCTCAACTAAATAGAACTTTTAAAAATATAGATGAAAATAATGCAGGAATTGAATCAACAGAAAAACTTTTAGATAAAAGGCTTGCTACTCATACAAGAAAATATTTTAAAAACAAGAACAAGCCAAAAAAGTTTTTGCATAAAGCAGCTAAATTTGAAAGGAAGCAAGAAAAGTTAAAGAAAAAATCAGCTTTTAAAAAAGATTTGCAAAAATTAAGTAGAAAAAAGAACTATAAAGATAGTAAAATTACAAGTAAATTTATTCAAAGGAGAAACATAAAAAGAAAACATCTTTATACTATCGATAAAAAAATAGAGAATGTTTTAAAAAGAGTTTGGGGATATATTAAAACAATCCCTAGTAGGATTTTTACTTTTATAAAAGGTAAAATAATTAATTTAATATGGTTAGCTTTATCTTCTTTTTTATTTATAACAATTATTGTACTATTAACAAGTGCTTTGATGTTTTTTCAAAATACAACGACAGATATTGTTGCAACAACAACGTATTTATCAGATATTGAAGTTTTGAAAAAAATGGAAAATTATTATAGAGATAAAGAAAAAAGACTTCTTGATGAAATTTACAATCCACAAAAATATTATATAAATTATGATATTTATGAAGTTGATGCTGATGATGTGGGACACGATGTTCACGATTTATTATCTTATGTAACTGCAAGATATGGAGAAATTAAAGATTTTGATAAATTTAAAAATAGTTTAGATGAACTTTTTGAAAGAAATTATAAAAAAAGTATCACTAAATCAATTGTTGACAGATATATAGACGAAGAAGGAACTGCTTATAAAAAGAAACAAAAAAAGATTGTAATTCATTTAAGAAGAAAAGAAATAAAAGATATAGCTAAAAATGATTTTAGTGAGGATAAAGAAAATTTAGAACATTTTGAAACTTTACTTGAAACTAAAGGCAATATGGAAGATGAATTAAAAGAATTTGAAAATCCAATAATTTATGGAGATAGAAAAATATATAAACCAGCTAAAGGCTATCAAAAAGCTATGGAAAAATATATTAACTCTCCACTTGTAACACCTGGAAGTATAAGACAAGCTGTTTTAATGTGGTGTGCAACACACGAAGGAATACCATATAGACTTGGAGCAGGACATGGAGTTCCTATTGGAAAATATGGTAATTATTTGGATTGTTCAAGTTTTGTATGTAATGCTTGGGGACAATGTGGTGGAAATATAGATAGAGTATATGCAACCTTTAATATGCCAAATAGATTTGTAAAATCTATCCCAAAATCATCATTAAAACCGGGAGATGCTATATTAAATCAACAACATCATATTGAAATATTTTTAGGCTTTGAAAATGGATATAGGACAACTGGAAGTCATCAAGAAGGAGTTCCTAGTGGGATGAGTTTTTGGGGACAAAATATTACTCATTTCATAACTTTGTCAAATTTAGATTCTCCGGCAGACCCTGCATTGTTAAAACAACTGGAAGATGAGATAAAAAAATATGACCCAAAATTTGAAAGGAGAAAATAGTATATATGCCAAGTAAAGAAGAAAAAGAACTTGAAAAAATTATAAATTCTATTTCTGTAAAAAAGAAAAAATATTCTGAATTAGTAGAAAAAGCAAAAAAACTTGATTTAGAATTAGAAGATTTAGAAGAAAGAAAAGAAATTTTAAGTTTGAAAGTTGAAAAGACAGAAATAAGAGAAATTTATAAGGCTTATAAAAAAAGTAATTTAACTCTTGAAGAATTTATAGAATATCTAGGAGGTACTAATGAAAAATAAATCTAAAATTTTACTACTTTTGTTAATGAGTTTTCTTTTTATTAAACCGGCAAATTCTTTTGCGAGTTCAAAGGAAATAGAACTTGAAGAAATTGATATAGAAAAAGAAAAAACACAAGCAAAAGATGATGAAAAGAAAGAAGAAAAAACACAAGCGAAAGATGATGAAAAGAAAGAAGAAAAAAAGGAAGAAATAAAAGAAACTAAACAAGAAGAAACGAAAAAAGATTCTAAGAATAATAAAATTACAGAAAACATAGGTTCTGATGGACATATTTATAATGGAGATAAAAGGCATGAAAATAGACAGTTTTTAACTTTTACAACAAAAGCTGGTAAAAACTATTACTTAATCATTGATTATACAAAAGAATCTGAGCAAGTTCAATTTTTAACCGAAATAAATGAAAATGAAATGGCTAATATCATAAAAGAAATGAATAAAAGTAATGGTGGAAGTAAAGAAGATAAAGATAAGGATAAAGAGAAAGAGTTAAAGAAAGAAGATTTAGAAAATTTTAAAGAAGAATTAAAAAAAGAATTAGGAAAAAGTGGAGAATCTGATTCTAATTCTAAAACTAAAAAATCTAAATCTAGTGGTTCTAGTATTTTAAGTTTAGATAATTTACTTTTAGCAGGATTTGTTATTGGTATAGGTGGTTTTTTCTTTTATAAAAAAAGACAAAAAGATAAAGAATTACAAGAACTACAAGAAGCTGAATCAATAGAAGATGAAGATAGTGAAAATTTTGACGATATTGATGAAGATGAAGAATAAAAAAATTTTAAAAAAAGTGCTGACAAATAGAAAATAATGCGGTATAATTTGATTGTAAATAAAAAAACTTTGGTCAAATTGACCAAAAATAATTGTCTAATACTAAATTGAACGGATAAAAAAATAGAAAAAGGTATATTTAGAAAAGAAAGAGAGGGATTGTATGAAAAAGAAAGCTTTATTAACTGTAGGGTTATCATTTATGATAATTTTTTCTGCAAATTCGGTAAAAGCAGGAGAATGGAAAAGTAATAAGGTTGGTTCTTGGTATGAAGAAAAAGATGGAAGCTATCCAACTTCAACTTGGAAAGAAATATCAAATAAGTGGTACTATTTTGATAAGTCGGGTTTTAGATTAACAAACGTATGGGTAGGAAATTACTATCTTGGTAAAGATGGAGCAATGCTTGTAAATACTACAACCCCTGACGGATACAAAGTAGATGAAAA
>NZ_KQ960147.1:0-867 GCF_001553085.1 Parvimonas sp. KA00067 | reverse complement strand
TTATGGATTTAGAATTTAAAAGAGTAGTTATTAAACTTAGTGGAGAGGCTTTGTCCGGTGGAATAGGACATGGACTTCACGATGAAACAATCGAAAAAATTTGTAAATCAGTAAAAGGTGTATATGATTTAGGAATTCAAATTTGTATTGTAGTTGGTGGTGGTAATTTTTGGAGAGGCCGTTCAAGTGAAAATATAGAACGTTCAACTTCAGACCACATGGGTATGCTTGCAACAATAATAAATTCTCTAAGATTACAAGCTACATTGGAGAATTTAGGAATACCGACAAGAGTTCAAACAGCAATTAATGTTCACGAAGTTGCTGAGCCTTTTATAAAAAGAAAGGCGGAAAGACATCTTGAAAAAGGCAGAATAGTTATTTTTGGTGCTGGTACAGGTATGCCATATTTTTCAACGGATACAACTGCAGCTTTAAGAGCTGCTGAAATGAATGCAGATGTTATTTTACTTGGTAAAACAGGAACAGATGGTGTTTATGATTGTGATCCAAATAAATTTGACGATGCAAAGAAATTTGATGAACTAACATATATTGAAATTTTAAATAGAGGTTTAGGTATAATGGACGCTACTGCGACTTCTCTTTGTATGGATAATAATATTCCACTTGTTGTATTTGGAATTGATGACCCTGAAAACTTGGTTAGGGTTGCAAAGGGAGAAAAAGTAGGAACAATTGTAAGGGGGAAATAAATATGTATAAAGAAGTAATTAATGAATTAGAAAGAAAAATGTCAAAATCAATAGAGGCTTATGAAACAGAATTGACAACTGTTAGAGCTGGAAGAGCTAATCCTGCTATTTTAGACCAATTTACTGTTGATTATTATGGAACAGAAACACC
>NZ_KQ960146.1:0-552 GCF_001553085.1 Parvimonas sp. KA00067 | reverse complement strand
ACCGGTTCGATTCCGGTCCTCGGCACCAATTATTTAGGCCCCATGGTCAAGCGGTTAAGACATCGCCCTTTCACGGCGGTAACCCGGGTTCGAATCCCGGTGGGGTCACCATTTATGTGGCGGAGTAGCTCAGTTGGCTAGAGCATGCGGTTCATACCCGCAGTGTCAGGGGTTCAAATCCCTTCTCCGCTACCATTTTTTTATCTTTATTAGGATATTAGGACTTATTTGGGCGCATAGCTCAGTTGGGATAAGTTGAATTCGAGATGAAACAAGACGTAGTCGAAGTTGAGTCCGAAGATACTTAGTCTAGTTTTCGTAGAAAACGAAGAACTGAGAAAACTTTGAAGATTTATAATCTTAGATTATACATATTAAATGTAGGTTATATTTGGGCGCATAGCTCAGTTGGGAGAGCATCTGCCTTACAAGCAGGGGGTCATAGGTTCGAGCCCTATTGTGCCCACCAAATACGGCCTGGTAGTTCAGTTGGTTAGAATGCTAGCCTGTCACGCTAGAGGTCGTGGGTTCGAGTCCCATCCAGGTCGCCAA
>NZ_KQ960145.1:156453-191214 GCF_001553085.1 Parvimonas sp. KA00067 | reverse complement strand
AAAGTGGAGCTATGGCTGTAAATACCAAAATAGATGGATATAATATAGACGAAAATGGAGTTGCTAGGAGCGCATCCAAACCTATAGGTAGTAGAAGTGAGTTTATAAAGAAAGTAACACCTGGAGTTTTAAAGGCTGTTAAAGGTAAGGGATTATTTCCTTCAATAGCTGTCGCTCAAGCTTGTTTAGAAACTGGTTTTGGAACTGACGGATTATCCCCGGCGCCAATATATAATTTGTTCGGTATTAAGGCAGCTGATGATACACCTCCTGAAAGATATTATGAAATAAGAACTGCTGAATATGATAAAAATGGAAAAAAGTATTATATTACAGATAAGTTTATGAAGTTTTCAGGATATGATGAGGCATTTGAATACTATGCTAAGTTATTTACTAGAACTAAGTGGCTTACTAACTGGTATAGAAATGTTGTAGCTGCTAAGACTCCGGAACAAGCTGCAAAAGCATTAACCGGAACTTATGCTACTGACCCGAATTATGGTTCAAAGTTACTTAATATAATTGATACTTATAATTTGAGAGAATTGGATAAAGAGATTTTTCCTAATGGAGTAAAACCATAGATGAAAAAATTTAAAAACGAATTTATAGGACTTGGTTCAGGATTCTTTTGGGCAGTCAATGGAATAATTTTATCTCTTCTTACAGGAAGTGAATACTTGAAAAATTATAGTGTTGGAATTTTATTTTTCTTGCCTTTAGTTTTTGCCGGATTTAATGACTTGTTTGCCGGAATATTTGTTCTAGGATATAATGGAGTTTTTAGGAAATTAAAGTTAATATTACCTGCGTTAAAAACAAAAAACGGAAAAATGGTTTGTTTTGCAGGCTTGATAGGTGGACCTGTTGGACAATGCTCATATATTATGGGCATTTCTCTAGCAGGTTCTGCTTATGCAATTCCTATTTCTGCACTATGCCCAATGTTTGGAACTATTTTATCAGCTGTTTTTTTGAAAGAAAAAGTAAATTTAAAAACTTTTTTATGTGTTTTAGGCTGTATAGTTGGAACTTTTATTTTATCCTATACAAAACCAGCCGGTAATTATCCTTATTTTTATTTAGGAATTTTATTTTCTGTTATTGCAAGTTTTAGCTGGGGTTTAGAGGCTACGATTGTAAATTTTGCAAGCAAAGAAGAGCTTGAAGAAGAAATAATTTTAAATATAAGAGAAATTATTTCAGGATTAACTATATTATTTTTAGTTTTACCATTTTTACGATTATTCAGTGGATTTATAGTTACAATAAGACATTTTGAAATTTTAAAATATTTAATTTTTTCAGGTTTTTTTGCAGGACTAAGTTACCTGCTCTACTATAAAGCTATGAAATTAAACGGAGTTTCAAAAGGAATGGCACTTAATAGTACATTTAGTGTATGGAGTGTTATTCTTTCTGTTTTGTTTTTATCAACTTCATTAACAGTAACTTTATTTATTGGCGTTTTAATAGTAACTTTATCAATAATAGTACTATCTTTTAGTAATTAATTTTAAATAAATGTTTTTCTTTTCGTTAAAGTGGTATAAATTAATTAGTACCATGGAGAAGTACAAACATTTATTTTTTTAGGAGGGCTTATGGAATACTTAAGACAAAAATACATTATTGATATTGAAACATACAAATTTTTAGATGATGTGTATGAACCGATTAACGAAAATATAGAATATGAATTGGTAACAAGTGATGAATTAGTTGGAAATTTCAAATTAAATGAAACAAATTCAGAATATGTTACAGTTACTTATTGTAAATTATATGATGCAACAGGAATTTCCGATGGAGAAGTTTATGAACATTTCTTAGATAATTCACATTTTATAAAGAGTAATTTATCAGAAGTTAGGAATATGTATGTTGATTCTCTTGTTAAAGAAATTGAAAAGAGATATAATCTGGAAATAAAAAATCTTAATGATGAATCAGAAGTTAAGTCTTTAATGACTAGAATTAATAATGAGATTAGGAAATTACAAAGAAAAAAGAGATAAATTTTAATTTTTTTTAATAAAGTATTTATTTAAAATCAAAAATGTAGTATAATAGATATAATTGAAAAAATAAAAGGAGGAAATTTGTATGCATCCAATGTTACAAAAACATGTAGACTCAGGTTATATGAAAGAAGAACATGGTCTATATATCGAAGAAGCTATTGCTAAAGGAGAAACTTTAATTATTTCAGGTCATAGATCTGCTGGAATAAGACCATTTATGGCAGCTGTTATGGCTGTTGCTAAAGGTTCACACAAAACTGTTCAAGTTAAAGATGAAGCTGGTATCGAAGCTGCAAGTGATGTAGATTATATTTTAATTCCTGCACTTACAGAAGAAAACTGTGAATCAATGGTTCAAGCTGCTTTCAATAAAAAAGGAATGAACACTATAACTTTCAAAGAAACTGAACTTAAGTACTCAATGATGAAAATCATGAAAACTCAAGCTAAAGAAGTTGGAGATTTAAGCAAAGTTGTTCATTTAATTGAATGTAGAAAGATTAATATGATACCTCACTTAATTAACTTCAGTAAAATGACTTACGATGAAAAAGGTAAAGTTAAGAGAGAAGATTTACTAAGCTGTGAAGATTACGAATAATATTTAAAAAGCAAGATTTAGTTCTTGCTTTTTTTGTGCAATAAATATAACTTTCTTTAATTGAAAAAATATGTGTTTTATGTTATTATAAGGGGTAGTATTGGAGGATTTTTTGTGATTATTTTTGGATTAGACCCTGGGATTGCAATTGTTGGTTATGGAATTATTGAAGCGATTGGTAATAGAGTTAGACTTATTGACTATGGTGTTATTGAAACCAAGGCGGGAGTTCCACTTCCTGATAGACTTAAGATTATTGATGAAGAATTGAATAGATTGATTGATTTACATAATGTTGATGAACTTGCGATTGAGGAACTGTTTTTTAACAAGAATGTTAAGACGGTAATAAATGTTGCACAAGCTCGTGGTGTTGAAATTTTATCTTTTATAAAGAAAAATATTTTAGCTTATGAATATACTCCTTTACAAGTTAAACAAGCTATTACCGGCTATGGTAGGGCTGATAAAAAGCAAATGCAAGAGAGCGTTAAGATGATTTTTAAACTTAAAGAGATTCCAAAACCTGATGATGCGGCAGATGCCTTGGCTATTGCTCTTTGCCATTTTTTTAGTTTGAAATTTAAAGAAGAATTTAGAATGAAATAGGTGTTTTATGTACGAATATATTAGTGGTGAACTTAAATTTATTTATAATGACTATATTGTTATAGATAATAATGGAATAGGTTATAAGATTTTTACTTCCAACAATACAATTTTTAATGTAAATGTTGGGGATTTTTATACGATTTATACAGACTATATTGTAAAGGAAGATTATGTCGCTCTTTTTGGTTTTAAAACTCTTGATGAGCTTGAGATGTTTAAAATGCTTGTTAGTGTAAATAGTATAGGTCCTAAGGTTGCCTGTGGCATTTTATCGTCAATGTCTGTTGACAGTTTGAAACTTACTATTGTAAATGGAGATGCTGTTTCTCTTTCAACTGCAAAGGGAGTTGGTAAAAAAACTGCACAAAAAATCATTTTGGAATTAAAAGACAAGATTTCAATCGACAGTATCAGTAGTAAAGATATTTCAACTGGAGAAATGGAAATTACAACAAGTGGTAAAGATTTTGAAAAGAGAGAGCTTGTCTTAGATGCTTTGGTTAATTTAGGGTTTATGAAAAATGATATTGAAAAATTCCTTTCAAGCATTAATATTGATGAAATGGAAATTGAAGATATTATTAAACTTAGTATGAAAAAATTATAGGTGTTATTATGTTTGAAGATTTTGAAGATAGAATTATCGGAACTGGTTTTTCGAGGGAAGATGTTGATATAGAAACAAGTTTAAGACCGAAGTGGATTGATGAGTACATAGGTCAAGAAAAAGCAAAAGAGAGATTAAAGATTTTTATAGAGGCTGCTAAGACTAGAAATGAGCCTTTAGACCATTGTCTTTTATATGGACCTCCTGGTCTTGGAAAGACCACTCTTGCAAATATTATTGCTAATGAAATGGGAGTTAATATTAGAGTTACTTCAGGTCCTGCTATTGAAAAGCCGAGCGACCTTGCGAGTATTTTGACTAATTTAAGTAAAGATGATGTCTTATTTATAGATGAAATTCACAGAATAAATAAAAGTGTTGAGGAAATTTTATATCCTGCTATGGAAGATTATGCTTTGGATATAATAATCGGTAAAGGTCCAAGTGCCAGAAGTCTTAGAATCGACCTTGAAAAATTTACTTTGATAGGGGCAACTACAAGGACGGGACAACTTACAGGACCTCTTAGAGATAGATTTGGGATTATGCTTAATCTTGAATTGTATAGCATTGAAAATTTACAAAAAATTATTACTCGTTCTGCGGGTATTTTAGGTGTTGAAATTGATGCTGATGGGGCTATAGAAATTGCAAGACGTTCTCGTGGAACGCCAAGAATTGCAAATAGACTTTTAAAAAGGGTTAGAGATTTTGCACAGGTTAAAAGAGATGGAAAGATTGATTTGCAAACGAGTAAAGACGGACTTGATATTTTAGAAGTAGATGATTTAGGTCTTGATACGATAGATAGAAAAATAATTACTACAATAATAGATAATTTTTCAGGGGGACCTGTTGGGATTGATACAATAGCTGCATCTACCGGAGAAGAAAGGGTTACAATAGAAGATGTTTATGAACCTTATTTACTACAAATAGGCTTTCTAAGCAGAACAAGTAGAGGAAGAATTGTAACGGATAAAGCATATAAACATTTTGGTAGAATAAAAAAGTAACGATTATTTAACCGTTACTTTTTTTGTTGTGGAACAACAAGGTTCCCGGGGACCCAGCCGATGCAAAGAATCGGGGAATGGTTCGCTCTATACTATTAAGTTAGTTCCAATTATTGTTAGTATTAAGGTTACAATTATAGTTATAATTATATCATTTTTATTGTATTTATAATTCTTGTTTTGTATAAAATTTAATACTACAACCGTTGAAAATATAGTAATTAGTGTTGATATAAAAGTTATTTTCACTGTTAAAATCAATCCGACTTTAAAATAAATTACAGGAAACATAAAAATCGTTGAAATAAGATGAAGTTTTATATTATCTGTTATTTTAAGTTTGTTTATATTTTTTAATGAATTTTTATCATATATAAAATTAAAACGATTATGTTCTATTTTGAAAATAGCAAATAAATTTGAAATTCCATTTAAAACAACTGAAATAGTAAAAGCAATTATTGCATTTTCAATTGTTTCTCTATAAATCGTCAAAATTGATATTGTATAAAATAAGGATATGTTCCTTAGAAAATTTCCATTTCTTATAACATATAAAAAATTATATCCAAAATATTTTTCTGAATTTGTTAAAAATTTTGAAAAATTATGTTTTTTAATATAATTTGACTTTATAGAATTTAATATTTTTATTGATATATGGACAAAGGCAAAAAATACTAAAAAGTAAATAAAAAAAGAAATTTTATTTGCAAAATTTTTTATAATCTCTCCAGTTCCTTTTTTTACAAATACTAAAAGCAAAAACATTATACTAAATCTAATCAATAGTAAAAATGACTGAAAATCAACTTTATTGAATATTTTTCTAAGTCCTATAACAACTAAAAATAGCAATGATATAATTGTCATATAGAATAGGCTTACATTTATCAAATCTAATCTGTATGGAATAAACACAAAAAAACCTATTATCAAAGATCTAATTAAACTTTTTGAAGAATAGTATCTTTCTATTTCTTCAGTTTTTAATTTTCCAAAAAATGATTTTAGTTTTAATTTATTGTTTAAATTATAGTTTGGGAAGACAAACTCAATAATTATTGTAAAAAAGAATAAACTTTTTAGAAGATACATATCTTCATACTTGCCAAATAGAATAAATCCAATATGTATTAATGAAATCATAAATAGTATTGATACAAAGAATTCTATTAGGTTAAAAATATTTTTTATTTTAAATCTTTTCCTAAAAACTTCAAAATTTATTTTAAATACATTCAAGAATTTCACTCTCCAAATTTTCTGTACTTTTATCTAAAATTTTTACAATTTTTCCATCTTTCATTATAAAAAATTCATCACATATATCTGAAAGAGTATCTAAAATATGTGAAGAAATCAAAATAGCACAATCTTTAGAAATCTCTTTTAGATAGATTTTAAGCTCAAATATATAGTTTATATCTATACTGTTAAATGGTTCATCTAGAATTAAAAAATCAAAATTTCGTATAAATATAGGAGATAGAGCGATTTTTTTACTCATTCCCTGTGAAAGATTTGCAATTAATTCATTTTCTTTGTTTTTTAAATTTAATTTTTCTATAACATAATCGTAATTTGAGTTTGTATCATTATGTTTTAACAAAAGATTTATAAACTCTTTTACAGTTAAAAACTCATAGGCGTTAAGTTCAGTTGGAATATAAAGAATTTTATCTTCATCAATATCCATTTCAATATTTCCGTTTAAATTTAAATTGTTTGTTATTGCATTCATTAATGTCGTTTTACCTGCACCATTTTTTCCAATGAGTGCATAAATTTTTCCCTTATCAAAATTTATATTTTCAACATAAATTGAAAAATTTTCAAAAGAATGGCTTAATTTTTTTAAAATCATAAAACTCTCCTAATAAAATATGTAAGAGGCTACAGTTAATGTATCCTTGTTGTTTAGCCAAACATTTGACTCAATAGAACAAATGCAGCTGCTCCCATTTGAATTAGCATAGGACCATTTGCTATAACCCATGCTACAGCTTGAGGACCATAAACCCATGCTGCTGCTATCAATGCTGACATAAAAACTCAGCTCCTTTTTTAAAAGATATTCTATCTGCAGACACAAATATAGAAAGCACACTTCCTATCAACCTGATGGTAGCACAAAAAAATTTTTTTGTCAATAATTTTGATAATTATAATCTATTGATATAAAAAACAATTTAAAAAATTTGAAAAATATTGAAAAACAATATATAATATAATCTTGTAGATGTATTTTATATTTTATATAGAAGGAAGAGAGTTAATGAAAAGTTTAAAAACGGATGATTTTGATTTTGAGCTTGATGAGTCTTTGATTGCTCAGTTTCCGCTTAAGGATAGATCAAGTTCAAAACTTTTAGTTGTAAATAGAGAAAATTTCGATTTAGAACATAAAGTTTTTAAGGATATAGTAGAATATATAAATTCAGGTGATGTACTTGTAATAAATGATACGAAAGTAATTCCTGCAAGACTTTTCGGTTCAAGACCGAATAAGGAAGAGGTAATCGAAGTTTTACTTTTGAAAAAACATGAGGATAATACTTGGGAAACTTTGGTAAAACCGGGTAAGAAAATGAAAATCGGCTCAAAGGTAGAATTTGGAAATGGAAAATTAGTTGGAGAAGTTGTTGGAATAAGCGTTGATGGAGAGAGATTTGTTAAATTTTCTTATGATGGAATTTTCGAGGAGATTTTAGATGAACTTGGAACAATGCCACTACCACCTTATATTCACGAAAAATTGGAAGAAAAAAATAGGTATCAAACCGTTTATGCAAAACATAATGGTTCTGCTGCTGCACCAACTGCAGGACTTCATTTTACAGATGAACTTTTGGAAAAATTGAAGGAAAAAGGTGTTAAGATTGCAAGGGTAACACTTCATGTTGGACTTGGCACTTTTAGACCTGTAAAGGTTGATAATGTTTTGGAACATAAAATGCATGAAGAATATTATGAAATTTCTAAAGAAAGTGTTGAAATTATAAATTCTGCAAAAGAAAATGGAAATAGAGTTTTTGCTGTTGGAACTACAAGTGTTAGAACTTTGGAAACAGTTTATAAAAAATATGGGAAATTAGTTGCTTGTAACGGAGATACCGATATTTTTATCTATCCTGGATTTGAGTTTGGAGTTGTAGATTGTTTGATTACAAACTTCCATTTGCCAAAGTCAACTTTAATAATGCTTGTTAGTGCTTTTTCATCAAAAGAAATAATAATGAATGCTTATAATGAGGCAACAAAAAATAGATATAGATTTTTTAGCTTTGGAGATGCAATGCTAATTAAAAAGGAGAAATAATGGAATTAAAATATGAATTGATAAAAAAGTCTAAGGATTGTAATGCAAGGCTTGGAAAGATTTATACAAATAGAGGAGTTATTGAAACTCCAATCTTTATGCCGGTTGGAACTCGTGCAACTGTAAAGGCTATGAATGTTGATGAACTTAAAGACATTGGCTCACAAATAATACTTGGAAATACTTACCATTTATATCTAAAGCCCGGTCAAGAGATTATAAGAATGGCAGGAGGACTTCACAAATTTATGAATTGGGATAAACCGATTTTAACAGATAGTGGTGGTTTTCAAGTTTTTAGTCTTGGGGATATTAGAAAAATAACTGAAGAGGGCGTTGAATTTAGGTCGCATATTGACGGCTCAAAACATTTTATCTCTCCTGAAAAATCAATGGAAATTCAAAATGATTTAGGCTCAGACATTATGATGGCTTTTGATGAATGTGCTCCATATCCTGCTAGCTATGATTATGTTAAAAATTCTATGGAGAGAACTTTACGTTGGCTAAAGAGATGTAAAGATTATCATAAAAATACGGATAAACAAGCTCTTTTTGGAATTATTCAAGGGGGAATGTTTAAAGATTTGAGAAGAGAATCTGCTCTTGCTACTATTGATATGGATTTACCGGGTTATGCAATCGGTGGACTTAGTGTTGGAGAACCTAAGGAAATTATGGTTGAATATTTGAACTACACAGCACAATTTATGCCGGAAAATAAGCCAAGATACTTAATGGGTGTTGGAACGCCTGATTATTTATTTGAGGCGGTTGAGGCAGGAATTGATATGGCTGACTGTGTTCTTCCAACTAGAATTGCAAGAAATGGAACTGCGATGACTTCAAAAGGAAAACTTGTTATAAAGAATGCAAAATATGCAAAAGACTTTTCTCCACTTGATGATGAATGTGATTGTTATGCTTGTAAAAATCATACAAGAGCATATATTAGACATTTAATAAATGTTGATGAAATTTTAGGAGCAAGACTTTTATCAATCCATAATTTGAGATTTTTACTTAAAACTATGGAAAATATTAGACAAGCGATTAGAGAAGACAGATTTTTAGAATACAAAAAAGAATTTTACCAAAAATATGGATATGAGGATTAATATATGAATAAATTTTTAAAACTATTATTAATTTTAGCAATAACTCCAATAATACTTGCAACAGCAGGATTTATTGTATTGCCAGCATCTGTTTTGGCTTTTATTAAAAATGGAAAAGAAGTTTTTATCGGCTCATATATGATTTACACATTTGCAATCATAAATGTCGTTTTATCATTCTTTGGAATAACTTATTTAAAAAGAGTAAAGAAAAAATTTTCTGATGAAAATTATCCTACGGGAGTAACTGTTGTTGCCTTTGTAAATTTACTTATTTCCATTATGTGTAACTATTTTACTTTTTCAGTTTTAAAACTTATGTTAAAAAATTCAAAAATGGAAATTCCTTTTTTTGTAATTAGAATAGTTTTTTCTTTGATAGCTGTACTAATTGTATTTTATGGAATTTATCTTAGAAGAGTTAAAAAAGAAAGTGAATTTGCAATAAGGAACAAATGGACAATGAATAACGATATAGTTTTTAACTATGCAAATAAATTTTCAGGAGTTGTCTTTATTGCAGGAGGAATTTTTGTTTTGATTGTATCATGGATAATAGGAAATCAAAACCAGTTATATATTACAACATTGTTTACTCTAATAATTTGTGCAATATCTTCAAATTATATAAGCAGAACAATTGGAATGAAATACAAAACAATGTATAAAGGAAAAAATAAATAAATTAAATTTTAAAAGAAGTCGTTTAAGCGACTTCTTTTAATTTGTATCTTTTTATGAATATTCCTAGTAGTGTATAAAATACTATGAATATAACTTGTGATGCAACAAATAGTAAAAATTTTTCAAAATTTATTTCTTCTAAAAACTTTACAAAATAATATTGTGGCATAAATTTAGAAACATTTATTAATCCTTGTGGTAAGAATTTCATTGGTAAAAATACTCCTGATGAAAATGCCATTATTAATGTGAAAGCAGAATTTACACCATTTACAACTTTTACATCCTTTGAAATTGATACAAGTAGTTGTCCTAGTGAAATTGCAGTAAATGAAAATATAAATACTGCTAAACTCATATATATTAAATCAATTTTAGCTATTGATTTATTCACTCTTGATATTGAAACAGCTAAATAAAAACTTGATATTAATATAGATATTATTACCTGAGCTAAAAATTGTTGTAAAGTTTGTGATTTTTGACTATAAGGGGATAAAGCCATTCTTTTTAAAAGACTTTCTTTTTTAAATTCAGCATCAATATTTATAATTATTGAAATTATACTCGTAAAAACTATATAACTTAAGATTAAAAAAGTAGTGTTAAAGGCTTCTTGTCCTTGTTCTTGATTATATAATTTAGTATCTATTATCTTTACATCAATCTCTTTCTTTAATGTATTTATTACCTCTTGTTGATCAACATTTGAATTTATTGCAGACAATGTGTAATTGAGATAACTTTTTAAATCTATTTTTAAAAAGGTTATATATGAAGTTTTTGTTGGTGCTAAAATCGAAATTGCTTTTTTATTATTTAACAAATTTTGTTTAAAATCTTTATTAATTACCATATAAGCTATAATTTTATCCTCAACAATTTGTTTTCTTGCTTCGCTTTCCGTAATTTTTTCTTCTTTTACATTATGTTTTTCTTTTAAATAATTTATTAAGGCTTTTGACTCTTCGCTTTTATCTTCATCATTTATCATTAAGTTCAGCTTCATAGGTTTAAATTCAACGTCATTATTTTTTGAACTGGTAAATACAATCAACATAACCATAAAAATTATGAAAGAAACTAAAACGGCTTTTATATTTTTAATAAATATTTTCATATAATTTTTAAATATCATTATACTTATGCCTCCTCAAATATACTAATGCAATTCCAAATAAAACTAGAGTAAATGGAATTACATACTTAGCCATTGAAATCAAGTAGCTATTGTCATTTGCGATATTTACACCTAATAAGGCATTTTCCATATATATTGTAGGATTTATCTTTTTTATTATAGGGAAAGCTGAAGTTATAGCATTTGTTACACTTGAGCCCATCATTCCTGAAGTATAATTCATTAGAAGAATACATCCAAGTCCAACCATAGATTTAGTTTCTGTTTTAGTTTTTAGTGTAACGGCAAGGAACATTCCTAATGTAATTCCAAAAATCATAATAATAATTATTGTAATTATTGAAGCCAAATAGTTTGTTATCAGGGTTATCCCAAATACAAGTTTTAAATAAATAATCAATAATGTAGAATTAAAACCTGTAAGTATAAGTGCAGATATTATTCCGTTTAGCAAATAAGTTGATTTTTTTATTGGAGAAACTAACATTCTTACTGCAAAATCAGACGAATCATATAATATATTATCTATGTAGATAACGCCATCAAACATAGTATATAGACTTGCCATAATAATTATTGAAAAAAGTATGGGTTCAACACCTGTAACACCATGGTTTTTGTCCTCTATAAAATCTTTATCAATATTTTTTATAATTTCTTCCTGATTAATTTTAGTTTCATACATTTGTTTTATTTGGTCAAGGATATTTTTAACAACCATAACTTCTGAATTAGATGATATAATTTTTAAAGATAAATCATCTTCTATAAATGCTTTATATTCTTTATTTTTTAGATCTGTTTGAACATCTTCTTTTACTTCTTTAAGATTAAGATATGGAATTTGTTTTAAAATGTATTCATGTGGATTGTTTTTGTTAATTCCAACATTTACTTTATCAAAATTTTTGCCAATATTAGGAATTATAAGACAAAAAAACGTAGCTAAAATTATAGGGAAAAAAGTATTCCAAAATAAAGTTAGTTTATCTCTAGTTAAATGTAGCAAATTTACTTTTAAAGCAGATAAAATTCCCATTATTCTCTAAGCTCCTTTCCTGTCATTTCTAAGAAAATATCTTCCAGTTTAGGTTTCTTTGAAAAAATTTCTTCATAAACTACATTGTTTTCATCAAGTAAATGAATTAATTTTTTAATGTTTCCTGTATCACTAGAATAATTAAAAGTTACTTGATTTTCCTTCGCTTCAACATCAATTACTTCATCTTGTTTTTCTAAGATTGAAATAATTTCAGGTTTTATAAAACCTACAACTGTAATCTTTTCTTTTACACTTACTCCATTAATCAAAGTTTGCATATCTCCGGTTAAGATATTTTTTCCATTATCCATAATAGAAATTTTATTGCAAAGATATTCAGCTTCATCTAAATAGTGAGTAGTATAAAGAATTGATGATCCATTTTCAGCTAAATTTTTAATTCCATCTAAGATAAACTTTCTGCTTTGAGCATCTACTGCAACTGTTGGCTCGTCTAAAATTACAAGTTCAGGCTTATGTGAAATACCACAAGCGATATTTAAACGTCTTTTAAGCCCACCTGATAGCTTCTTTTCCAACATTTTTTCATGACTTTGAAGTCCTGTAAATTCAATAGCTTCATTTACAAGCCTTTTTCTTTCATTTTTATTAGATATATATAGACCACAAAAATAGTCGATATTTTCTTTTACAGTTAAATTATTAAAAACAGCAAGTTCTTGAGGAACAATTCCAATTTTTTTCTTAATTTCATATTCACTAGAAATATCTTTTTTTCCAAAAACTTCAATATTTCCACTGTCATATTTCAAAAGAGAAAGCATACACATTATTGAAGTCGTCTTTCCACAACCGTTTGGACCTATTAGACCTAAAACATCTCCTTTCTCAAGAGATAAGTTAAAATGGTCTAAAACAATTTTTTCTTTAAAACTTTTAATTAAATCTTCTACTTTTATTATCATAATTATCACCTCACAGATATTATATCTTAATTTCTTTTAATATTTTAGTGTTTTGTGTAACTTTTTTGATATGACAGATGTAATTTTTTGGAAAATGTGATAAAATATATTTGGTGATGATATGGTATTTTTAAAATATTTTTTATTAAGTTTAATGTTTTTGTTTTCAGATAGCATAGGAGCAATTAATATTGCAATTTTTAGTTTAGTTTCCTTGTGCTTTATGCTTATTGTAGAAATCGAAGAAAATATTTATTACAGCTTTGTTTTGTCTGTGATTTTTTCGATTTTAATGTATTTTTTTCCGGAATTTAGATTTTTTAGCTTTGTTTTAATATACGCTTTGTATAAAAAATCGATATACAATGTTCCGATATTTTTGGTATTTTTAATTACCGGAGAATTTGATTTTTTAGCACTTTCTTTGCTTATAATTTGTCTATCTCAATATGATAGAGAACTTTATGAGAGAAAAATTTTCTATCATAGAGAATTTTTGAATTTTCATAAAGAAAAATATAAACTTCAAAAGAATTTAAAAAATTTATATCTTGAAGAAGAAAGAAAAAATTATGAAAATATTTTAAAAGAAAGAGAAAAAATTTCAAAAGAATTGCACAATTCGATAGGACATACAATTTCAGCGTCTATTTTAGAGCTTAGAGCTTTAGAATTTATAGTTGAAGACAAAGAGGTTAAAACTTCTATTGAAAGAATTAGAGAAAATTTATCCATCGGAATGGTTGATATAAGAAAAATAATTCACAATATGTATAAATCGTCTTTTGACTTGGAAAGTTATATTGGAAAATTAATTGATATTCCTAATGTTAAAACAAAATTGATTTATAAAGTAAAAACGAAAATGAATGAAAATTTGAGTTTTGATATTTTAAGTATTGTTAAAGAGGCTTTTGCTAATTTTACAAAACATTCAAATGGAGATAGCTTTACAGTTAAAATTATTGAAAATGAAAAGGCATATATTATCACAATTTTTGATAATGGAAAGGATATAAAATTTGAAAAGAGCGATGGACTTGGGATTTTGTCGATGGAGGAAATTGCAAGAAAGTACAGAGGACTTTTCAATGTAATTACAGATAATGGATTTAAGATAAATATTGCGATAGATAAGGGTGAAAAGTAATGAAAATTTTAATGGTTGATGACGATTCTTTGGTGTTAAACGCTTTAAGTACCATACTTGGAAAAAGTGGGTATGAGATTGTACTTGCAACAACAGATTCAAAAAAAGCGATTGAAACATACAAAGAAAATAAAATTGACGTAGTAATTTTGGATATAAGAATGAAAGAAGTAAATGGAGTTGATGTTGCAATAGAAATTTTAGAATTTGACAAAGATGCCAAAATAATGCTCTTAACAACTTTCAATGATAGAGATGATATAATTAGAGCTTTAAACAAAGGTGTTTTAGGAGTTATTTTAAAGGATAATGTTGCATCACTAATTCCTGCGATAGAAAGTGTAAGTCTTGGAAATAAAATTTTAGATAATGAACTGAATTTAAAAAATCTTTTTAATACTACAAAAAAAGATTTTAATCTTTTAACTCAAAAAGAGATTGAAATATTAGAACAAATTGCTAAGGGATTATCTAATAAAGAAATCTCTGAAAAATTATTTTTAAGTGAGGGAACTGTTAGAAATTATATTTCAGGAATTTTAGAAAAGTTAGAACTTAGAGATAGAACGCAACTTGCAATATATTATTATACGAAGTAATTGAAAGGAGAATATGATGTTTAAAGAAAAATATTCTAAATTCTTTGAAAAAATTGGAAGAAGTAAATTTATGGTGTTATCAACATCAAAAGATGACTTTGTAACATCAAGAATGGTGAGTATAATTGTAATAGATGGAAAATTTTATTTTCAAACGGATAAAAACTTTAAAAAATATAATCAGATAATTGTAAATCCTAATGTGTCTCTATGTATTGATAATATTCAGATTAATGGGATATGTTGTGATGTCGGGAGACCTATTGAAAATAAAACATTTTGTGAAATATTTAAAGAAAAATATCCAAGTTCATACAAAAATTATTCACTTTTAGAAAGTGAACGTTTATTGGAAATTGAACCTATATATATTGAATGTTGGCATTATATTGAAGGAGTGCCTTATATAGAAGTATTTGATGTTAAAAATAAAAAATATACTATGAAAAAATATGTAAGATAAAAAGCCAACATTTCGTTGGCTTTTTGTTTTGAAACAAGGAGATTTCAGATTTTTGTTATATATAACATATAGTAAATTGTTTTTCTAACTGTTTTCATGTTATTTTTTTATTTTTTATTAAAAAAATATATTAGATTGATTAAAAAAAATTTTTATTTTGTATAAATATTTAATTTTAATTGAATAAATTTGCTAATTTTGATATAATGAAAGTTACAAATAGAGAATTTCAAAATGAAATTTTTATTTCACCATATTTACCTTTGAAAAATTATCTAAATTGAAAATATGGTATAATACTTAATAAGTGGAGGTGTATTAATTATGAATAAAAATAAGTTTGAAAATGGTAGCATCAAAATATCTAACGATATTTTTTATATGATTACCGCTATGGCAACTATTGAAGTTGAAGGAGTAAAATCTATCGTTGGTGTTCCATCTGATGCTGAAAAAATTAATGCAAAAAATTCTAAAAAAGGAATAGAAATTAATTTTCTAGAAAGTGGAATAGAAATTTCTGTTAAAGTTTCTGTTGAGTATGGACAAAAACTTGAAGAAATTGTAAAGAAAATTCAAGAAAATATAAAATTAAAAGTAGAAGTAATGACAAGTATTAAAGTTTTAGGAGTTAATATTTGCATTGAGTCTGTTGAAAAGTAGAGAGGTTTTATGACTAGAAGTGAGGCACGTGAGTGGTGTATGAAGTTGATATATCAATTAAGTATCCACAACAGTTTTAAATGTGATGAGATAGAAAGTTTTATCGAATATTTTGATTTACCAAGTAATGAGCTTAAATATATTAGAAAAAACTGTAAATCTATAATCGATAATATTGATGATATTGACAACATAATAAAAGAAAATTTAGAGGGTTGCTGGAATTACAGTAGAATAGCTAAGATTGACTTGGCGATTCTTAGAGTTGCAGTTAACGAAATTTATTATTTAGACGACATTCCTGAGAGTGTTGCCATAAATGAGGCTATTGAGATTGCTAATAAATATTCCACTGACGCCTCATATAAATTTGTAAATGGAATACTTGGAACTATTGTTCGAGCAAAAAATAAAATTTAATTTTGGGAGTTTGCTATGGGTTTATTAAATACTTTATTGTTAATTGGATTTATTGCTATTCCTTTTATAGGGATTGCTGTGTCAACTTATTTAGTAGGAACTGCTGATAAAAGAAAATGGATTGTTTATCCTATTTTTAGTGCGATTTGTATTGCTATTTTCGTATTTTTTAAATACAGTATGAATGTAAACTTTTTACGTTGGAGACAGTTTTACTTAATGGTTGCTTTTTATGTTCCGGTTGTTTGTAGTTTAATGGCTTTCATAGCAGTACCTAAATTATCTATAAAATCATTGAAGGAACATATATTACCTATTTTGAGTATTTTTGTTATTTCAGGGGTACTTTTAATGGTTTATTAATAGGAGAATTTTGATGACAACATTTAAGGTAAAAGAGGTTAGTAAGTATATTTCCAATATACTTAGAAGAGATTCTTTTTTATCCAATATTAGTGTTGAAGGTGAAGTATCTAATTTTAAAAAGTCCGGTGGTCATAGTTATTTTAGCATCAAAGATGATGAAGCTGTGCTTAAATGTGTGGTCTTTAAAACAGTTCCGATTGCAAGTAGTTTAAATCTTACTGACGGACAAAAGGTTGTTGTAACCGGAACTATTATGACTTACGAAAAGGGAAGTTACTACCAAATACTTTGTAAAAATGTTGAAAGGGTTGGTCTTGGAAATTTATATGAACAATTTTTAGCCTTAAAGGAAAAGCTTTCAAAGGAGGGTCTTTTTAATGTTGAATTTAAAAAGCCCATTCCAAAGTTTCCTAAAAATATTGGAGTTATTACAGCTAAGAATGGAGCTGCAATTCGTGATATTTTAAATACTTTAAGAAGAAGATATAGAATTGCAAATATTTATTTTTATCCTGCAAAGGTGCAAGGTATTGGTGCAAGTGATGAGATAGCTGAGGGTGTTAAGTACTTAGATTCGCTAGATTTTATTGATACAATTATAGTTGGTAGAGGTGGAGGTTCTTTTGAAGATTTGAATGCGTTTAATGATGAAAATCTTATTAGAACCATTTTTAATTGTAAAAAACCAATTATATCAGCTGTTGGACATGAGATAGATACAATGCTTACGGATTTTGTTGCAGATAAAAGAGCAGCAACTCCAACGGCAGGAGCGGAGCTTTCATCAGTTAGTATGGACGAAATAAGAGAATTTTTATCTCAGGCTGAGAAGAAACTTAATAAAAATATATTGGAAGAAATTTCTGCTGATAAAATTCAGCTGGAACATTTGAAAAAAGAATTGGAATATTATAATCCGGCTAATAGAATAACTACATTAAAGGAAAATTTGGAGAATTTGAAAAAGTCTTTAGATGAAAAGATTATCGCAGTTTTTAATTATAATAAACAGTTACTTGATTTTAAAAGACAATCTTTAGAGATTATTAATCCAAATAGTGTTTTACAAAGAGGTTATAGCATTATTTATAATGAGAATGATGAGATTGTAAATGATATTAAAGCTGTAAATGTAGGAGATTCTTTGAAACTTAAAGTTTCTAATGGAGAGATTATTTCTGATGTTAAGGAGATTGTAGATGGCAATTAAATTAGAAAATTACGATAAGGGAATAGAAGAACTTATAAAAATCGTAAATACTCTGGAAAAGGAACAATTAAGCCTTGAAAAGAGTATTGAATTATATAAAAAGGGAATGAAACTTCACAAAGAATTAGTTGAAATATTGGAAAAAGAAGAGGGAAGACTATTTTTATTTGATGAAAAAGCAGAAGATGAAGAGAAAAAATTTGTTGAAAAGACATTAGAAGACGGACAAGTGAGTTTGGAATTGTAATGGAAAAATTTTTAAGTTTAATTAAAAAAGACAAACAAATTATTGAAGATAGACTTAATTTAGTTTATAAAAATGAAAATGAGTTTGAAAAAATGTGTGCTTATTCTTTTTCCGTTGGGGGAAAGAGAATAAGGGCTATTTTGCTTTTAGAGGCTTATAAAAGTTACAAGGAAGTTTGTGATTTGGCTTTAGATTTTTCCGTTGCCATTGAGCTTATTCACAATTATTCTCTAGTTCACGACGACTTGCCTGAAATGGACGATGATAAATTTAGACGTGGAGTTCTGTCCGTTTATGGTAAATTCGGACAGTCAAATGCCGTTTTAGTCGGCGATGAGCTTTTAAATAATGCTAATTTGATTATGGTTAAGGCTATAAAAAGTCTTGAAAATATTGATGAAATCAAAAATGCACTATCTTCAAGTGAAATAATTTTAAATTCAAGTGGTATAAATGGAATGATTTACGGTCAATTTTTAGACCTTGAAAATAAAATAGAATCTTTAAACGATATTGAAATTATAAATTCTTTAAAAACAGGAGAACTTTTCAAGGCATCTATCTTAGCAGGGGCAAAACTTGCAGGAGCAGGTGATAAAGATTTAATTTGCTTGGAAAACTATGCTAAAAGTTTAGGACTTGTATTCCAACTTCAAGATGATTTGTTTGATTTTGATGAGGATATAAGACTAAATAAAAAAACTTTTGCTACAATTTTGGGGAAAACTGAAGTTGAAGAAAAAATAGAAAAGTTAAATAAATTTGCTTTTGAACAGATAAATAAAATTTCCGGAAAAAAGGAATTTTTTGTAAATTTTATAGATTTTATGAAAAAAAGGACTTACTAATGGAAAGAGCTGATATTTGTTTACTTAAACTTGGTCTTGCAAAGTCAAGAACTCACGCAAAGAACATTATTTTAGAAAAAAGAGCTTTTCATGACGGAAAAGTTATAGAAAAAGTATCTTTACTTGTTGATGATAATTTAGTTACTGTAAATTCTACTGTTGAAGATACATATGTTGGTAGGGGTGCAATAAAATTAGACTCAGCAATTAAAAATTTTGAACTTGATTTAAAAGATTTGGTTTGCATGGATATTGGAGCATCAACCGGTGGTTTTACTCAAATTATGCTTAACGAAAAAGCAAAAAAAGTTTATGCAATAGATGTCGGAACGAATCAACTTGTAGATAGTTTGTTGAATGATGAAAGAGTTGTGAGCTTGGAAAACACAAATTTTAGATATTTAGATTTTGAAGTGATAGGTGAAAAAGTAGATTTTATTTCTATTGATGTTTCTTTTATTTCTTTAAAATATATTTTTGAAAATTTGTATAAATTTTTAAAAGAGGATAGCAAAATTGTTGCACTTATAAAGCCACAATTTGAATGTGAGGGCAAAAGTTTAAATAAAAAAGGGATTGTAAAGTCTAAAAAAGTTATAGAAAATGTTGTTGAAAAAGTAAAACTTTATGCACTTGCAAATAAACTTGAAGTGCTTGAAATAATTGATTCCCCAATTCTTGGTGGAGATGGAAATAAAGAAAAATTAGCGCTTATTAAAGGAATTTTTTAAGAGGATTTTATGAAAAAATATACAAGACAGAGAATTATTTTAGATTTAGTAGAAAATAACGAGATAAAGACACAAGAGGAACTTTCCGAGTGCTTAGAAAAAAAGGGTATTCATTCTACACAAGCTACTGTTTCAAGAGATATTAAAGAGTTGAAAATTTTAAAGGTACAAAATAAAAACGGAGAGTATAAGTACAAAGTTGTCGATTCTATGTATGACTCTTTAGATGAAAGACTTAATAAAATTTGTAAACTTGCCATTTTGTCTATGAAACATAATGGAGATATGATACTCATAAAGACAATTCCACATACAGCAAGTATTTGTGGAACTTACATTGAAAGTGCTAAACTTAAAATGGTAAGTGGAATTGTTACGGGAACGGATACGATTTTTATTGCAGTTGATGATAAATCATTTTTAGATGAGGTTATTGAAGATATAAAGAAACTTTTAAGGTAGGGATAGTATGTTATCTGAATTATATATAAAGAATTTAGCTATTGTTGATGAAACAAAAATTTCTTTTACTGAAGGACTTAACATTTTAACAGGAGAAACTGGAACTGGTAAATCTATAATTATTGGAGCCATTTCTTTGCTTTGTGGTTGGAGAGCTAATACTTCTTTCATCGGTAAACGTACTGACAATGCTTATGTTGAAGGAGTTTTTTTTCTATCAAATTATGAAGAAGAAATTTTGAAAAATAAATTTGAGATGCTTAATTTAGATATAGAAATTGAAGATAAAATGCTTGTTATTTCAAGGAATATAAATAAAAACGGACGTTCTGTTTCAAAGATAAATAACAAAACGGTAAACAATTCAATCCTATCTGAAATTATGATAAATATTTTAAATGTCTGTGGACAACATGACAGTTACACTCTATTTAATAGAACTAATTTTGTCGATGTTTTGGATAGTTTTTGTGATGATGCTTTTAAAGAAAAACTAAAAAAATTAGAATTGTTATACGGAAAAATAAAAAAGACAAGTTTAAATTTAAAGAAATTAAAAAATAAAGTAAGTAATTTCGATGAGAATATTGCTGAAATAAAGGAAGAAATTGAAGAGCTAAACAGTTTAGAACTTGAAACCTTAGATGAAGAATTTATCGAGAATGAAATTGATAAATTTAATAACAGTCAAACAATTTTATCATGTTGTTCAAATTTAGTTGAACTTTTTGACGGAGAAAATTCAGAATTGAATATTTTTTCTTTCTTAAATGAAATAAATAGAAATGTTTTGTTGTTGGAAGAAAATGATAAAAATGTTAAATTTAGTGAGGATTTAGAAAATATTTCTTTTGAATTAAAAGAACTTTTCGAAAAATTACAAAATTATCATTCAAGTATTTATATTGACGAAGAGAGTTTGATGATTTTACAAGAAAAATTTAATCTTTTGAATGACTTAAAGAGGAAACATAGAACGGATAAAAAAGGTCTTATAAAGTATAAAAATTCTTTGGAAGAAGATTTATATTTGCTTGAGCATTCAAAGGATATGCTTTTAGAAGAGAACAATAAACTTAAAACTTTGAGCAATGAATATAAAAATCTTGCAAATGAAATTTCAAATATAAGAAAAGAAATTGCAATAAAATTAGAAAAATTAATTGAGAAAGAACTTTTAGATTTGGATTTAAAAAATTCAATTTTTAAAATAGATATAAAGACGAACAATAAAATTACACATATTGGTTTTGATGAAGTGAATTTCTTAATCTCTACAAATAAAGGAGAGGCTTTACAAGAGATTTACAAGATTGCATCAGGTGGAGAAATGAGCCGTATTATGTTGGGCTTTAAAAAAGTTTTATCCGATAGAGATAAGATTTCAACTCTTGTATTTGATGAAATTGATACGGGTATAAGTGGTGTAACGGCTCAAATTGTTGGAGAAAAACTTGCTGAAATTTCTAAAAATCATCAACTTTTAGTAATTTCTCATTTACCACAAATTTCAGTTTTATCCGATACACATTTTATAATCAGTAAAGAAACTGTTGGAGATACAACTTTGTCAAAAGTTTTATGTGCAGATTATGAAGATAAGGTTATGGAGATTTCAAGACTTATAGGTGGAGCAAATATCAATGAAACAACTATAAGACAGTCTAAAGAAATGATAAGAATAGCTGATGAGAAAAAGGAAAAATTAAGATGTATAAAAAAATAAAAACAGAAGAAATTTTTAAGGGTAGAATTTTAGATTTAAAACTCGAATATTTTGAAACTGAAGAAAAAGTTTTGAAAAGAGAAATTGTTGAGCATAAAGATGCTGTTGCCATTTTTCCGATTGACAAAGACGGTTATGTTTATTTAGTAAAACAATTTAGATTTCCGGTTGAAATGGACGTTTTGGAAATTCCTGCAGGACTTGTTGAAGATGGAGAAAATTACGAAGAAACCGCTCTTAGGGAATTGCAAGAGGAGATTGGTTTTAGTTCAAAAAATTTAGAAAAAGTTTTTGAAGGATATAATAGCATTGGATTTTGTACTGAAAAAACAGTAATTTATAGAGCTTGTGATTTGTTTTCTTCTAAATTACCTGAAGATGATGATGAGAATTTAAGTATTGTAAAAATTCATTTTGAGGATTTAAAGAAAATGTATTTTAATGGAGAGATAAATGATTTTAAAACGGCTATGGCTATTTTAAATGAAATGAATAGGAGGTAGTATGGACTTTTTAATGGAACATTTAGTTGTCGCTATTGCTATAATGTTTGTAATTATAGCTTGTAGAATTTTTCAAGCAAATGTTGCTTTGGCTTTAGGAGATGACACACCAAAACTTAATGGAGCAACAAGTTTAAATCCTGTTAATCATATTGATATAACCGGTTTTATTTGTTTCTTGATTTTTAAATTTGGTTGGGCTAAGCCTTTACAAGTAAATGTGGGTAATTTTAAAAATAGATTTTGGGGAAAAATAATTTATTCTTTATCAAATGCTGTTATGTGTTTTTTGATAGCTTTAATTTCAGCAATAATTTATTTGATGATAGGCTCAAAAAGTGTATTTTTATTTATGCTTTTTAGAGATGTTTTTTCAATTAGTATTGTATTTGGGATTATTGGTTTAATACCTTTACCACCTTTTGACGGCGCAATTTTTGTAAGTGCATTTTTATCAAGAGAAGTTGAATATGAATATTTTAAACTTTCAAACTATACAACTTTCATTTTACTTGCTCTTATATTGACTAGAACTTTCGGAACATTTTTAACTCCTGCAGTTCAAACTGTTGGTGGTTTTATCCTTAAAATAGCATCTATGTTGGTAATGTAATGGATTTAGTTGTTAATTTAGATGCATATTCAGGGCCTTTGGATTTGCTACTTGATTTGATTTCAAAACAAAAAGTTGATATATACGATATTGAGATTAGTAAGATTACAAAGCATTATCTTGAAGTAATAGAAAATTCCGTTTATGGAGAAGATACGGATATATCAGCTTTTTTACTTATGTCTAGCACTTTGGTTGAAATAAAATCGAGAAGTCTTATTCCAAAAGTTACAGATGAAGAAGATGAAGATATTGTTACAAAAGAACAGCTTATCGAAAGACTCATAGAGTATAGAAAATTTAAAAAAGTTGGAGAATACTTTAAAAACTTGGAAACTGAGGGAAGTAAAGCATATCCAAAAATGCAATCGGATATAACCGAGTACATTACAGAGGATAAGGAAATTATTTTAAATACTGATGTGAATTTGCTTTTGACTTTAATGGAAAATATAATAAATCAATATAAGAACAAGATAGAAGAAAATTCTTTTGAAAAAATTATAGAAAAAGATTTGTTTCCAATAGAAAAGTATATTTCTATGATAAAGACAAAAATTTTTGAAAAGAAAGAAGTTTATTTTGAAGATTTAATTTTTTATAATGGAACAAAAAGTGAGCTTATAACAATTTTTATGTCTATTTTAGAACTTGTAAAAAATAATTTTGTAAGTATTTTTCAAGATAAAGATAAGAATATTAAACTTAATTTAGTGGGTGATGATGTTGAATAGTAGAGAATATAAACAAGTTATCGAGCAGTTGCTATTCGTTTATGGCGACCCTTTAAAGATTGATGATATAGCAAAAGTTTTGGAAATTTCTGTAAAAGAGGCGAGTGTTTTAGCTGATGAACTTGTAGAAGAATTTGAATTTCAAAAGAGAGGACTTTTTATTCAAAAAATTTCTAATCACTATCAGATAAAGACCAGAAAAGAATTTCACGAGATTATTTCAAAGCTTTTTGAAAAAGTTACAACTAAACATTTAACGAACTCCACTTTAGAAACTTTGGCGATTATTGCTTACAAACAGCCGATAACTAGACAAGAGATTGAAGAAATAAGAGGTGTTAAGTGTAACAGCTCAATAGAAACTTTGCTTTCAAAGGATTTTATTGCAGAGGCAGGCAGACTTGATAGAATTGGAAAACCGATAATCTATAAGACTACTCTAAACTTTTTAAATCAATTTAATTTAAAATCTTTAAAAGATTTGCCCGATATAGAGAAATTTATTTCTGATGAAGAAAAAAATCAAATAGTTGAAGATGAAAATATGGAAATAGAAGATGAGAATAAATAAATTTATTGCAAATTCTGGATATTGTTCAAGAAGAAGTGCAGATTTGCTTTTAGAAAATGGAAAAGTTTTTGTAAATGGAAAAGTTGCACAAAAAGGTCTTGACGTTTCACAAGAGGATGAAATTGTGGTTGAGGGAAAGAAGATTAGTTTAGAGAAAGAAAAGAGGTATTTTCTTTTAAATAAGCCTGTTGGTTATGCAAGTACTCTTAAAGACCCTTTCGAAGATAAAGTTGTAGTTGATTTAATAGAGTCTAAAGAGAGAATTTATCCGGTTGGACGACTTGATAAAGACAGCTTTGGACTTTTGCTTTTAACAAATGATGGAGATTTGGCTTTTAAGCTGACTCATCCAAGCCATAATGTCGAAAAGGAATATATCGTAAAAGTTGATAAAACTTTAAAAGAGAGCGATTTAAAAAAATTATCGAACGGAATAATGCTTGAAGGGAAAATTACAAGAAAAGCAAGATTTGAAATTTTTGATTTTAAAAATAATATGGCGAAAGTTTTTTTGAAAGAGGGCAGAAATAGGCAGATAAGAAAAATGTTTAAAACTTTGGACTATGAAGTTGTTTCTCTTGAGAGAATTGCCTTTGGAAAAATAAAACTTGGAAATTTAAAAATAGGAAATTATAGAGAACTTAATAGAGAAGAAATAGAATATTTAAGGAGTTTGTAATGATAGGATTGAAAAATGCTACCCCGGAAGAGTTTGAAGAGCTTTATGTTAAATACGGAATTAGTGGCAGTATGGACTTATCCATTCCAACATTTTATTTCAGTTTGGTTATGGAAGAAAATATAATCGGATATGTAAAACTTACCTTTAGAGATGAGGACTATTATTTGGAAGAAATAAAATATGATGAGGGGATGGAAAGATTTAACAGATTTTTCTTAAAATGTATTGCTTATAAAATATATTTAAAAGAGAAAAAAACTTTTTATTCAAGAATATTTTTTGACGGAATTTTAGGAATAACTAAAAAAGAAGAAAATTTATATATCTGTGATATTGAAGAAATTTTAGAACAAGGAAAGAGTTGCAGTGGGTGTAAAAATAAATAATACAAAAACTTTAATAGAATTTTTTATGCAAAGTTATGTTGACAATGTCGAAGTGGCTGTGGATATGACAGTTGGAAACGGCTTTGATTCTAAAAATATTCTAGAGATTTTAAAGCCAAAAAAACTTTATTGTTTCGACATACAACAAGACGCTTTGGATAATTCAAAAAAATTACTTGAAGATTTTTCAAATTATGAATTAATTTTAGAAAATCATAGAGATTTTGACAAATATGTAAAAGAAAATATTGATTTTGCAATGTATAATTTGGGATATTTGCCAAAAGGAGATAAGAATATAACTACAAATGCAGTCGATGTTGAAAAAAGTTTGAAAAAATTATTGGGAAAATTAAATAAAAACGGAGTAATTTTTATAACTTTCTACATAGGACATTTATGTGGACAAATAGAGAGTGCAGAAATTTCAAGGTTTTTAAAAAATTTGGAACAAAAAGAATTTACCGTTCTTAAATTTTTGTTCGAAAATCAAAAAAATAATCCACCTTATGTGGTTATGATTCAAAAAATTTAGAGGTATTTATGATTGAGATTTTAGTTGTTGGATTAGGTGGAGCTATTGGAGCGATTTTAAGATATTCAATTAGCTTAATTCCATATAAAAATACATTTCCGATTTTAACACTAATAACAAATTTGCTTGGAGCAATATTAATTGGAATTGTTGTTGGTATTTCGGTTAAAAATAATTGGTCAAAAAACTTAACTTTGTTTTTCAAAACTGGAGTATGTGGAGGCTTTACAACTTTTTCAACTTTTTCACTAGAAGCAAATAACTTATTTCAAATTAATAAGCCCGTTATGGCAATAATTTATATAATATTGAGTGTTGTATTATGTTTGCTTGGCGTTATGTTTGGGATTTTTATTTCAAGTAGAAATTAAGGAGATAATTTTATTAAATATGGAGAAAATATATTTTTTATCTGGATTAGGTAGTAAAATTGAAACTACAACAGAGCTTAATTTAGAATTAAATAAATATGGATATGAAATAAAATATATAGATATTCCGGGACAATATTCAAATATTGATGTAAATATAAAAAATGAAAAAGAATTTTTAGATTGGATTAAATCGGTTATTCCAAAAAATTCTTTAGTAATGGGTTATTCCTTAGGAGCAGACTTATTATTAAAGTTTTCAAGATTTTTATATGCGAAAAAAATAATTATCTTAGATGGTGGAATTTTTGAAGATGATTATATGAAAACTACCTTAGAGGAAGAAAAAGAATACTCAAGAAATTATATTTTAGAAAATAGTTTGAATATGGATATAAATATAATATCTTCTTTATTTGACATAAGGTATGATGATTACAAAGATATATTTTCACTAGGATTGAAAGATGAAATTTTATTGCTTTTATCTGATTTACCTAAAGATGCTTATGAGTATAAAAATAAAAAGGTTGAAAAATATAAAAAGACAGGAAGTATAAATATAAAAGTTTATTTTATAGAAAATACTACACATAATTTTTATACGGAAAAGCCAAAAGAAATAGCAACTAAAATTTCAGAGTTTTTAAAGTGAAATTAAAAATTGTTGACTAAATTAAAAAAATACTTTATAATATATAAGTATTGTGGAGAGCTGTCCGAGTGGTCGAAGGAGCACGATTGGAAATCGTGTAAACGCCAAAAGCGTTTCGAGGGTTCAAATCCCTCGCTCTCCGCCATGCACTAGGTGGGGTGTTAGCAGTACCCTGTAACCTGCAATCTGCTATAGCAGGACTGAATTCCCAAGTTAGATTTTCAAGGGGTGTAGCCGACTTTTGAAAGTGGTGTTGACGAGTGGGTCCTTACGCAATAGAGCTTTACGAACCTGGTCAGGTCTTGACGGAAGCAGCCATAAGTAAAATACTCTATGTGCCGTAAGATTGCTTACTCTGAGCTAACTGCAAAGGTACCGTACATTTTTTGTTAAGCAACCTTGGGTGTGCTTACATAGTAAAGAGTTATCTGTAAAGATAGCTCTTTTTTTATACGAGTTTAAATTTTACATTATTTATGATAAAATATACTAAAGAGGTAGAGTATATGAAAGTAAAAGATAGCATTAAAGATTTATTGGGAATTAAATCTGAATTATCAGAAATTGAGTATTCAAGACATGGATTGAAAAGACATATAGAAAAAAGAAAACATTATGATGTTATAAAATATATTGATGATGTTGAGAATATAATAGAAAATCCGGATTATGTTGGAATAAATCCAAATGAAAATAAAATAAGTTTGGAGTATGTGAAATGCCTTGAAAAAAATGTTTTGTTGGCTTTAAAACTAAACAAAACAAAAGATAAATTTTTTATTGCCAGTATGTATACCATAAATGATTATAAATTAGAGAGCAGAAAATTTAGTGGAAGATTGAAAAAAGTTGACAAAAAATAAAAAAATGGGTATAATATAAGTAACAAATAAGTAGTTGAGGGCAGAAAGGGTTCCTGCCACACCTTGCAAAAGGTATCTGAGATGTTGGATACACCGACCAACCGACTACTTAAATAAAACACAGGAGAGTTAGAGTAATCTGGCTCTTTTTTTTGCGGGAAATTTTAAGGCATATAAAAAAATGATATTAAATAATAAAAATATTGACAAAAATCGTTTATATACTTATAATTTAACTATGCTATGATAAAAGGTTTTCTTGGTATTAAAATAGTTTTAAAAATTGCAAGAATAAATTAGTCACATAAAAAAATTTCTCTAGGTGTTTTGTAATCGAATATTTTTTTAGGATAATCGTTAATCCAATCTTCAATAAATACTACTCATCAAGTGAGTAGCCGTGAACTTTGTTGTTTTACAATAAAAAAACTCACTTTCGTGAGTTTGACCTAAACATATAGGTTAGCCTTTATGGCGATTTGAATAACTTTTTATTTGAACTCGTAATGTAATTCACAAAGGTACTAAGCTATTCTGTAGCAATTATAATATAAAAATTTAAATTTGTCAAATTTTTTTGGAAAATTTTATTAATAAATAAGGAGGATTTATGAAAGGAAATATTGAAAAAAAGAAACAAGAATTTAATGATTATTACTTAGGATTTGATATTGGTACAAATTCTGTAGGTTGGGCAGTAAGTGATTTATCTTATAATCTTCTTCGTTTTAACAAAAAAGATATGTGGGGTGCAAGATTGTTTGATGAGGCTAAAACTGCAAAGGATAGGAGAGTAAAACGAAATTCTAGAAGAAGATTAGAGAGAAGAAGTAAAAGATTAAAATATCTTGAAGAAATTTTTGAAACTGAAATTTGTAAAATTGATAAAAATTTCTTCAGAAGGCTTGAAGAAAGTACTTTGCATAATGAGGATAAAACTTTTGATTTTAGATTTCCTATTTTTAATGATGAAAACTATACAGATAAGGAATATTATAAAGATTTTCCAACTGTATATCATTTGAGAAATGAGCTAATTAAAAATGAAAATAAAAAGTTCGATATAAGATTGATTTACCTTGCTATTCACAATATATTAAAATATAGAGGACACTTTATATTTGAAGGTCAAGATTTTGATAGTGTAACTGATTTTAAAGAAGTATTTTCTGAATTATCTGCTTATTTAAGTGAGAATTTAGAAGAAAATTTAGATATTAATTTATGTGATAATATAAAAGATATAATTTGTAGTAAAGAGAATAAAACTTCAAAGGGAAAATCATTTGTTTCACTAATTGATAGTAAAGTTATACAGAGTGTTTTGCGTTGTTGCATAGGGTATAGAGTTAAATTTAAGGACATTTTTATTAATTATGAAGAAAAAGAAAAAAATGAAGGAATAAATTTATCAGAAATTGAATATGATGAAAAAAGAGATGAAATAGCATTAAGTCTTGGAGAAAATATTTTACTTATCGATATTTGTAAAAAAGTTTATGATTTTATGATTTTAAATAATATTTTGAAAGGGAATAAATACATTTCAGAATCAAAAGTTAATCTTTATGATGAGCATAAATGTGATTTATGTAATTTAAAATATATTTTTAAAAAATATTTACCTAAAAAAGACTATTTTGAATTTTTTAGAAATGAAAACAAGGAAAAGAATTATGTATCGTATATTTCATCTAGCTTAAATAATGGTAAAAAGAAAAACACTTGTACTCAAGAAGATTTAAATAAAGAAATAAAAGAATATATTGCTAAGATAAAAGAATATGAAGAAAATGACGCAGTTTTAGAAAAAATAAACTTGAAATTAAATGAAAATAAATTATTACCAAAACTAAAAACCAACGATAATGGTGTTATACCATATCAAATTCATAAAATAGAACTGGAAAAAATTTTACAAAATCAAAGTAAATACTATGATTTTCTTTTAGAAAAAATTGATGGAATTACTAACATTGAAAGAATAGAAAAACTTTTTACTTTTAGAATTCCTTATTATATTGGGACTTTAAAAGGTAAATTTTCTTGGGCTAAACTTAAAGAAAATAAAAAAATTACTCCTTGGAATTTTGAAAAAATAGTAGATATGGAAGAAAGTGCGAAAGCATTTATTGAAAGAATGTCTAATAGGTGTAGTTATTTGAAAACAGAAAATGTACTTCCTAAAAATTCTTTACTATATTCAGAGTATGAATTATTAAATGAATTAAATAAAGTAAAAATTAAAAATGAATTTATAAATGTTGTTTTAAAAAATGAAATTATTGATGAGCTTTTTAAAACAACTTCTAAGGTTACAAAGAAAAAATTTGTAGATTACTTAAAAACTAAACAAATTTTTGTGGAAAAAGAAGATATTTCAGGGCTAGATAATGAATTTAAATCAAAATTAGATAGTTATATAAAATTTAAAAAGGTAATTGGAGATAAAATAGATACTTTAAGAGGATATAATTTTGTTGAAAAATGTATAGAATTTAAATGCTTTTATGGTGATGATAAAAAACTATTTAAAAATGCAATAAATAATACAGAGTTTAAAGACTATGTTTCAGATGATGAATTAAAAAAGATAAATAAAATGAAATTTAACAAATGGGGTAGGTTATCTAAAAGGTTATTAACAGAAATATGCTTTGAAAATGTGATAGAGTCTGAATCATTTGAAAATATAATTGTTGCATTAAGAAGTACAAATTATAATTTTATGGAATTTACTTCTAAAAAATTTAATCTATCAGAGAAAGTTGCAGAAGAAAATCAAGAAAATACTTTAGAAAAATTTAATATTAATGAATATGTAGATGAATTATATGTTTCTCCATCGGTTAAACGTTCTATAATTCAAACTTATAAAATTGCTATGGAAATAAAGAAAATTACAGGTAAAAATCCTAAAAAAATATTTATTGAAATGGCAAGAGGTGGAGGAGAAAAAGGGAAGAAAACTGAAAAGAGAAAAGAGCGTATAAAAACTTTATATGCGAATATGAAAGATTCGAATGAGGAATTTTTGAACAATTTAGATAATTTAAAATTATCAGTTGACAATTATGATGATAATAGATTAAGAGAGAAAAAATTATTTTTATACTTCATGCAACTCGGAAAATCTATGTACACAGGTAAAAATATTGATTTAAATGAACTATTATTTGCTAATACTTACGATATAGATCATATAATTCCTCAATCTAAATTAAAAGATGATAGTTTTGATAATATTGTTTTAGTTGAAAAAACTATAAATAAAGATAAAGATAATAGGGATTATTTGGACGAATCTATTAGACTTAGGATGAATAAATTTTGGAATTTTTTAAGAGAAAAAGGATTTATTACTATTGAAAAATATAATAGATTAAGAAGAAATACTTATTTTTCAGATGATGAATTATCAGGATTTATTTCTAGACAATTAGTAACTACAAGGCAGTCAACTTTAGAAGTAAAAAAACTTTTTGAGTTTATTTTCCAAAATACTGATGTTGTTTGTTCTAAAGCTAATTTAGTGAGTGATTTTAGAGAAAAGTATGGGATAATAAAAGTTAGAGACTTAAATGATGCACATCATGCTCAAGATGCCTATTTGAATATAGTTGTTGGAAATGTCTTTGATACAAAATTCACCAAAAATTATTGGAAATTTATAGAAGATAGAAGAAAAGTTGATAATATTAGAGAAACTTATAATTTTAAGAAAATATTTGATTATGATGTTTCAAGAGGCGAAAATGTTGCTTGGCTAAAAGACTATTCTATAAATACTATTTCCGAAATGATAAATAAAAAGACAGCTAATATTACTCAAATGATTACTGAGGGTAAAGGACAGTTGTTTGATTTGACAATACTAAAAAAATCTAAAATCGATAAAAAATTAACTGTAATTCCAAATACTCCTAAAATATTGAAATCAAGTTTAAAAGATAGTTGCAAAATTGCTGAAAAATATGGATATTTTAGTACGCTTATGCCTGCATATTTTGTTGTTTTTAAATATATTGATAAAAATAAAGAAGTGTTTGGATTTGATAGAATTTTTATATTTGATAGAGAAAAAATAAATTCTAATGAGGATATTGAAAAATATTTAGAAGACAAAGGATATAATAGTCCTAAATTTATTAGAAAAGTAAATTTAAAACAAAAAATTTTATTAAATGGTTATCCATATAGAATTGTTGGATTTACAGATAATAAATTAGAAATAAAAAATTCAAAACAATTTTATTCAGATGGAGAACATTTAAAATATATCAAACATTTATCCGCTTTTTATAATAACAATAATAATGTTAAAAATGGAGAATATAGAATTAATTTCTTGAAAAAAACTTCAGAAAATGATAGAAATGAAACAACAGATGAGGCAAAAGAGAGATTAAATATAGAATTTATAAAGTTGTATGAATATTTTTGTGAAAGATTAAATTCAAAGATTTATGCTAATTATTATAATAGTAAAAAATATGATGAATTAATAGAAGTGTTTGATTGTTTTAAAAATTTGAATTTACTTGATAAAGCAAAATTATTATTAGAATTTTTAAAAATTTTCAAAAAAGATACTTATGGTAATTTTAAATTATTAGAAAAACCTGAATTAGATAAAAATGGAAAACAAAAATTAGATAAAAATGGTAATCTTTCATTTGAAGGATTAAGCATGGCTTTTGGGAAATTAAATGGTAAAAAATTTAAGCAACTTGTTGAAAAAGATATTCAATTTGTGGATGAATCTGTTACAGGACTTTTTGAGAAAAAAGAAGGATTAGAAAAATGGCAGGATGGAGAACAATAGTAATAACTGATAGATGTAAACTTGACTTAAGATATAAGAATATGAATATAAGAAAAAATGATAAGTTAAGTCAAGTAAATATTGGAGAAATAGGTGTGCTTATAGTAGAAAGCACATCTGTTTCTATAACTACTGCTCTTTTAAGTGAGCTTGTAAAAAACAAAATAAAAGTTATTTTTTGTGATGAAATGCATAATCCTCAAAGTGAACTCATGTCTTATTATGGCTCTTTTGATTGTAGTGAGAGAATTAAATTTCAAGCTAATTGGAAAGATGAAATAAAAGGCAAACTTTGGGCTATTATAGTATTCGAAAAAATAAAAAATCAGAAGGAACTTTTAAGATATTTTAATATTAAGCAATATAAATTATTGGAAGAATATATGGTAGAAATAGAAAATTTTGATAAAACTAATAGAGAAGGACATTCTGCTAAAGTTTATTTTAATGCTATTTTTGGAAATTCATTTTGTAGGGAAGATAAAGAAAATCCGATTAATATGGCATTGAATTATGGATATTCTATAATACTTTCTATTTTTAATAGAGAAATTGTTTCTAATGGATATATAACAAATCTAGGAATATTTCATAGAAATAAGTTTAATCCATTTAATTTATCCTGTGACTTAATGGAGCCTTTTAGACCAATAATAGATAAAAAGATTGTTGAGATGAATATTGAAAATTTTGGAACAGATGAGAAGAGAGAAATACAGAAAATTTTATCTAGTCAACTTATAATTAATGGACAAAAATATTTTATTCAAGACGCGATAAGAATTTATACAAAAAGTTTATTAGATGCTTTGGATAGTGAAGATTTTTCAAATTTAAGGTTATATGAAAATGAGTTATAGATTTATGAGAATTTTATTATTTTTTGATTTACCAACAATAGAAAAAGAAGATTTAAAAGAATATAGATGTTTCAGAAAATTTTTAATACAAAATGGATTTATTATGTTACAGGAATCTTTGTATGTAAAAATGTTGTTGAATTCTACTTCAGCTGAAAATTTTATATCAAAATTAAAGAAAAATTTGCCACCAAAAGGACTTGTTCAAGTAATTAATATTACAGAAAAACAGTTTCAAAAAATGCAAACTTTAGTAGGAGAATATAATTCAAATATGTTAGATAGTGATGAAAGGATAGAAATATTTTGAAATTACAAATAAAAAATTTTACATTTCATTTAGATTTGAATGAAAAAATTAATGTATTAATTATTGAAAATAAAAAAGAATATAGAGAAGTAGTTGATTCTTTTGTTAATAAACTTGATATAAAAGATGGTAAAATTTTACTTTTTGATAAAAATGAGTTGATTGTACCTTCAAAATTTTTATTTACTTTTAATGATTACTATTCTTTTGATATTAATAAATTGTGTTTAACAAAAATGTATAAAAAAATTAAAGAAATAAGTTTGTTAGAATATTCTGATGAAAGTTTTAAAATAAAGTCTGAAATCGAGAATTTTATATATAAAATTATATCTCAATATGATTTATATTTGGAAATTGATAGTGAAATGGATATACTAGATTTATTAAAGTCAGTTAAATTAAAAATAAAAAATTATGAAAATTTAGATTTAGATAGAATAATTAATTATATGAATATAATAAACGAATTATTTGGAATAAAAAATTTTATATTTATAAATTTCAGACAAAATTTTAGCGAAAAAGAAATAATTGACTTTTATGAGTATGTGATATATAATGATTTTAATATAGTTTTAGTTGAAAGTATTACTATTAGTAAACTACAAAAAGAAAGTATCTTTATAATAGATGATGATTTATGCGAAATCTATTGATTAGACAATGGCTCGTAACCATAAAAACTCTCACAAAAATTTTTATTTGAGGTTTGAGAGTAGTGTAATTCACAAAGGTACTAAGACGGTGGGAAGAAGACACAGAAAAAGAGTTTAGGTTTGAGAGTAGTGTAATTCACAAAGGTACTAAGACTAGATACAAATGGAAACTTGTATCAGTTTTGTTTGAGAGTAGTGTAATTCACAAAGGTA